>NZ_JABXGG010000100.1:0-231 GCF_022627875.1 Herbaspirillum sp. C7C8
CTGGGCCACGACGTAGGAGCCGACTACATCCCCGGCCTCGGTGATGTCGGGGATGTAGGTGGTCACGACGTGCTTGTAGCCGTTGACGGCATGGGTGAAGGTGCGCTCGAAGATCTGTTCTTCGCCGGCCAGCACGGCATCGATGTAGCGCAGGGCACTTTCGTAGAGCTCCGTTCCCACCAGGTCCTGCATGTACATGCCGGTGACTTCACCATGTGCCCGTCCGAACAC
>NZ_JABXGG010000101.1:0-230 GCF_022627875.1 Herbaspirillum sp. C7C8
TCCACGCCGACGATGTATTGCGTGTTCTGCACCACCGTCATGGCCTTGCGCGCGCACCAGGTCGAATTGGAAATATGATCTTCGCTATTGCCCTTGGAGGGGATGCTGTCGACGCTGCCCGGCATGCAGAGGGTACGATTTTCCATCACCAGGGAACTCATCGAACATTGCACCACCGGATAACCGGTGTTGACACCACGCACGCCGCTCATCAGGTTGCGGGGCAAACC
>NZ_JABXGG010000102.1:0-213 GCF_022627875.1 Herbaspirillum sp. C7C8
CCTGCCTCCCGGCTGGTGCTGCTGGCGTCATCGGTGCGCACCGTCGTGGCCGACAGGATCCCGCTGCTGCTGCGCTGGCCCTGGTCACGTGCACTGGCCGAGACGTTGGCGGTGCCGATGCGCATGTCACGTCCGACCTCGACTTGCAGCGCGCCTTCAGCGACTACCTGCGCACCCTTGCTCGTCACATCCTGACCCGCCTGGATGCGGACG
>NZ_JABXGG010000103.1:0-203 GCF_022627875.1 Herbaspirillum sp. C7C8
AACCAGATCAACTCATCGGACCCGAGCTACCTGCGTGGCTTCATCGAGGTCGCCGGCAACCGGGCGCAGGTGATCATCGCCAACCCCTCCGGCATTACCTGTGCCGGTTGCGGCTTCATCAACGCCCAGCGCGCCACCATGACCACGGGGACGCCGGTCATCCGACAGGGCAACCTGGAGAGCTATCGTGTTGGCGGCGGCGT
>NZ_JABXGG010000104.1:0-203 GCF_022627875.1 Herbaspirillum sp. C7C8
GCCGCACCGTGCATCAGCAGCATGGCCACCGACAGCAGACCGGCCAGCAGACCGAAGGGATTCAACAGGGCAAAGAAACTGCCGGTGTATTCCACGCGCATGGTGTCGTCATAGTGGAAGGGCACACCCAGCAGCAGGTTGCCGAAGGCCACACCGCAGATCAGGGGCGGCACGAAACCGCCGATGAACAGCCCCCAGTCCCA
>NZ_JABXGG010000010.1:0-192880 GCF_022627875.1 Herbaspirillum sp. C7C8
CGACGCGTCGCGCGCCTTGCCAGCGCCCTTTCTGGACAGAACGCATCTCACGCCTATTTATGAAATGGGTTCTAGCTATTGGGATGGGCCGCAGCGTTGCGGCCCTTTTTTATGGTGATGCAGAAACACGGACTCACACTTGGCGGACCGATGTCAACGGCAGGAACAGTGTCAGCGGCGCATCCTGAAAGGCGACGAAACCATGATGCCGGTAGAAGGCCGCTGCCTGTGCGTCTTTGGCATCAACTACCATGACTGCGCCCGGTATCTCGGCGGCGATGGCGCGATACAAGGCATTGACCAACAAGGCGCCCCCGAGGCCGCGACCTTTGAATTCACGGTCCACTGCCAGGCGTCCCAGACGGATGGCAGGGACGGCGCCATAGCGCGGCAACTTGCGGCGCAGCGCGTCAGACAGTCCCGCCAGCGGAACGCTGGCACTGGCCAGCGTGTAGAAGCCTGCCACGCGCTGCTCATCGTCCACCGCCACGAAGCATGCAGCGACACGGCGGCGAATATCCTGCGTCACCTGTTCGCGCAGGTAGCGATTCAATGCAGGCGAACCGGATTCAAAGCGACTACGGTCGTGAGATGCGATATCGAGCGCCGTCACCAGAAACGGCGGGCGCGTCATTCTTCGCTGCGCAGCAGTTTGTCATGACGCACCATGGCGCGTCGCAATGCGGCCGACGGTGGCGGCGGCGACAGAAGAGCATCGGCGAAGCGCTGCTGGTCTTCCAGCGACAAGCGGATCACTTCTGCCTGCTCAATGGCTCGTTGCGCCGCGTCCTGGACCGCCGCGACAACGAAATCCGTCAACGTCCGCCCTTCGATCTCGGCGGCGCGCTTGAGCAATTGCTGCAATTCGGGACTGATTCGGGCTTCAAGCCGCGCAGTTGAAACGGCAGGCATCATGAATTCCTCCTTGATTGGCATTGTACGGCAAATTGCCGGACGATAGAAAAAAGTGAACGCATGACAATAGCAGAGCCAGGGGGAGACGAATAAAAGCAGAGAAGGAATTGAGTCAAAAGCAAAAAATTCTTCAAGTCTTATATAAGAGTTGAAGCATTTCGCCCCGCTTAGGAGTAAACTACCGCTGTTTTTTGCCGCGGCTCTCTGGCAGCAGTACGCCAGCCATGCCGCCCCGGGAGACGAATTTCCGCGCAGCACAGCCGACAAGGAGGTGGCGCCAGCCCAGGCCGACAGAGCCAGGGCGGACCATCCGGCGCTGCGGGGATCGCACCAAAGCACATCAACACACCAACGCAAGGACATCATCGTGACTACTGGCAACCCGACCATCATCTATACGCTGACCGACGAGGCACCCTATCTGGCGACTCACTCGCTCTTGCCCATCGTCAAGAAGTTCACCGCCGCGGCCGGCATCGACGTCGTCGAAAGCGATATTTCGGTGGCTGCGCGTATCCTGGCTGAATTCCCCGAGTACCTCACCGATGAGCAGAAAGTCCCCGACAACCTGGCCGCACTGGGCGCATTGACCCAGAGCCCGGAAGCCAACATCATCAAGCTGCCCAACATCAGCGCCTCGATCCTGCAACTGCAAGCCGCCATCCGCGAACTGCAATCGCGCGGCTACAAGCTGCCGGACTATCCGGAAAACCCGACCACCGAAGAAGAAAAGGCCCTGCAAAAGCGTTACGCCAAGGTCACCGGCAGCGCCGTCAACCCGGTCCTGCGCGAAGGCAACTCGGATCGCCGCGCGCCCAACGCCGTCAAGAACTACGCCCGCAAGCACCCGCACTCGATGGCCAAGTGGTCCATGGCCTCGCGTACCCACGTGGCGCACATGCACGGCGGCGACTTCTACGCCGGCGAAAAGAGCCTGACCCTGGACAAGGCCGTGGACGTCAAGATGGACCTGGTCACCAAGTCCGGCGAAACCATCGTCCTGAAGCCGAAGATCTCGCTGCAAGCCGGTGAAATCATCGACAGCATGTTCATGAGCAAGAAGGCTCTGTGCGCCTACTACGAAGAGCAGATGCAGGACGCCTTCGACACCGACCTGCTGCTGTCGGTGCACGTCAAGGCCACCATGATGAAGGTCTCGCACCCGATCGTCTTCGGCCACGCCGTGCGCACCTACTACAAGGACACCTTCACCAAGCACGCCAAGCTGTTCGCCGAGATCGGCGTGAACCCGAACAACGGCATGTCCGGCGTCTACGAAAAGATCAACACCCTGCCCGAAGACAAGAAGGCCGAAGTGCTGGCCGACCTGAAGGCCGATGAAGCCAAGCGCCCGCGCCTGGCCATGGTGGACTCCGCCAAGGGCATCACCAACCTGCACGCCCCCAACGACGTGATCGTCGACGCCTCCATGCCGGCCATGATCCGCGCAGGCGGCAAGATGTGGAACGCCGCCGGCAAGACCGAAGACACCAAGGCCCTGCTGCCGGAATCGACCTTCGCCCGCATCTACCAGGAAATCATCAACTTCTGCAAGACCAACGGCGCCTTCGACCCGACCACCATGGGTACCGTGCCCAACGTCGGCCTGATGGCCCAGAAGGCCGAAGAATACGGTTCGCACGACAAGACCTTCGAAATCGCCCAGGCTGGCGTGGCCCGCATCGTCACCCTGGACGGCCAGGTGCTGCTGGAGCAGAACGTGGAAGAAGGCGACATCTGGCGCATGTGCCAGGTCAAGGATGCTGCCGTGCGTGACTGGGTCAAGCTGGCCGTGACCCGCGCCCGCCTGTCCGGCATGCCGGCCGTGTTCTGGCTGGACCCGTACCGTCCGCACGAAGCCGAACTGATCAAGAAGGTCAACACCTACCTGAAGGATCACGACCTGACCGGTGCCGACATCCAGATCATGTCGCAAGTGCGCGCCATGCGTTACACCCTGGAACGCGTCATCCGCGGCCTGGACACCATCTCGGTGACCGGCAACATCCTGCGCGACTACCTGACCGACCTGTTCCCCATCATGGAACTGGGCACCTCGGCCAAGATGCTGTCGATCGTCCCGCTGATGGCCGGTGGCGGCATGTTCGAAACCGGTGCCGGCGGCTCGGCCCCCAAGCACGTGCAACAGCTGGTCGGCGAGAACCACCTGCGCTGGGATTCGCTGGGTGAATTCCTGGCCCTGGCCGTGTCCATCGAAGACGTCGGCATCAAGACCGGCAACGCCCGCGCCAAGATCCTGGCCAAGACCCTGGATGCTGCCACCGGCAAGCTGCTGGACAACAACAAGTCGCCCTCGCCCAAGACCGGTGAGCTGGACAACCGTGGCAGCCACTTCTACCTGGCCCTGTACTGGGCCCAGGAACTGGCCGCGCAGAAGGACGACGCCGAGCTGGCCAAGCAGTTCGCACCGCTGGCCAAGGCACTGGCCGAGAACGAGCAGAAGATCGTCGAAGAGCTCAACTCGGTGCAGGGCAAGGAAGTCGACATCGGCGGCTACTACCTGCCGGATCGCGAAAAGACCTTCGCCGTGATGCGTCCGAGCGCCACGCTGAACCAGGCGCTGGAAACGCTGTAAGCCGTTGATCGTTGCCGGGAGGGATGATCCGACCTCCCCGGCAGCAAAACGACAAGGCCGCGAATGCAGATTCGCGGCCTTTTCCGTTAACGCTGTATCGAGCAGAAGTTACCGGCTCAATCACCTCCCAGCAGGAAATTGCGCCGCACATCCAGTTCCTCTGCCGCACTGGCCGTCTCATCCTTCAAGGCCACGCCCGACAAGCCACGCTCATGCGCCTGCGCCATCAGGTAATGCAGCTTGTAGGCCGCCTCGGCGTACGGCAGACCTTCCGGCCGCACATTGGAGATGCAGTTGCGGCTGGCGTCGGTCAGCCCGCGCGAGGGCATCCAGGTCAGATAGAGCCCCATGCTGTCAGGCGAACTCAAGCCCGGTCGCTCGCCGATCAGGATCACCACCAGCTTCACGCCCAGCAGTTCACCAATCTCGTCAGCCACCGCGACCCGCCCCTGCTGCACGATCACCGGGGGCGCCATCGACCATCCTTCGGACGCGATGCGCTGCATTACCTGGGCCAGGAAAGGGGCGGCATTGCGTACGATGGCCAGCGCCGACAAGCCATCAGCGATGACGAAGCCCACATCGAAGCGCCGTTGCGGCGCGGTGCCGAAACGTTCAAGCAACTGCTGGCGCGAACTTTCCGACAGCTTGCGCCCGAAGTCCGGCCGCTGCAGGTACATCAGCCGATCGGCGGCCGCACTCCGTACATCCGGGATAGCCTGGGCGGCGCAGATCCCTTGTTGCTGCAACTGATCCTTCAGTCCTGCCACGTCCAGCGGCAGATGCACGGCATCGCGTGCCTGCGCATGGGCCAGCTGGAAAGCCAGCTGCGGCGCGGTTGGCAGGCTGACGCCACTGCGTCCCAGGGCGATGCGTGCAGCGGTAAAACGGCGCAGGGCTTCCCACGGATTGGCCGTGACGTTTTCTGCACCGGGGCTGACGTTTTCTGCACCATGCGGTGAAAGCTCGTGGTCGTCCATGGTCATTGAAGGCGCAGCAAGGTATCGCGAAAACCGGGCGGCATGTCGGCATGCAGGCGGAATGCCTGCTCCTGGCCGCCCGCATTGAATATCTGCATCCGCTGCAGCCACGCCTCGAATTCGGGAGCCGGCCGCGAACCCAGTACCCGCCTGGCATACAAGGCATCGTGGAAGGAAGTGGTCTGGTAGTTGAGCATGATGTCATCCGAACCGGGAATGCCCATGATGAAGGTGCAGCCTGCCACGCCCAGCAGGGTCAGGAGCACATCCATGTCGTTCTGGTCGGCCTCGGCGTGGTTGGTGTAGCAGACATCGCAGCCCATGGGCAGGCCCAGCAGCTTGGCGCAGAAATGGTCTTCCAGTCCGGCGCGGATGATCTGCTTGCCGTCATAAAGATATTCCGGCCCGATGAAACCCACTACCGTATTGACCAGCAGCGGCTTGAACGCCCGCGCCACCGCATAGGCGCGTGCTTCGCAGGTCTGCTGATCGACGCCATGATGGGCGTTGGCCGACAGCGCACTGCCCTGACCGGTTTCGAAATACATGACGTTGTCACCCACGGTGCCACGTTGCAGGGACAGTGCCGCCGCACGCGCCTCAGCCAGGATGGCCAGGTCGATACCGAAGCCGCGATTGGCTGCCTCGGTCCCGGCAATCGACTGGAACACCAGGTCCACCGGCGCGCCGCGCTCGATGGCCGCAATCGTGTTGGTGACGTGGGTCAGCACGCAGGATTGCGTGGGGATTTCGTAGCGCGCGATCACCTCGGCCATCATCCCGACCAGCTTGACCACCTGCGGCACGTTGTCCGTGGCGGGATTGATGCCGATGACCGCATCGCCGTTGCCATACAGCAGGCCATCGAGCATGCTGGCGGCAATGCCGCTGGCGTCATCGGTAGGGTGATTGGGCTGCAAGCGCGTGGACAAGCGGCCGGGCAGGCCGATGGTATTGCGAAAGGCCGTGACCACACAGCATTTCTTGGCCACCAGGATCAGATCCTGATTGCGCATGATCTTGGAGACGGCAGCCGCCATCTCCGGCGTGACACCGGGGGCGACCGCTGCCAGTACGGTACTGTCGGTGTCGTCGGCCAGCAGCCAGTTGCGCAGGTCGCCCACGGTCAGGTGGGCAATCGCTGCAAACGCTGCGCGGTCATGACTGTCGAGGATGAGGCGGGTGACCTCATCGTCTTCGTAGGGAATCAGCGGCTCCTGGAGGAAGGTCTTCAACGGCAGCTCGGCCAGCGCCATCTGTGCGATGGCGCGCTCCTCGGCACTGGCAGCGGCCACACCGGCCAGCAAGTCGCCTGAGCGCGCCGGGCTGGCCTTGGCCATGAGCTCCTTCAGATCACGAAATGCGTAGCTGGTGCTCCCCGCGCTGTGGCGAAAACGAGGTGTCGACATGATCGGTTGCTCCCTGAAAAAGCGCGCTGTCACATGCGCCCGCCTCAAGCCGGCAGGCCACGTCCCGAACGATGACGCGCCGATGCAAGGTAGCACACATATCCCAGTGCCATCAGCGCCACGAAGATGCCGAAGATCAGCGGATTGTAGTAGATCATGGTGGCCATGCAGACCAGCGCACCGAACAATGCAAAGGCCGGGAAGTAGGGATACAGCGGCGCCCGGAAAGGCCGCTCCAGGCCAGGCTCGGTGCGGCGCAGGCGCAACAGCGACAGCATCGACAGGATGTACATCAGGATCGCACCGAACACCGACATGGTGACGATATTGGCGGTGAGCGTCTGGCCGCCGATCTTGATGAGCTCGTCGCTGTAGATGGCGGCGATGCCCACCACCCCGCCAGCCAGGATGGCGCGGTGCGGCGTCTTGAAGCGCGGATGGATCCGGGCGAAATACGCAGGCAGATAGCCTTCGCGGGCCAGCGCATAGATCTGGCGCGAGTAGCCCAGAATGATGCCGTGGAACGACGCCACCAACCCGAACAGGCCCAGCCACACCAGCATGTGCAACCAGTTGCTGTTGCCGCCCACGATCAGTTTCATGGCCTGCGGCAGCGGATCATTGATATTGGCCAGCTTGGTCCAGTCGCCGGCCCCGCCAGCGAAGAGCATCACGCCGATGGCCAGCACCACCAGCGTGAGGATGCCGGTGATGTAGGCGATGGGAATGGAGCGCCTGGGGTCCTTGGCTTCTTCGGCGGCCATGGCCACGCCTTCGATGGCGAGGAAGAACCAGATCGCAAACGGGATCGCCGCGAACATGCCGGGCACCGCCGCCAGGCTGAAGCTGTCACTGCCCGACCAGCCGCCCTTGGTGAAATTGATCAGCGAGAAACCTGGCGCCACCACCCCCATGAAGACCAGCAATTCGAAGATCGCCAGCAGCGTCACGAAGAGCTCAAAGGTGGCCGCAATCTGCACGCCGACGATATTGAGCGTCATGAACACCAGATACGCGCCCAGCGCCGCCTGCCTGGGATCGATATCGGGGAACTGCACATTGAGGTAGGCGCCGATGGCCAGGGCGATGGCCGGTGGCGCAAAGACGAATTCGATGAGCGTGGCCGCGCCCGCCAGGTAGCCGCCCACCGGCCCGAAGGCGCGCTTGCTGTAGGCAAACGGCCCACCCGCATGGGGAATGGAAGTAGTCAGTTCGGTAAAGCTGAAAATGAAAGTGGCATACATGGCCGCAATGAACAGGGCCGTGACCGTGAAGCCCAGCGTGCCGGCGCTGGCCCAGCCATAGCTCCAGCCGAAGTATTCGCCGGAAATCACCAGCCCGACCGCAATGGCCCAGAGCTGCAGGGTGGACAGGACGGGCTTGAGGGTATGGCCCTGCCCTGAAGAGCTTGCATTCATCGGATTCTCCCGTTGGCGCGAAGGACGGGCCGCTGCGTGGCGACCCCTGTGATAGGACTGGCGGGCATGGCGCTTGCTTGATCTGGCGCAATACGCTGCCCTGCCGACCCAATATAGCAACGGCAATTTCGGCGGCGTTATCGAAATTCGGCAAACCTGCGCGGCTTGCGAGCCGCCGGTCGATCAAGGAGTCTGCCCATGTCCGCGCTCTCACTGTCCCAGCCTGACACACCTGCCACGCACAGCCAGCGGGCATTGCGCACCGCCGTTGCGCGCGATGTGGATGAGCATGCGCACAACCTGACGGACTGGGAACAACGCTACGACCAGATCACCTGCGGTCGCTTTGAAGGCGTGCTGCAGGAGTGGCAGAGCAGCGGTCTGCAGATTTTCCGCGAGGCCAGCAGCCGTGCCGTGCGCCAGTCCTGCCAGGTATGGCCCGATGCCTTGTGGTTCGGTATCGAGGTGCGCACCAGCGGCATGCGCATCAATGGCCGCCAGGTGGGTGAGGATGTGGTGATGACCCGTCCGGGCGCCTGCGAATTCGAACTGGTCACGCCGGATGCCCATGAAATCTACGGCATCGTGGTACAACGCGACGCCCTGCAATCGAGTGCCGCACGGCTGGGCTGCCAGCCGGACTGGCAGCGCCTGCACCGGGCCGAACTGCTCAAGGTCGGGCATCAGGGTCTGGAAGATTGCCGCCAGCAGATCGCTGCCCTGCTCGCCCTGGCGGGCCAGGCCAGCGGCGCCCACGCCCATGCCGCCCTGCAGCTGCGCCAGGAAGCCGTGCTGGTAGCCTTGCTGGCCATGCTGGACGAGGGCGAGATCGAGGCGCAAGCCGGTGCCAGCTTTCTGCGCCGCCGCCGTATCGTCAACGATGCGCGCGAGTTCGCGATGGCGCATCAGGACAGCCCGGTGACCGTCCCCATGCTGTGCGAGGCCGTCCACGTCAGTCGCCGCACGCTGCAATACTGCTTCGAGGATGTGCTGGGCATGAGCCCCATGAGCTATCTGCGCTCGCTGCGCCTGAACGGGGTGCGCCGCGCCCTGTGCGCGGGCGATGGCAGCCAGGCCGTCGGCAGCATCGGCGACATCGCTGCCGCCTGGGGCTTCGCCAACTTCAGCCAGTTCTCCTGCGACTACAAGAAGCTGTTCGGGCAGACGCCGTCGGCCATGGTGCAGGCGCGCACCCGGCATTGAGCCAGTCCTCGGGCCGCGACGATCTTGCTGGCGGCACGGCGCCGAAGACGGCACAATGCCGTCTGCGCCACTGACCACCCGAATGAGCCCCCGATGACGGCCAGCCAAGACGACATTTTCTCCCTGGAAAAATTCGAGTACCTCTGCTACGCACGCCAGCGGGAGCCCGCCGCACAGGAACTGGTGCGCCTGCTGCAACTGATCGATCGGCAGTACGGGCAACTGGCCGGCAGGTTTTCCTTGCAGGTCTCCCCGGCGGTGACCCAGGCCGAACTGGAACAGCACACGCTGGCGCGCCTTACCGGCGCCATCTCGGCACTACTGTCGGATCCCGGCTTTCACCTCAGTCCCAACGGTTTCGGCCAGCTCATCCAGTTCCAGCGCTGGCTGGCGGCGCTATTCGGGGCGAGTCACTTCATCAATGCCGATCACATCCTGCGCTCGCTCAATTTCGGCGGTCCGCAATCGGCGGTATTCGAGGTCAAGCCGCTGGACCTGGTGAAATTCTGTCTGCTGTACTCCCCTGAATCGGAATTGCCGCTCGATGTGGAAGCGCTCTGGCTCCAGAACAAACCGCTGGCCGCCGCGCTGTTCCTGGCATTGATGTCGCCGCGCTTTCTCGGTACGCCGGCGGCGCATTCCAAGCGCGAGGCCCTGCTGCACTGGCTGCCCGAACGACTGCATGAACTGGATTCCCTGGACGGGCTGCCGGTTGCCGTGCTGCATGACGTCTACATGCACTGCAGCTACGCCGACCTGCCGCAGCGCCATCGCATCAAGGGCGCCATCAACCAGCTGCTGCTCGGCAAGCTCGCTGCCGACGGCCTGCATGACCTGGCGCAGGACGGTGGCGGGCGCGTCAATGGCAAGCCGGTCATGCTGGTCTTGCTGGAGTGGTTTTCCGGCGGACACTCGATCTACCGTACCCACTCCAAGACGCTGGAGGCGGCACGCCGCCATTTCCACGTGATTGCCCTGGGCTACGCGGCCAATACCGACGAACTGGGTCGCGCCGTCTTCGATGAATTCATCACGCTGGAGCAGCCCGGCGACCTGGTGTCCAGTCTGCGCACCGTGCGCGAGACTGCACAGGCGCGTCGACCATGCGTGTTCTACATGCCCAGCGTGGGCATGTTCCCCATCACCATGTTCGCGGCCAATCTGCGGCTAGCGCCCTTGCAGGTGGCCGCGCTCGGCCACCCGGCCACTACGCATTCCTCGCGCATCGACTACATCAGCGTGGAAGAGGATTTCGTCGGCGACCCGGCCTGCTTCAGCGAAAAGCTCTTGCGCCTGCCCGCCGATGGCCAGCCCTACCGTCCCACGGCCATCCCCTTTGCCGTACCGCGCATGGAGCGACGCGACCAGACGGTGGTCAATGTGGCCATTGCAGCCACTACCATGAAACTCAATCCGCGCTTCCTGATGGCGTGCCAGCGCATCGTGGAATTGTCCGCGCGGGCAGAGGGCGGGGCCGCGCGCCAGGTGCGACTGCATTTCCTGGTGGGCCAGGCGCAGGGCCTGCTCTATCCGCAGTTGCAGCGCCTGATCCTGCGCTACATTCCGTCGGCGCAGGTCTATGCGCACCAGCCCTACCAGCAGTACCTGTCGATCTTCAACCAGTGCGACATGTTCCTCTCGCCCCTGCCCTTCGGCAATACCAACGGCATCATCGATGCCTTCACGGTCGGACTGCCGGGCGTCTGCAAGACCGGGCCGGAAGTCTTCGAACATATCGACGAAGGACTGTTCCGCCGCGTCGGGCTGCCCGACTGGACCATCGCGGCCACGCTGGATGACTACATCCTGGCCGCCGTACGCATGGCCACGGACTATCCGGCGCGCCGTGCGCTGTATGCGCAACTGGCCGATCCGCAAGCCTTGCGCCGGCTCTTCGAAGGACGTCCGGAGTCGCTGGGCGATGCCCTGGCAGCATTGTGCAAGCAAGCCATCAGCCCTTGAGGGATCACTCCACGTGCACGGACGCAGCCAGCGCCGCAGGCGGTACAAGGATTGTCGGGAGAATCGGCCATGTCGGTGAAGAGCCGCTCTTCATCGACGATCCATTGAAGGGCTGCGTGTGCGGGCATGAAAGTGGCGTGGTGGATATCAGGCAAGCAGAGCAGCTCGGGGCCTGCCATTATGCGATGTTCCGGCGCCTGCGCACAGGACTGCCCGCTTCGGCGCGCGCCTTGGCCTCGACCAGCTCCAGCAGACCTTGCGCGGCAATGGACAGGCTGCGCTCCTTGGGCGTGACGATCAGCAGTGGCCGCACCAGCTCCGGCGCATCCACGGCAATGGCGACCAGGTTGGGCAGACGGAACTGGAACAGCGTCAGTTCCGGCACCACGCTCACGCCCAGCCCGCTTTCGATCAAGGCCGCCAGCGTGGCCAGGTGCTCCACCTCCAGCCCGGTGTGGATCACGCCACCAGGTCGCAGCACCGCCTCCAGGTGCTGGCGTACGCTGGTCGAGCGCGCCAGGTGGATCATCTCGCAACCGGCCAGTTGCGCCACCTTGATGCGTCGCTTCCCGGCCAGCGGATGGTCCTTGCGGCACACCAGATAGAACGGATCGGCACACAACGGCTGGGAACTGAACTCCAGCAGATCGGGTCCCGGCGCGGTCAGGGCGATGTCGGCCTTGCCATGCCGCAGCAGCTCCAGGCACTGGTCCGAAATGGCATCGAACAATTCCACCGTGACACCCGGATGGCGCTGCCGGTAGACTGCCAGCACCGGCGGCAGCCAGCCCGCCGCCAACGAAGGCAGGGCCGCAATGGCCACCCTGCCCTTGCGCCGGGCGACATAATCATTCATGTCCGCCAGCGCCGCCTGCATGTCCGCCACCAGCTGGCGGGCCACCTGGACGAAGACTTCACCTTCGGGCGTGAGGCTCACGTTGCGCGTATCACGCTCGAACAGGCGCGCGCCGGTGGCGCTCTCCAGTTTCTGGATCATGGCGCTGAAGGCTGACTGCGAGAGGTGGCAGCGCTCGGCCGCATGACCGAAGTGCCGGCACTCGGCCAGGGCCAGGAAGGCTTGCAGCAGGCGCGTGGAAAGGTTGGCTTGCATGAGATGGAGGTCGCCGGATTATGCTGCAAATCCGGTCAATCAATCGAAAAAAGCGACTTTACAACAAAATCGGCCGCCACCTACACTCGCCCTGCTCACATCTCGCCCCCCCTGTACGGAATCCGGTACGGAGACTGAAACAGAAAAGCAAAACGACACACCGGGCCGGATGTGCTGACACGACAAGAACATCACACCAAAAAACGGAGACACGCATGTTGGCCCTGCTCGGCTTTGTCACGATCGTATCCTTGTTCACCGCCATCCTCACCAAGAGGATGTCGCCGCTGGTGGCGCTGATCGCCATTCCCATCATGGCCGCCCTGATCGGCGGCTTCGGCTTGCAGACTTCCAAGTTCATCGTTCAGGGCGTCACCGCCATTGCACCGGTGGCGGGAATGTTCGTCTTTGCCATCCTGTTCTTCGGCATCGTGACCGATGCCGGCATGCTGGACCCCATCATCAGCCGCATCCTCAAGACCGTGGGCAGCCGCCCCACCCGCATCGTTCCCGGTACGGCACTGCTGGCCTTGCTGATCCACCTGGATGGATCGGGTGCGGTGACCTTCCTCATCACCATCCCCGCCATGCTGCCGCTGTACACGCGGCTGGGCATCGACAAGCGCATCCTGGCCTGCGTGGCCTCGCTGGCCGCGGGCGTGAATTTCCTGCCGTGGACCGGGCCGATGATCCGTGCCTCGGCCGCACTGCATATCCCGGTATCGGACATCTTCACGCCCCTGGTGCCGGTCCAGCTGGTCGGACTGGCCTTCGTCTTCATCGCCGCGTATCTGCTGGGCCTGAAGGAGGAGCGCCGCCTCGGGCTGGGCAAGGGAGCCAGCGTGGGTTTCGTGCAGCAGCATGAACTGAGCGAAGCGCAACTGAAGATCCGCCGCCCGCAGAATTTCTGGGCCAATATCGTCCTGACGGTATTCGTGCTGGGCGTGATGATCAGCGGCAAGGTCGATCCGGTGGTCATGTTCATGATCGGCGTGGTGCTGGCCCTGATGATCAACTACCGTGACGTGGCCATGCAGCGCGAGCGCATCGATGCCCACGCCAAGGCCGCCCTGCTGATGGCCAGCATCCTGTTTGCGGCGGGCGTGTTCACCGGCATCATGACCAAGTCCGGCATGCTCTCGGCCATGGCCAAGACGGCCGTGGGCCTGGTACCGCCCGAGATGGCCAGCCATATCCCGGTGGCCCTGGGGTTGTTGTCGATGCCGCTGTCGCTGCTGTTCGACCCGGATTCCTTCTACTTCGGCGTGCTGCCGGTGATCGCCGAGGTCAGTCACATGCTGGGCGTGCCGACCATCCAGGTCGCCCAGGCGGCGTTGCTGGGCCAGATGACCACGGGTTTCCCGGTCAGTCCGCTCACGCCCGCCACCTTCCTGGTGTGCGGCCTGGCCGGCATCGAACTGGCAGACCATCAGAAATACACCATCCCTTTCCTCTTCGGCGCTTCCGTGGTGATGACCATCGCCTGCGTGGTGCTGGGACTGTTCCCGCTGTTCTGAGCGGGGGCAAGGGCAAGCGCAACCCCCTGTTCTGGAGAAGTACATGACCCACGATCCACAGCGCACCGTGCGCATCGGCGCCGGTGCCGGCTATTCGGGCGATCGCATCGAACCGGCCGCCGAACTGGCCGAGCATGGCCAGCTGGATTACCTGATCTTCGAATGCCTGGCCGAACGCACCATCGCCATCGGCCAGCAGACCCGACTGGCCGACCCGGCCAGAGGCTATGACCCGCTGCTGGAAGAGCGCATGCACGCGGTCCTGAAGACCTGTGCCACGCGGGGCGTGCGCATCATCACCAACATGGGCGCGGCCAATCCGCTGGCTGCGGCGCAGCGGGTCCGCGAGATCGCGCGCGCATCCGGACTGGCTGGGCTGAAGGTGGCCGCCGTGGTCGGCGACGATGTACTGGAGGCCGTGCAGCAGGGAGCATGGCGTATCGAGGACAATGGCCAGCCGGTCGCGGCTCTCGGCACGCGCCTCATTTCGGCCAATGCCTATCTGGGCATCGCACCCATCGTGGAAGCGCTGCAGGGCGGCGCCCAGGTCATCATCACCGGGCGCGTGGCCGACCCGGCGCTGGTGCTGGCGCCGCTGGTGCACGAGTTCGGCTGGGCCGCCGATGATTGGGACCGGCTCGGCCAGGGCACGCTCGTCGGCCATCTGCTGGAATGCGCAGGACAGATCACCGGCGGCTACTTTGCCGATCCCGGCAAGAAGGATGTGGCCGGTCTGGCAAGGCTGGGCTTCCCCATCGGCGAAGTGAAGGCCGATGGCAGTGCCGTCATCACCAAGGTGGCGGGTTCCGGTGGCCAGGTCACGGCACGCACCTGCAAGGAGCAATTGCTCTATGAGATCCATGATCCGAGCGCTTACTTCACGCCCGACGTGATTGCTGATTTCTCGCAAGTCCACATCGAAGAAGTCGGGCCGGACCGCGTGGCCGTCACCGGCGGCCGTGGGCGTGCGCGACCGCAGACACTCAAGACCACGCTGGGTTACCGAGACAGCTTCATCGGCGAAGGCCAGATCTCCTATGCCGGCCCTGGCGCGCGAGCGCGTGCGCAACTGGCCGGCGAGATCGTACGCGAGCGGCTGGCGCTCACGGGCGTGCAGACCGAAGAACTGCGCATGGACCTGATCGGCATCAATGCCATCGCCGGTGAGCAGATGTCGGCGCATGCACCCGAGCCCCAGGAAGTCCGCCTGCGCGTGACCGGCCGCACGGCCAGCATGAAAGAGGCGATCCGCATCGGCAACGAAGTCGAGACGCTTTATACCAACGGCCCGGCCGGTGGCGGCGGTGCCACCAAGTCGGCCCGCGAAGTCATCGCCGTGCTGTCGCTGCTGCTGCCGCGCACGCTGGTACATCCATCCGTTTTCATCGAGGAGGCCTGAGATGCTGCTCAGAGAGATTGCTCATTCACGTGCCGGGGACAAGGGCGACATTTCGAATATCTCCGTGATCGCCTATCGGCAGGAGGACTATGCGCTGCTGGAGCGCACCCTGACGGCCGAACGCGTGCGCGCGCATTTTGCCGGGGTGGTCCATGGTGAGGTGGTGCGCCACGCGCTGCCGCATCTGGGCGCGCTCAACTTCGTGATGCAGCGGGCGCTGGGTGGCGGGGTTACCCGCTCACTCGCGCTGGATGCGCATGGAAAGGCGTTGTCGGGGGTGATGCTGCAGATGGAATTGCTGCCCTGAGAAGCGAAGCGGCGTCAGTGTTCCCACGGATTGATGACCGGCAAAGCGGCTGCTGCATAGGCAGACACGTCACGGGAAGCCACGCTGAAGTCGCAAGATGCCGCGATGGCGGCGATGTAACCGTCGGGCGTGGGAAAACCCCTGCCCGCCCGCCTGGCCTTGACGGCCAACTCGGCGTGAGCGCGGGCTGCATCGGTATCAAACGGGAGGATTCTGTCCTTGAACAGGCGCAGGATGCCTTCAAAACGACGCGCCAGCACATCCTGACGGCGACCTGCAGGAAGGCTGGCAATACCGAAGCCCATTTCGGCAATCGTGATGCTGGTCAGGTAAAGCGTCTGCGGGACCTGTGCGTTGAGCCAGGCGTGTACGCCGGGATGTATCTCCGGCTTCATGGCTTCGGAGACGACGTTGGTATCAAGCACGATCATTTGAACCTCATCGGCTGTGCAGGGCGACGCTCACGCATCTGCTCCAGCGCCTCGACATCTTCGTTGGTGACGCCCAGCGCGCGATTCATGTCGACCAGCGCATCTCCCAGTCGCAATTGGCCGCCGGGTCTGACGGCCAGGGTCAAGATTTCGCGGATTTCTGCCTCGGTGCTGCGCCCATGCTGGGCAGCACGCACCCGCAAGGCGCGATGTACTTCATCGGGAAGATTACGGACAGTCAGCGTAGCCATGACAGCATTACTCCGATTTGATATCAGTGCATTCATTCTAGTCATTTGAATCTCTCCTTTCCATCAAAAATGTCCTGGTGGTGTTGCCAGAGGAAAACGCTGCCCCCGAAAAGCTTCTCATCCAACAGGAGAATGCTGAATAGAGGGTGATTCGGCGCAAAAAAGAGAATGAAGACCGACGTTATTCGATATAAACCGCCCCGAGGGCCCCGAATCGTTGCCCGAGAGAAAAATAGGAATTTTTTAGCCAATTCTCCATCCCGAAAGTACGTACATTGCGACTGTCCAAACCGTGCAAGATTTGGTATCGTCCGCCCGTGATTCATTCTCGCACTGCATCAGCGCCCCCCGCTGACACACTCCCCCCGATATGAAAAAAGCAATCCGACTCGGTACTCCGCTGTCCCCTTCCGCCACCAAAGTCATGCTGCTGGGCTCCGGCGAACTCGGCAAGGAAGTCATCATCGCCCTGCAACGCCTGGGCGTGGAAGTCATTGCCGTGGACCGCTATGAAAACGCGCCCGGCCAGCAGGTCGCCCATCGTGCCCACGTCATCAACATGACCGACGGCGCCGCCCTGGCTGCGCTGATCGAGCAGGAACAGCCCGACCTGATCGTGCCCGAGATCGAGGCCATTGCCACCGAAACCCTGGTCAAGCTGGAAGAAGCCGGCCGCGCCCACGTCATTCCGACTGCGCGCGCCGCCTGGCTGACCATGAACCGCGAAGGCATCCGCCGCCTGGCCGGTGAAACCCTGGGTCTGGCCACCTCGCCCTACCGCTTTGCCGACAGCCTGGAAGAACTCAAGGCAGCCATCGACCAGATCGGCTTCCCGTGCGTGATCAAGCCGGTCATGTCCTCCTCCGGCAAGGGCCAGTCCAAGATCGACGGTCCGGAAGAAATCGAAGCCGCGTGGAATTACGCTGCCGCCGGTGGCCGTGTCGATTCCGGCCGCGTGATCGTGGAAGGCTTCATCGACTTCGACTATGAAATCACCCTGCTGACGGTGCGCTCGCTCAACGAAAACGGCGACACCATCACCAGCTTCTGCGATCCCATCGGCCACGTGCAGGTCAAGGGCGACTATGTCGAATCCTGGCAGCCGCACCCGATGCCCACCGCAGCCCTGGAAAAGGCCCGCGACATCGCCCGCAAGGTCACCGAAAACCTGGGCGGCCTGGGCCTGTTCGGAGTGGAGCTGTTCGTCAAGGGCGACATGGTCTGGTTCTCCGAAGTGAGCCCGCGTCCGCATGACACCGGCATGGTCACCATGGTCAGCCAGGTGCAGAGCGAATTCGAACTGCATGCCAAGGCCATCCTCGGCCTGCCGGTCAATACCGCTCTGCGCAGTCCCGGCGCCTCCGCCGTGATCTACGGCCAGCACGATGCCCGCGGCATCGCCTTCGACGGCGTGGCCGATGCGCTGCGCATCCCCGGCGCCGACATCCGCCTGTTCGGCAAGCCGGAATCCTTCGCCCGCCGCCGCATGGGCGTGGCCCTGGCCTCCGGGGACAGCGTGGAAACCGCTCGCATCCGCGCCAAGCAGGCAGCGGCCAAGGTCAAGCCGGTCGTTGCGCAGTGATGCTGCGCTGAGCAGAACCCCATGAACGGGCTCCGATGCAGATCGGGGCCCGTTTTGTTTTGGCCCGGGCGCAGTGCCTGCCGGGCTCCGGAAACGATATAAACGATATACGACAGCACGCTGCCCGCGACTGGTTATAATCATCGCCTCCCTCCACTACAGCAGCTTTGCTCACGATCATGAAGTGTGATGTCGTCATCCTCGGCAGCGGTCTGGCCGGTCTTTCCGTCGCTCTCCATCTGGCTGAAAAGTATCAGGTGGTGGTCGTTTCCAAGGGCGAACTGCTGGACGGAGCCAGCAACTGGGCACAGGGCGGCATCGCGGCCGTGCTCGATTCGGGCGACAGCCATGCCCAGCACATCGCCGACACGCTGGTGGCCGGGGCCGGCCTGTGCGATGAAGGCGCCACGCGCGCCATCGTCGAACAGGGTCGCCAGGCCATCGAGTGGCTCATCGCCCAGGGTGTGCCCTTCACCCGCGACGACAGCGCCGAGCTGGGCTATCACCTCACCCGCGAAGGCGGTCACAGCCAGCGCCGCATCATCCACGCCGCCGATGCCACCGGCCACGCCGTTCAGGTGACGCTGGAGCAGCGCGTGCGCGCCCACCCCAACATCACCCTGCTGGAACATCACTGCGCCATCGACCTGATCCACGCCGGCAAGCTTGATCCCGGGGCCGAACCACGCTGCCTGGGCGTGCATGTGCAGGATTCTGTCAGCGGCCGCGTGCTGGCCATCGCGGCAGGACGTACGGTGCTGGCCACGGGCGGGGCCGGCAAGGTCTACCTGTACACCTCCAACCCGGATTCGGCCACCGGTGACGGCATCGCCATGGCCTGGCGGGCCGGCTGCCGGGTGGCCAACATGGAATTCATCCAGTTTCATCCGACCTGCCTGTACCACCCTTACGCCAAATCCTTCCTCATCAGCGAGGCCCTGCGGGGCGAAGGCGCGCTGCTCAAGCTGCCCGCCTCGGCCGGCGCGCTGGCAGGCCAGCGCTTCATGCCCGACCATGACGAGCGCGCCGAACTGGCCCCGCGCGACATCGTGGCGCGTGCCATCGACTTCGAGATGAAGAAACGCGGACTGGACCACGTCGACCTCGACATCAGCCACCAGAGTCCGGCCTTCATCGCCGAGCATTTCCCGACCATCCAGGCGCGCTGCCTGGAGTTCGGCATCGACATCACGCGCCAGCCGATTCCGGTGGTCCCGGCGGCGCACTATACCTGCGGCGGGGTGGTCACCGACATGGCCGGGCGCACCGACCTGCCGGGCCTGTACGCGGTGGGCGAGACGGCCTGCACCGGCCTGCACGGCGCCAACCGTCTGGCCAGCAACTCGCTGCTGGAATGTCTGGTGCTGGGCCGCGCCGCTGCGGCCGATATCGAACGGGAATTGTCAGCCGGTGTCTGGCGCATCGCCGACGTGCCACAGTGGGATGAGAGCCGCGTCAGCGATGCCGACGAGGAAGTGGTGATCGCCCACAACTGGGACGAACTGCGCCGCTTCATGTGGAATTACGTCAGCATCGTACGCACCGACAAGCGCCTGGAACGCGCGCAGCACCGCATCCGCCTGCTCAAGGAAGAGATCGACGAGTACTATGCCAACTTCCGTATCTCGCGCGATCTGCTGGAACTGCGCAACCTGGTGGACGTGGCACAGCTGATCGTCTCCAGCGCCTTGATGCGCAAGGAAAGCCGGGGCCTGCACTTCAGCCAGGATTACCCGCGCACCTTGCCGCGCGCCACCCCGACCATCCTGCCCGGACGGCAGTGAGCCTTCACTTGCGCTGGCGATACCGCTTGCGATAGACGTTGGGACTGGCCAGCACCTCGGCCACGGTCTGGCTGTAGCGGCTGGCACTGTCGCCCTGCAGAATATCGAATTGCAGTTCGGGCCGTTCGCGCGGCACCGCCATACATTGCGCCACGGGCGTCCCCTTGGGCAGCACCCCGACAAAATCCGCAGCGGTCCAGAGCGCCGGGAAATTGATCCCGGCATCATGGAAATGATCCGCATCCACCAGCCCGGACAACAAGCGGAACGGCAGGTCATGCCGGTTCACCGGATGGGTCGCGAAGAGCGACCAGCCGGCTTCGAGCTCGATGGTCCAGAAACTGTTGAACTTGAGGACCAGCGCATCACCCTGTTCGAAGGGCGAGCCCGTCACCTGGGCTGGTGGATGAAAACTCAGCGGTGCGCGCGGATGTCCTTCTACCGTCGTGGGCGGGGCTTCCCAGTCCCAGCGGAACTGGCCCTTGTCCACGTGCACATCACAAGGCAGCAGAATCATGACGCCATGCGCCATGGCATCGATGAAGGGCGGGCATTGCTTGACGGTACGAATGTCGCGGTCATGCAAGGGGGAGAAAGCCTTGGCCGGCATGCTGCGGATCCACTCCGGGATCATCTCGCGCGCCAGGCGAGGACGCGGCAACAGCTCCGCCAGGGCGGGATCACAACGGAAACGGATGTGCGGCGATGGCATGGGTGGCGTTTGCGCAGGAAGATGAAGACTGCGAACATACGCGCAGCCCGGCAGGACGTCCAGTCCCGCCCCGCTGGCGGGAAGAAAATGGATGTGCTGCCGGGCTATCGGACTATCGGACTATCGGACTATCGGACTGTCATGCAGCGCAGGCTGCCGCCGCATCAGCTGCCCTTGCGGTCCTTGAAGGCCGGCACGAACATTTCCTGCCAGCTGGCCGGCTTGGTCTTGATGGTACCGGCCTTGCCCATGAAGACCACGTACTGCATGATGTCCACCGGCGTGGTGGTGAACTCGGTGCCGGGGTCGGCCAGCATCTGTTCCACTTCTTCCTGAGGCAGTTTCAGCTTGGACACGCGCAGGAAGGTCTCGGCCGCACCCTTGCGGTTCTTGGCGATGTAGGCATTGGCCTCTTCCTGTGCCGCCATGAAGGCCTGGGTCAGCTTGGGATTCTTGTCGGTGAAGGATTTCAGGGCGAAGACCACATCGATGGTGATATGGCCCAGCACGTCGGTCGAATTCAATACGCGGGTGATGCCCGGTGCCTTGCCCTCCTGGTAGGAGAACGGTGGCGAAGTGAAGTGGGCCGTGATCTCGGTCTTGCCCGAGACCAGCGACGCCATCGCTTCCGGATGTGACAGGCTCACCGTCAGCGGATCGAGCTTGGCGTAGTTCTCGATACCGAAAGTCTTGGCCGCCGCCATCTGCAACAGCACCGCCGACAGCGAAGTCTTGATGCCGGGAATGGCGATCTTGTCCTTGGGCGTGAAGTCCTTCAATGACTTGACGTTGGGGTTGTTGGTATTGAGCCAGAGCGGTGCGGTCGACAGTGCACCCAGACCCACCACTTCCGAACGCGGGATCCCGTGCGCCTTGGACCACAGCGTCACGAAGCCCGGCGCACCGGTACCGGCGATATCGAGGTTGCCGGCCAGCATGGCGTCGTTGATGACGTTGCCGCCATCGAGCAGCACCCACTTGGTTTTCACATCGCCCAGGCCCATCGCCTTGGCGTGCTTCTCCAGCAGGTTCTGGTCACGGATGACCATCAAGGGCAGGTACAGCAGTCCGTAGCCGTGCGAGATCCGCACCTCCTGCGCTTCGGCATGGGCAGTGCCGGACACCCCGGACAGGACCAGAGCGCTGGCCATCATGAGGCTGGTGAAAGTACGTCGGGTGTAGCGTTGCATGCTTGTCTCCTGAAGTTGTTCAGTGGTTCGGTCTTGTATGGATCGTTGCTTGTTGATGTATGGCTTGCGTGGATCTTGTATGCAGACAAGATCCACCCGGCTCAGTGCTGCATGCCCCAACGACGGATGGTGCGCTTCTCGATCTGGGCAAAGATCAGGTTCTCCACCACCAGGCCGATGATGATGACGAAGAACAGGCCCGAGAACACGTTAGCCGTTTCCAGCTGGTTGCGGTTCTCGAAGATGTACCAGCCCAGGCCACCGGCGCCGGAGGATACGCCAAAGACCAGCTCGGCGGCGATCAGCGTGCGCCAGGCGAAGGCCCAGCCCACTTTCAGGCCGGTGAGGATACTGGGAAATGCCGCCGGAATCAGGATCGATTTCACCAGCGAGAAGCGGCGCAGGCCATAGTTCTGGCCGACCATGCGCAGCGTATTGGATACCGCGCGGAAGCCGCCATGGGTATTGAGCGCGACCGCCCACAGCACCGAATGCACCAGCACGAAGATGATGCTGCCGGTGCCCAGTCCGAACCAGATCAGCGCCAGCGGCAACAGCGCGATGGCCGGCAGCGGGTTGAACATCGAGGTCAGGGTTTCCAGCAGGTCGTTGCCGATGCGCGAGCTGATGGCGACCGTGGTCAACAGCCCGGCGAGCAGGATGCCCAGGCTGTAGCCGACCAGCAGGGTCTGCATGGACACCGCCGCACGTTGTAGCAGCACGCCGCTGCCGATGCCGGCGAAGAAGGCTTGCACCGTCTCGCTGAAGCTGGGGAAGAGCAAGGCATTGTCCAGCCAGCGGCCATAGACTTCCCAGATCAGGGCCAGTACCAGCAGGATCACGGTCTTGCGCAGCCAGCCCATGCGATAGAGCGATTCGAAGGCCGACAGCGGACGCTGTACTTCGGCAGCGGCGTCGGGATTGGGGTCCACCAGGATTTCCGGGCGGACGAAGGGCAGATTGGTTTGCATGATGAGGTCTCCGGCGCGGCTCAGTGGTGGGCGAACAGCATGTCGTTGATGCGGGTTTCCAGCTCGGCCTGGGCGGCCGTTCCCAACTGGCTCGGCGCAATGCTGTTGAGTTCGGCGCGGACCT
This sequence comes from Herbaspirillum sp. C7C8, assembly GCF_022627875.1. Lineage (NCBI taxonomy): Bacteria > Pseudomonadati > Pseudomonadota > Betaproteobacteria > Burkholderiales > Oxalobacteraceae > Herbaspirillum > Herbaspirillum sp. C7C8. The sequence continues at coordinate 21,863 of NZ_JABXGG010000010.1, forward strand.
GGCCGGGATGGGGTGTGAGCAAGAGGATGCGGGTCCCCACGCGGATGGCTTCTTCAATCGAATGGGTCACGAAGAGCACCGTGAACTGGGTGTCATCCCACAGGCGCAGCAGTTCGTCCTGCATCTTGCGGCGGGTCAGTGCGTCCAAGGCGGCGAAGGGCTCGTCCATGAGCAGCACGTCCGGCTCCATGGCCATGCCACGGGCAATCGAGACACGCTGCTTCATGCCGCCGGAGAGCATGTGCGGATAGCTGTCGATGAACTTGGCCAGGCCGACCTTGCCGATGTAATACTCGGCGCGCTCGGCGGCGGCCTTTCCTTGCAGGCGGCCACTGGCGTGCAGCGCGAACTCCACGTTCTGGCGCACCGTCTTCCAGGGCAGCAGCTGGTCGAATTCCTGGAACACCATCATGCGGTCCGGACCCGGCTCATGGACTTCCCGCCCTTTGAGACGGATCGCGCCCGAGGTCGGTTGCAGATAACCGCCGATGGCCTTCAGCAGCGTGGACTTGCCGCAGCCCGAGGGGCCCAGCAGGATGTAGCGGTCGCCCGGATGGACGTTGAAACTGACATTGCGGGTAGCGGTGACCAGCGAATCGGTGGTCTTGTATTGCAGGGTGACGCGGTCGATTTCCAGCAGCGGACGCGATGGGTCGAGGGCCGACGCACCTTGGGCAGGGTCGCTCATGCAGGTCTCCAAATGATTTATAGGATTTATGTTGGAGTGGATGCTAGGCCGCCAAGCTGTAACGAATCTGACTAAAACCTGACGTCTGTTTTTGTCAGGCGGTTCGGGCATACAATGGCGCCCTGCCCAAGCAGCGCGCAACAGCTGCGGCATCGGAAAATGACAATGGAGATCCCCATGCGCATCCTGCTGGTCGAAGACACTGCCGACGTGGCCGAGGCCATCGTTTCCCACCTGACCCGCATCGGCCACACCGTGGAATGGGAAAGCCACGGCGGCCACGCCGCGCGCCGCCTGGGCGAAGCCTTCGACCTGCTGATCCTGGACGTGATGCTGCCTCAGACCGATGGCTTCACCCTGCTGGAGCAGTTGCGCGCCCGTGGCCAGCACACGCCGGTGCTGATGCTGACCGCCTGCGGAGAAATCGAAGAACGGGTCCGCGCGCTCGATCTGGGTGCGGACGATTACCTGGTCAAGCCCTTCGATTTTCGCGAACTGGAGGCGCGCATCAGGGTGCTCTTGCGCAGAAGCGGTGGCGAGTCGACCAACCTGCTGCACTGCGCCAACCTGTGCATCGACCGCAAGAGCCGCACCGCCACCCTAGATGGCCAGCCCATCGACCTGACCCGGCGCGAAGTGACGCTGCTGGAAATCATCGCCGCGCGCCCCGGGCGCATCTTCAACAAGGATGAACTGATGGACCGGCTCTTCACGGTCGACGATACACCCAACGCCAATACGGTCGAGCAATACGTGGCGCGTCTGCGCAAGAAACTGGCCGGTGCCGCCTTCGAGATCCGCACCCTGCGCGGGCTGGGCTATCAGCTGGTGCCGCAGGCGCCGGCGCTGGCAGAGGCGGCGGTATCCAACCCGGCCGGTGCCCTGCACTGATGCACGGCCGTTCCCCGCACGTCCTTGTCGGACGTTCGCTCTATACGCGGCTGGTGGTGCGGGTGGGCGCGGTGCTGCTGGTCAGTGCCGTGGTGCTGCTCATCGCCATCTGGATCTCGACCCAGCTGGCTGCGCGCCAGGCCTACGACCGCATCCTGGCCGGCAGTGCCTTGCAGATCGCCGAGAACACCTGGTACGACCATGGCGAGGTCAACGTCGATGTGCCGCTGGCGACGCTGTCCATGCTGGGCACGGGCGACCATGCCATCTATGCGGTCTTCGATCCGCACGGCCGGGTGATCGCAGGCGACGGAGAATTCCGCCCGGAGATCCCCTGGAACGAGCTGGAGCAAGGCCCGCTGCTGCGCGATGGCGACTATCTGGGCACACCGGTACGCATGGCCATCATCGGTCGCCGCATGCCGGTCGACAGTCCCCATCCCTGGGCCGTGATCGTGCTGGCGCAGACCAACAATGCGCGCATGTCCTTTGCCCAGAGCCTGGGCGGCAAGGCACTGGTGGTGATCGTGGTCATGAGCGCGCTCACGATTCTGGCAGCAATGTTCACCCTGTATCAGGCACTGGCGCCCCTGAAGCGCATCGAGGCGGCCATCCGCGAACGGGACCTGAACGATCTTTCACCTCTGTCGTTAACCGTGCCGGCTGAGACCCATGCGCTGGTCTCGGCCATCAATGCCTTCATGGAGCGACTGGTGGTCCACCGCGCCACCATGCGTCGCGTCATCGGCGATGCCGCGCACCAGCTGCGCACGCCCGTCACGGCACTGGTGGCGCAGATGGAACTGCTGGCCACCGAATCCAGCGAGGACAAGCGCCAGCGTCACCTGGCGCAGTTGCGCGAACGCACGCGCAACCTGGGTGCGCTGGTCAACCAGCTCATCAATCACGCCATGGTCCAGCATCGCAATGACAATCGCTTGCAGGAGCGCATCGCGCTGGCCGAACTGGTGCGTTCACAGATGACGGAGGTGCTCTCGAACCGCTCGCGTACGCCGCCCGATCTGGCGCTGGACGTCCCGCCCCTGCCCTGTCTGATCCAGGGCGATCCCATTGCGCTGGGCGAGGCCATCAAGAACATCCTCGACAATGCCCTGCAATACGGCGCGCCGGGACTGTTGCACGTGCGCCTGGACAGCGATGGCCGGCAGCACCGCCTCAGCTTCATCGATGATGGTCCGGGCATTGCCGCCAGGGACTGGGAACGATTGCGCAAGCCCTTTGCCCCGCGCGGGGAGAACCGCATGGGGGCCAGCCTGGGCTTGTCCATCGTGGAAGAAGTGATGCGGGCCCATGGCGGCCAGATGCGCTTCGACTATCTGCCCGACGGGCATTTTGCCGTCGTGCTGGAGTTTCCTGCCTGGACGGAAGCGGCCTGATGTGATGGCCGGAACGATGTGCTATTTCCACTCCAGGATCGCGTTGCGGCGACCCAGCCAATGCAGCTTCACGCTGCCCGGCGCCACCTTGCGCGCCGCGCAGGCACTGGCCGCCAGGGCGAAGGACGCATCGTAGTAGCGGCCGCTGGCCGACGAACGCAAGGGTGTCTGCGGCGCATTGCGGGCGATCCAGTCGGCCGCATTGGTGCGCAGGAAGATCATGCAGGCACTGCCGCCGGTCTCGGCCACCTGGCAGACGCAACTATTGCCGGAGGTCGTGATGGGCTCGCTCAGCGGTGCATTGCGGTTCAGCGCATCCGGGACCGGTACAGGGACCGGCACCGGAACGGGCACACCCTGCTGCGGACCATAGTGTCCGCCGAGATCGCGCGTGGTGACCTGGGCGCTGGCCGGCAGCATCAGCACGCCCAGCAGTAGCGGCAGCAATCGGATCGAGTGGTTCATGGGTGGTGTCTGCCTCGCTGGATTCAGATCGGTTCAGGCGCTCGCGCGGGTGCGCAGGCGGTACAGGCTGGTGGTTTCCTTGCTGCGCGCTGCGTACAGGGGATCCTCACGGTCAATCGCCTTGCCGTGGCGCGGCTTGATGTCGTGCCGTGCCACCACCTCCAGACCGGCCCGGGTGATGGCCTGGTCCAGCATGCCGGGCGCGCGCAAACCCAGGTGTTCGGCGAAGTCGGACATGATGAGCCAGCCTTCGCCCTGCGGTGTCAGGTGCTCGGCCAGGCCATTGAGATAGCCCAGCAGCATGCGGCTGTCCGGATCATAGACCGCGTGCTCGATGGGTGAACTGGGCCGCGCCGGTAGCCAGGGCGGATTGCAGACGATCAACGGGGCGCGGCCGGGCGGGAACAGGTCGGCTTCTTGCAGCGTCACCTGGGGCAGTACGCCCAGTGCCTGCAGGTTCTCGCGGGCACAAGCCAGGGCACGGGGGTCCATGTCGGTGGCGACGATCTTGCGCACGCCGCGCCGGGCCAGCACGGCGCAAAGTACGCCACTGCCCACGCCGATATCGAAGGCCAGTTCGGTCGAGGGTAAAGGGGCTTGGGCCACCAGCTCCACGTATTCGCCCCGTACCGGGGAGAACACGCCATACCAGGGGTGGATGCGCCCTCCCAGAGCGCCGATCTCGACCCCCTTCTTGCGCCACTCATGGGCACCGATCAAGCCCTGCAGCTCGCGCAACGAGACCGCAAACGACTCGCCCTGCAGCGCCGTGCCGTAGGCTTCGCTGCAGGCCGCCTGCAGCGCGGGCGCGCGGCGCAGCGGCACCACGAAGCCGGGATCGACCGGAATGAGCAACATGCCCAGGATGTGTGCGCGCTGCGCCTGCATCTGACGATGATGATGGAAGGCTTGTGCCGGGCTGTCCGGGCTAGCCGGTCTGGCCTTGCTTTTGGCCTGGCTGCGCTCGCGGGCGCGGTCGACCCGGCGCCCCAGGGCTTGCAGCAGTTGTCGCGCGTTCTGGAAGTCGCCGCGCCAGAGCAGGCCGGTACCCTCGCAGGCCAGCTTGTAGGCCGCGTCGGCGGCGATCTGGTCATCGGCCTCGACAACCCGACGGGGCGGCGCATTGCCGGCCTCCGAGTGCCAGCGCAGCCGCTGTGGGGTAGCGCCGGAGGTCCAGCTGATGAAAGGTGGGGTATCGTCGTGTAAGGTCATGAATCAGGGGTCAGCGAGGGCGACGCAGGAAGCGGCGCGCCAAAACAGCCGCCAGTGTAACAAAGCATGGCGCCATCGCAGCGCTGCCGGAACTTCCCGCCTGTGCCCGCGGCCAAATGGCAGAACTTGATGCCGGGCAAACCCCGGCGCCTTTTTTTGCCGGCCCGGGCGCAATGCGCCTATGATGGAGCCGGTCCATCACCGAAGGAGAATCCATGAGCGAGCCCATGCAAACCCCAGCGTTCGACCACCAGCGCCTGCTGGACATGGTCGGCCAGTTCGAGGCGGAATTGCAGAAATTGCCCGCCGGCAGCACCGAAGCCGACCAGTTGCGCGATGACATCGCCCGCCTGCGGCAACACCTGAGCCAGCCGCAGCCGCATGCCGGCGAAGTCGGCGACACCTGGCAATCCCTGCGCCGCGCTGCCGACAGCCTGGAAAACCAGGTCTTGAAGGACAGCCCCTACATCACCGAGATGGGGCGCATCATCGGCTTGATCTGATCGACCGGCCTCTGCTGGCCGACATGTCTGTTCCCAACACCGCCTGCCGCAGCAATTGGCCAGGCGGTGTTGTTTTGAGCCCTGCCGGATGCAGTTCGGATGGGCGACCAGATGCGTTCAATGCGCCGGCAACGGAATCCACTCGGTCTCTCCCGGAATATCCGGGAACACGCGCTTGTCACGGCCACTCCACGCCTGCTTGGCCGCTTCGATCTTCTCCCGCGAGGTGGCCACGAAGTTCCACCACACGAAGCGCGGCCCATCCAGCGGGGCCCCGCCCAGGATCATGAAGACCGTCTCTCCCACCGCCTTCAAGGTCACGACCGCACCCGGCGCCAGAATGGCCAGCGTACCCGGCTCCATGCGCTCGCCGTCCAGCATCACCTCACCCTTGACCACGTAGACCGCACGTTCCTGCACCTCCGGGGCGATCTCCAGCTCACCGCCCTGCGTGGTGCTGCCGGCCACATACAGCGTCGGACTGGCCGTGATGACCGGCGAGTTCACACCGAAGGCCGAACCGGCCAGCACATGCAGCCGGGCGCCGCCGACCTGGGCTTCAGGCATGTCCTGCGAGGCGTAATGACGGAACAGCGGCTCACTGTCCTCCTGCCCGGCCGGCAGCGCTACCCACATCTGCAGCCCGTGCACGGGCACCTTCTGCTCGCGGATATCGTCGGGAATGCGCTCGGAGTGGACAATTCCCCGTCCCGAGGCCATCCAGTTGACGGCTCCCGGGGTGATGCGCTGGACCACGCCCAGGCTGTCACGGTGCATCATGGCGCCGGAGAACAGATAGGTGACGGTGGCCAGGCCAATGTGCGGGTGCGGACGGACATCGCCCTCGGTCGTGCCGGCATCGAATTCCACCGGCCCCATATGATCGAAAAAGACGAAGGGACCGACCGTGCGTGCAGCCGCCGCGGGTAGCAGGCGACGGACCGGGAAACCGATGTCGCGGGTCAGGCCGTGGATCTGGTGAACAATATTGCTCATGGTGCTCTCCTGGGGCGGCGGGCTCTGCTTGAGACCCGCCTGCCGGGGTTGGAATGTAGATGTAGGGATGGATGAATTCAGAAGCGACCGGCGCGAAAATCGTCGATGGCCGCTTCCACCTGTTCGCGGGTATTCATCACGAACGGACCCCACTGTGCGATTGGCTCATTCAGGGGCTTACCGGCAATGAGCAGGAAGTGGCTGGCCTGCTCGGCGCGCACCGTCACCCCGGCCGCACCGGCCACGTTGGACAGCACCGCCATGCGCCCGGCCTCGGCGGCACGGGTCTCGCTGCCTTGGGCACCCACGGCCAGCTTGCCTTCATGGACGTAGAGGAAGGCATTGTGCGTGGCCGGGATCGGCAGATCCAGCGTCACGCCGGCTTCCAGCTTCAGGTCCAGGTAGAGCGGCTCGGTGGTCTCCCGATGGATCGCTCCGGCCACACCAAAGGCGCTGCCGGCCAATACGCGTACCTTCACGCCAGGCTGCGGCTCGGTCTCGGGAATGCCCGCCGCCGGGATGTCCTGATAGCCGGGATCGGTCATCTTGTCCTTGCCCGCCAGGTTCACCCACAGCTGGAAACCACTCATGAGGCCGTTTTCCTGTTCCGGCAACTCGGAGTGGACCAGGCCGCGGCCGGCCGTCATCCACTGCATGCCACCCGGCTCCAGCAAGCCTTCGTTACCGGCATTGTCGCGGTGGCGCATGCGACCGGCCAGCATGTAGGTCACGGTTTCAAAGCCGCGATGCGGATGGTCGGGGAAACCGGCCAGGTAATCGCTGGGCTCGTCGGAGTGGAAGGCGTCCAGCATCAGGAACGGGTCCAGGCGACGTTGCAGGTCGTGGGTCAGCACGCGGGTAAGGCTCACGCCGGCGCCATCCTGGGTAGGGATGCCATTGACCAGGCGTTCGATCTGACGGGTGTAGGGGGTGCTCATGCTTGTTTCTCCTTGGGAAGCCCGCCCTTCGTGGGGGCGGACCGGTCAATCATTGGTGATGGGTGCAACGCTGCGCCGTCAGGCTCAACGGCTTTCTTCCGGCCGGGCTTGCGGGTCGATCGAGGACACCAGCAGCAGCGCGCCGATCAGGGCCACGTTCTTGAGGAAGTGAATCATCTGACCTTGAGCAGCTGCGCCTTCCATCGTCCAGAAATGGTGGGCCGAGAGCGTCGCACCGACGGTGAAGAGCGCAATCACCAGCGACACGGGGCGCAAACCACGCCCGGTCATCAGCAGCAGACCACCGCCGACTTCCACCAGGATGGTGACCAGCACGGCCAGGGTCGGGACCGGCAGTCCCAGACTGCCAAAGTAGGCGACGGTGCCGGCAAAGCCGACAATCTTGAAGATGCCCGAAATGACGAACAGGGAAGCCAGCAGAACGCGGCCAATGCGGAAGGTGTTGTAGTGCGTGATCATGGTAAGCCTCTGTAGTGTTGGGTGAACGACCTTGTGTTTGAGTTGTAATGCCGTACTGCCTTCAATCTTGTTGTTGCCCGATGTTGCCTGATATTGCCCGATGTTGGCCGATGCCAATCATCGAACCGGCTCCTCGCTTCATGCTGCGCCCGTTACGGCCTTCGCTGCAGCCAGTGACGACAGAATAGGCAACTTCGGCTTCCGATAAAACTGATTATCTTTTTATAATCATGATCTAAATTTTAGATATAGTGAGCACTTCGTCACTCCATACCATGGCGGGAGCCCCATGAATATTGAACGTCTGTCGCTGGATCAGTTGCGGGTCTTCGTGCAGGTGGCCGACAGCGGCAGTTTCCTGGCTGCGGCGCGCAAGCTGTCGCGGGCTCAGTCAGCCGTCAGCTATGCCATCGCCACGCTGGAAGAGCAGCTCGGGGTACTGCTGTTTGACCGCAGCGGCTACCGGCCGCAGCTGACCAGTCCGGGGGCGGCTCTGCTGGCCGATGCGCGGCAGGTGCTGGATCATGTCGATTCGCTGCAGGTGCGGGCCAGTTCCTACGCACGCGGGCAGGAGCTTGAAGTGTCGCTGGCGGTGGATGTGTTCTTTCCCACCGATTGCCTGGTGGACCTGCTGCAGCGCTTTCGCCAGGCTTTCCCGGCGGTGACGGTGCGACTGGAGGTGGAGGCCCTGGGCGCCGTAGCCGAACGCGTCATCGATGGGCGTTCGATGCTGGGCATCCTCGGGACCCTGCCGACCACGCCGCCCAACCTGCTGCGCATTACCCTGCCCAGCGTGCAGCTGGTGGCGGTGGTCGCGCCGGACCATCCGCTGGCCAGGGTGAAGGGACGCATTTCCGAAAAGCTGCTGCAACAGCAAACCCAATTGGTGCTGTCCGACCGCAGCGAACTGACGGCGCGCCAGGATTTCTCGGTACATTCACGGCTGACCTGGCGCATGAGCGATCTCGGTACCAAGCACGCCCTGTTGCGGGCCGGCATGGGCTGGGGCAACATGCCGCTGCATGTGGTGAGCAGCGATCTGGACAATGGACGGCTGGTCAGCATCAGTACCATCCATCACCCGCCCCAAGGGACCGAACTGCCCATCCAGTGCGTCTACAAGCCCGACCATCCGGCCGGTCCGGCGCTGTCGTGGTGGCTGGATTCGCTGGCGGCACTGACTGCCTTGTCTCCCGACAACAAGCCGCAGCACGAAATACAAGTCAAAGACGATAAATAGAATTTATCGGGTTGTACCGATAAATACAAAAAACAAGACTATTCTTATATTGCGGTTTATTGTATTCACCCTATATTTTCCTCGGCAGCCACGCCTCAGGAAATCCGACCTCAGTGCCACCCCTGCCACATCTTTGTCTTGAGGGAGTCTCCATGGTCAACGATTTTCCGATCAGTCTGTCGACCCAGTTGCGCGAGCATCTGCGCGCCCTGCGCAAGCAGCAGGGCATGACCCAGGCACAACTGGGTGCGCGCGTGGGCGTGAGCCAGGCGCGTATCGCCGAGATCGAAGGCAATCCGGGGGCCGTCAGCGTGGAGCGGATGCTGTTGCTGCTGTCGATCCTGGGCGCCGGTCTCAGACTGCATGTCCACGCTGCCGAGCAGCCCCTGCACGACGTAGCGGAACCTGCTGCGACTGCCTGTATTGCGTCCTGCAAACACGGTTCCTGGTAATGCCGCTGCATGTCTGGATGATCAGGCAGGGCGTGCGCAGCCACAGGAATCATGCTGCCGCAAAGCGCTCTCGGTACTGCCCCGGACTCACGCCCAGCTGGCGCAGGAAGACCCGGCGCAGGTTCTGTTCCTCCCCATAGCCGGACTGGCTGGCGATGCGCTTGAGCGGCAGGCGGGTTTCCTCGAGCGCCCGGCGTGCCGCCTCCAGCCGCATCAACTCCACCGTGCGCGCCGGCGTACGGCCGGTCTCGGCCACATACAGACGGGCAAAAGTGCGCGGACTCATGTTGGCCTGACGCGCCAGGTTCTCTACGCGCAGATCCGCTTCCAGATTGCCGGCGATCCAGGCATGCAGCTCGGCAAAGCGTGCCGCCCCGGCGGCCTGCGAGGCCAGCGAGGTGCTGAACTGCGATTGACCGCCCGGACGCTTGATGAACATCACCAGTTGCCGTGCCGTCGCAATGGCAGCGGCATGGCCAAGATCCTGTTCCACCAGCGCCAGCGTCAGGTCGATGCCGGCCGTCACCCCCGCCGAGGTCCAGATCCGCCCCTGACGGATATAGATCGGCTCGCCATCGACCTGCAACGCCGGATAGCGATGCTGCAGTTCCTGGACCGAAGCCCAGTGCGTAGTCACGCGCAGGCCATCCAGTACACCCGCCTCGGCCAGGTGGAACGCACCGGTGCAGACTGAACAGACGCGTTGCGCGCGCGGCGCGGCCTGGCGTATCCACGCGACCAGGGCGGTATCGATGCAAAAACGCTCGCCCACGCTGCCCCCGGGAGAGATGAGGGTATGCAGGCCATCAGCCATCAGCAAGCCATCCAGCGAGGACAGAGGATGCGTGAGCACCGGCAGGCCGGCGCTGGTGAGGATCGCGCCCCCTCCGGCCGAGGCCACGTGCAGGCGATAGATCTCGCCCCCCTGCAGGCGGTTGGTGGTGGCCAGCGCCTGCATGGGACCGGAAAGGTCCAGCAGATTCATGCCGTCATAGGCGAGCAGGACCACGTTGCGCACAGGGAGCGGAGACGGCATGGGCGTAAGCTCAGGGGTCATGGCATTCATGCTCCGATGTTAGCGCAGACCCGCCGCGAGTGCCGTCTGCGCGGCACGTCGGGACCACATCCAGCGCAAGGTGACCAGGGCCGACAGCAGCAGCACCGGCAGGATGGCGGTATTGAGCGTCTCCCAGCCGAAGCGGGCCAGCAAGGGGCCGGCACCCAGCGTGGCCAGCGCAGTGGCGGCATAGCGCATGAGCTCGGCCAGGCCCTGGGTCTTGGCACGCTCGGAGGGAGCATAGGACTGCGCCAGCAGCGTGGTCCCGCCGACGAACATGAAATTCCAGCCTGTCCCCAGCAGCAGCAAGGCCACGTAGAAGGCTGGCAGCGTGGTCGAGAACATGGCGATGAGGGCGCAGCCGAGGTTCATGCCCAGTCCTGCCAGCAGCACGGAGCCCAGGCCCATGCGCTGGATCAGGCGTGCGGCAAAGAAGGACGGCGCGTACATGCCCACCAGGTGCCACTGGATGATGGCCGCGCCGTCGTCGATGCCATGGTGGCAGGCCACCGCCGCCAGGGGTGCCGCGGTCATGATGAACATCATCACCATCGAGCCCGCCACGTTGTTGGCGACCGAGGCCATGAAGATCGGCGTCCGCACAATGGCCGACAGCGGCCGCGCCGGGGTCAGGTCCTCCGCTGAGGTCACCGCCACCGGCCCGGCCTGGTCGCGATAGAACAGCAGCAGCACCAGCGCCGACAACAGTCCCATGCCCGCCACCACCAGATAGGCACCGGCAAACAACGCTGCCGCAAACCAGTCCTTGCTCCAGGCCGCCAGGGCCGGACCGATCAGGGCCGCGATCACGCCGCCGGCCAGTACCGTCGAAATGGCACGACTCTTGGCGGTCTCTTCGACCGCATCGGCGGCGGCCAGCCGGTAATACTGCGCAAAGGCCTGAAATACCCCCACCAGCGCCGTCCCCACGCAGAAGGTCCAGAACTGCGCATGCCAGACCGACCACACCGAAATCAGCCCGCCGATACAGCAACTGGCTGCCCCCAGCACGAAGGACCAGCGACGTCCCAGGCGCTGGATCAGGAAGGCGGCAAACCAGGTCACCACCGCCCCGGCCACCGTGATGAGGGCAAACGGCAGGGTCGCCAGCGCCTTGTCCGGGGCCAGTTGCCAGCCGGTCAGCGCGGTCAGGGTCAGGTCGATCGAGATGGCGCAGGTGAACAGGCCCTGGCACACGGCCAGCACGGCGGCGTTGCGGCGGCCATCGCGCGCTGCGGCAGACAAGCAGGAAAGCATGGATTTGCTCCGGAGGGTCAATGATGGAAAAATTGTCGGATTCCCACCCGTTTGGCGTCAATGACACAAGACCGTCAATTTCTGCCAACCCCACATGACAGGACTTTCATGCTGATCCATGCCCATCAATCGGCCCTGCTGGTGATCGACCCCCAGGAAAGACTTTTGCCTGCCCTCCACGAAGGCCGGGCCATGCTGGCGCAGCTGGTGCGCATGGCCAGTATCGCCCGGCTGCTGGGGGTACCGGTACTAGCCACCGAACAGATGCCCGCGAAGCTGGGCCCCAACCATCCGGAGATCGCCCGCCTGTGCGACCAGACCCTGTCCAAGCAGCATTTCGACGCCTGCGCGGACGGCTTGCTGCCGATCATTCCCCCGGTGGTACGGGAGATCATCGTGGCCGGCTGCGAAGCCCACATCTGCGTGCTGCAGACTGCGCTGTCACTGCTGCAACAGGGCTACCGCGTCCTGCCTCTGCTGGACGCCTGCGCGTCACGCCGTGCGCAGGACCGTGATGCCGCCTTCGACCGCCTGCGCGCGGCCGGTGCCACCCCGGTGACACTGGAAATGGTGGCCTATGAATGGCTGCGCGAAAGCGAACATCCGCAGTTTCGCGCCGTGCTGACAATGGTGAAGTGAAGCAATCGATGACAGGCGTAACCAAAAAACAAGTCAATGACGGAAACGATGAAAGTTTCGGTTGCTCGCCCCGCAGATGCGTTTTGCAGGCAAGAACTGTGGTAAAAGTAGGGAAAAAATAGCTGCGCAGCTGCATGACAATGTGGCGCAATCACATATCATCACGCCAAACCCTGGCCAGCCGACGCCGCCACAACATAGAGGAAAATCCAACGCTTATGTCCAGCCTACCTGCCCACACGCCCATCCAGTCGCCGCCTCCGCTCACCCTGCACGCGCTGCGCGCCAGTTGCTCGGCCTGCAGCATGCACCAGTTGTGCCTGCCGATGGGACTGGACCAGGGCGACATGCAGCGACTGGAGCAGGTCATCAACCGCCGCCGCAAGGTCAAGCGCGATGAGAGCCTGTACCGCCTCAATGACAAGTTCGACATGCTCTATGCCATTCGCCTGGGGCATTTCAAGACCTTCCAGGGCAATACCAATGGCGGCCAGCAGATTACCGGCTTCCAGATGGCCGGCGAACTGCTGGGCATGGATGCCATCGGCGCAGGCCACCACCTGTGCGAAGCCGTGGCACTGGAAGACAGCGAAGTCTGCGAAATCCCCTTTACGCGCCTGGAAGAATTGTTCCGCGACATGCCCACCCTGCTGCGTCAGTTTCACCGCATGATGAGCCTGGAGATTTCGCGCGAGCAACGCGTCATGCTGACCCTGGGCAGCATGACCGCCCAGCAGAAGATGGCCGCCTTCATGCTCAATCTGTCGTCCCGCTATGCCAGCCGGGGCTATTCCTCGACCCGCTTCCAGTTGCGCATGACCCGCGAGGAAATCGGCAACTACCTGGGCCTGGCCGTGGAGAGCGTGAGCCGGCTCTTGACCAACTTCAAGAAGACCGGCGTGATCGAGGTCAACCACCGCGATGTCGAGCTGTGCGACCTGGCGGCCCTGCGCGCCATCGCGCTGGGCAACGATCCCTGCGCCTGATCTGACCGGCCCCACCCCGGCCCCTTGCCGGGGCACGGGGGGCTGAGGTTAGAATGGCCGGATGACAGAACGACACTCTTCTTCCGCTCCTTCCCTCCAGCGTTTCCTGCGCGCCCGCATGGCGCGTGACCACCACCTCGGACTGCCGCTCACCACGGGCCTGATGGCCGTGCTGGCCACGGCCATGCTGTTTGCGCTGATCGCCTATGAGGTCAGCAGCAAGGGAGAACTTACGCGCCTGGATCAGCAACTGGCAGACTGGTTCAACCAGCATGCCTTCTCCCCCTTGACCGAACTGGTGCTCGGCTATACGCGTCTGCACGGCACCATCGGCGTGCTGGTCATGGGTGGACTTCTGCTCTGGCACATGGTCCGCAAACAGCGCTGGGCCTGGGTCACCGACCTGCTGCTGGTGCTGCCCGGCGGCATGCTGTGCAATTTCACGCTCAAGCACATCTTCGCGCGCCTGCGTCCCAGCTTTGAGGACCCCATCCTGGTGTTGCACAGCTATAGCTTTCCCAGTGGACACACCATCGGTGCCACCCTGCTCTACGCCATGCTGGCCGCCTACCTGCTCAACCAGCCGGGCGTGACGGCGGCCATCGGCGCACGCCTGAAGACCGGCGAGCGCGGCGTGCAGGCCGCCGTCCTCGGCGCAGCCCTGCTGCTGGTGGCGCTGACCGCCTTCAGCCGGGTCTACCTGGGAGCGCATTTCCTGAGCGACGTGCTGGGTGCGATGCTGCTGGGTACAGCCTGGTTCGCGCTGTGGACGACCGTGGTGTTCACATGGCAGCGGCACTATTGCGCGCAGCCGCGCTCCAACGGGCTCTGAAACCACCTTCCCACTCCCCGCGGATGACAGAACAAGACACGACCCAGGCATTGCCCACCCACCATGGCCATCCCGACCCGGCAAGCCGCCCTGACGTGGTAGCCGCCATCAACGCCCGCGCCGGGGGCGGCCACGCCGAAGAACTGGCGGCCCATATCACCGAGGCATTTGCACGTCATGGCCTGCACGCCGTGGTGCATCTGGCACGCAGCGGCGAAGACATGCTCCAGACTGCGCGCACTGCCGTGCGCGACAAGATCGCCGTAGTCGCCGTGGGCGGTGGCGATGGCAGCGTCAATGCGGTGGCCTCGATCCTGCTGGCTGATCCGCACTGCCAGAGTGCGCTGGGCGTGTTGCCGCTGGGTACGCTGAATCACTTCGCCAAGGACCTCAACATCCCGCTGACGCTGGACGAGGCCATCGCCAACATCGCCACCGGGCGCAGGCTCAAGGTCGACAGCGGCGAGGTCAATGGCGCGCCCTTCATCAACAATTCCAGCCTGGGTCTCTATCCCGACATCGTGCGCGAACGCGAGAAGCAGCAGGCGCGCCTGGGCCGGGGCAAATGGCTGGCCTTCACCTGGGCCGCCATGGGGGCGCTGCGGCGCTACCCCTTCCTGCGGGTACGGCTGTCCATCGATGGCAAGGAACATTGGCGGCGCACGCCCTTCGTCTTCATCGGCAACAACGAATACCTGATGAGCGGCCTGGACATCGGCAAGCGCTCCACCCTCACCGAGGGCCAACTGAGTCTCTACGTCTGCCACCGCACCGGACGCTGGGGCCTGCTGCGCTTGGCCCTGCATGCGCTGTTCGGACGCCTGCAGCAAGCGCAGGACTTCGACGTGCTGACCTGCAGCGAGATCCACATCGAGACCCATAAAAAGCGCATGCGCGTGGCCACCGATGGCGAAGTCAATCTGATGCAGACCCCGCTGCACTACCGCATCCGTCCGGTCTCGCTGACGGTGATCGTGCCGCAGGCCGCGGTGCCGGAAACCGGCAACGACAGCCCGCCCGGACTGCTCGACAAATTGCTGGGGGAGAACTGATGCGCACCCTCATCCATCTGTCGGACCTGCATTTCGGACGCACCGATGCCGAGATCATCGAACCCCTGATTGCCCAGGTGCATGAGTTGCAGCCAGACCTGGTGGTGGTCTCCGGCGACCTGACCCAGCGCGCGCGCAGCAGCCAGTTCAAGCAGGCCAGGCAGTTTCTGGATGCCCTGCCGCTCCCCCGGCTGGTGGTGCCGGGCAATCATGACGTGCCGCTCTTCAATGTGGCCGCGCGCCTGATGCAGCCGCTGCGCAAGTACAAGCGCCACATCAGCGCCGATCTGCAGCCGCGCTATGTCGATGATGAAATCGCCGTGGTCGGCATCAACACTGCCCGCTCACTGACCATCCAGGATGGCCGCGTCAATGATCGCCAGATCGAACTGGCGCGGCGCGAGCTGGCCGCGGTGGGCGATCACCTGGTCAAGATCATCGTCACCCACCACCCCTTCGACCTGCCGCCGGGCCCGCAGCATCATGGCCTGGTCGGCCAGGCGGTACCGGCCATGCGCGCCTTCGCGCTGTGCGGGGCCGACCTGCTGCTGGCCGGTCACGTGCATACCAGTTCGGCCGTCAGCAGCGCCGGGCGTTATCACATCCCCGGTTATTCGGCCCTGGTGGTGCAGGCGGGCACGGCCACCTCCACCCGTGGCCGCGGCGAGAGCAATTCCTTCAACGTGCTGCAGGTGGAGGCACACCAGATTGTGGTGCATCGACTGGGCTGGCAGCCCGAAGTGAAGAGTTTTGCGCTGGCCGCGTCGCAGACCTTCGTGCAACGCGGCAGTGAGTGGTTCGAGCAGAGCGCCGACGGCCAGCGCGGTGAATGATCAGACCGTAGCGCGGACAGCGCGGGTATAACGGATCACATCCACCAGCAGGAACAGCAACAAGCTTGCGCCCATCAGTGGCAGGCTCCATCCCAGCAACAGCGCCAGCACCGCCAGCGTTGCACGCTGCACCGGCGCCAGCCGCATCACGGCCTGGATCAAGGGCGCCAGGCTGGCGCCCGCGGCCGGGCGGCGACGCCACCACATCATGTAGCCCAACACGATCAAGCCGGTCAGGGCCACCCCGAAGAGCGCCATCAGGATCTGGTTCGCGACGCCGAACAGTACGCCCATGTGCGCATCCACCCCCCAGCGGATCAGCTTGGCGATCAACGGGAAATCCGCAAAATCGGCCCGGCTGGTGATGGCCATGCGATCCGCATCGATGGCCACCGTATCCACCTGGGTCGGCCAGGAGCGATCCACCTCGCGCACCACCCAGGCCTGGTGAGCCGCACGTGGCGGACGAATCTCGATATCGGCCGCGTCGATGCCGCCGGCGCGGGCAATCTGCTGCACCATGTCGAAGCGGGCCGGGTCACCGGCCTCGGGCATCGGCATCGGCATGCCATGCGCGCCCATGTGATCGGCGTGCTCACCCATGGACATGGCCGCTGCGCCAGGCTGCAACTGCGTCGACACCGATGGCGTGATCCAGCCCAGTTGGGTACGCATCTGGCCCACGCGCTCACCGGCCCAGCGTGACCAGGTCAGTCCGGTGGCCGAGAAAAACACCAGTCCGAGCACGATCCACAAGCCCACCAGCGTATGGATGCGGCGCACGTTCAGCGGTCGCGCTACGCGCGCTGGGGCGCCGGTACGCCGCCGACCGCGCCACCACAACCACACTCCGCCCAGCGCAGCCAGCCACAGCCAGGAAGCGGCCAGTTCGCTGTAGTTGCGGCCCAGCTCGCCCAGCATCAGGTTGCGGTGCAGGTAATCCAGCGTGGTCCGCAGCGGCAGCACGCCACTGGTGCCATAGACAATCAGATCGCCCTTGACCTGCAGGCTCACCGGATCGACGAAGATGGCCCGGCTCTCCGAATCGCCCAGACCGGGCTGGCTGAACATCACACGGGTATTCCATCCGGCGGCCCTGGCCGGTCGCACCGCGAACAGCCGCGCCTGCGGCCCCAGGAATGCCTGCGCGGCGGCCACCTGCTCGGCCAGCGGCCTGGCCTGGCCCGAGCTCTGGTTGTAGAGCTGGGTGGCATAGAGATGCGATTCGATCTGCGGGGTCAGTACGTAGAGCGTGCCGGTCAGCGCCGCCACCAGCACGAAGGGACCGACGAACAGACCGATGTAGAAGTGCAGGCGCAACAGCACCGCATGCAGGGCCGAGGGTGTCGCAGTGGCCGTACGGGCGGTAGGGCTGGCTGCGGTGGCGGGCGGGGAGGTGGTGGTCATGGCGGGGAGGATGGCAGGTGCCATCGACATGGATCAGGAGAACAGGGTCGCGATTGTAGGCCCTGCGGTGGCCCCTGCGAATGTGACAATTTGTCGCAGCGCCAATGCAAAAGAGCCGACGGAGGGATCCGTGCGGCTCTTCTTGCCTGTGCCCTGCAGCGCCGTGAATACGGCGTCCGGTGGGGATCACATGGGATTTTCGTCGATCCAGTCGCCCGAAAAATCGAGGATGTAGGCGATCGCCTCGTCTTCGGTATCGAATTCATTGGTGGGCGCCTTGCGCTGGTAACGCAGCTTGCCACTGCCATCCTTGCCTTCGTGAATCACGAAGCAAGCCATGAATTTGCCGTTGTCGAGCTTCTTGATCTCCGGGATGACGGCGTTTCCCCTGTACGGGAAGATCTGGGACATGAGATGAAACCTCCTTGTTGCGAGGCGCAATGCTAGCACAAGCGCGGTTTTCCTACCGGCAGCCGGCACGCCGCCATCCCCTGCCGGGGAGACGACTACGCAATGCAGCATGCCGCCCCTATTTGCAACATTGTTGCATTTGTGAGATATTCGCAACTCAGTTGCATTCATGCCGTTTTAGCCCATTCGCAGACGGCGATTTTCCCCGTCCACCCTTGCCCTGATTCCACACTCCCATGACCTCCCCCCAACGCCAGCCCGGCGACCGCCGGCTTCCCGTGACGGTACTCTCCGGCTTCCTCGGTGCCGGCAAGACCACTCTGCTCAACCACATCCTGCACAACCGTGAAGGCCGCCGCGTGGCGGTGATCGTCAATGACATGTCGGAAGTCAACATCGATGCGGCCCTGGTGCGCGATGGCGGCGCCGATCTCTCGCGTACGGAAGAAAAGCTGGTGGAGATGAGCAATGGCTGCATCTGCTGCACCCTGCGCGAAGATCTCTTGATGGAAGTGCGCAAGCTGGCGCGCGAACGCCGTTTCGATCAGCTGGTGATCGAGTCGACCGGCATCTCCGAACCCTTGCCGGTGGCCGAGACCTTCACGTTCACCGATGACGAGGGTGCCAGCCTGTCCGATGTGGCGCGGCTGGACACCATGGTCACGGTGGTCGATGCCTTCAATTTCCTCAAGGACTACAGCTCCCAGGACAGCCTGCAGGAGCGTGGTGAATCAATGGGCGAGGAAGACAGCCGCACCGTGGTCGACCTGCTCATCGAGCAGATCGAATTCTGCGACGTGATCGTGCTCAACAAGCTGGACCTGGTCTCGCCGCTGGACCTGGAGCGGCTGCACGCCATCTTGCACAAGCTCAATCCGCGTGCGCGCATCGTCACCGCGCAGTTCGGCAAGGTCGCGCTGGACCAGGTGTTGAACACCGGCCTGTTCGATTTCGAACAAGCCAGCCAGGCCCCGGGATGGCTACAGGAACTGCGCGGCGAGCACATCCCGGAGAGCGAGCAGTACGGCATCACCAGCTTCGCCTGGCGCGCACGCCGGCCCATGAATGCGCAGCGCTTCTTCGATCTGATCAATAGCGAATGGCCCGGCGTGGTGCGCTCCAAGGGATTCTTCTGGCTCGCCACACGCCCGGCCCATGCGGGTTCGTGGTCGCAGGCCGGTGCCGTCTGCCGTCACGGACTGGCCGGCAAATGGTGGGCCGCCGTACCGCGCGAGAAGTGGCCGCAGGATCAGGAATCCATCGATTTCATCCTGGAACAGTGGGATGACAATGTCGGCGATGCGCGCCAGGAGTTGGTCTTGATCGGCATGGACATGGATCAGGCGGCATTGACCACCAAGCTCGAAGCCTGCCTGCTCACCGATGCCGAGATGGCGCAAGGGCCGATGGGCTGGGCGCGCATGAGCGATCCCTTCCCCGCCTGGGAGTGATCGGCGTGGCCCTGCTCCATCAACGTAGTCCCCTGCCCGACGTCGCCCGTGATGAACCCGCCAGCATCGCCCTGCCCCTGCATTGGGTGGGCATGAGCGGCATCGCCCTGCCGTTGCGGCTGGAAGACGGCACACGCTTGCCCGCCAGCGCCGAGGTCGCGGTGGACCTGCCCGATCCGCAGGCCAAGGGCATCCACATGTCGCGACTGTACCTGCTGCTGGATGCCTTCGCGCAACGATCAGGTCTGACGCCCGCCGCCGTGCGTGCGCTGCTGCGGCAGATGCGGGAGAGCCACACCGATTGCCAGTCACGTGCCGCGTTGCTGCGACTGGACTTCGCCTTGCTGCAGCAGCGGGCCGCGCTGGTCACGCCGGATCTGACGGGCTGGAAGAGCTATCCGGTCAGCCTGTCAGCGCAATTGCGCGATGACACGCTCGATATCCGTCTGAAGGTGAGCGTCGCCTATTCTTCCACTTGCCCCTGCTCGGCAGCGCTATCGCGACAGGCCTTGCAGGATGCCTTTGCCGCTGACTTCGCGCAGCAGGAGGTCATCGGTCGCGAGGTCGCGCTGGGCTGGCTCGCGCGCCATGCGAGTGTGGCCACGCCACACAGCCAGCGCAGTCAGGCCGAGCTGAGCATTGCGGTCGGCGGCGATGCCGCGCAGTTCCCGCTGGTGGCATTGATCGATACCGCCGAAGCAGCACTGGGCACGGCCGTGCAGACCGCAGTGCGACGCGCTGATGAACAGGCCTTTGCGCTGGCCAACGGCGCCAATCTGATGTACGTGGAAGATGCGGCACGCCGCCTGCAACAGGCGCTGGAAGCGCGCTTTGCCGCGTGCTCGGTACGCGTGTCGCACTTTGAGAGCCTGCATGCGCACGATGCCGTGGCGACCGCTGCCACGCCTGGCTGGCAGGAGCCGCTGCGCTGATGCCGGGCCGCTGCGACTGGCAGCGCCGCCCGAACCGGGGTATCGTTGCCCTTTCCGCTTCCTCTGTGTGCCACCCGATGACGTCCGATTCCCTTCCCTCTTCCCTGCGCAGGCTGCAATATGCGGCCTTCGCCCCCGGCCCGCGCATGCTGGTCCTCGGTGCCGTGCACGGCAATGAAACCTGCGGTACCCAGGCCATCGCCCGCCTGCAGCACGAACTCGACAGCGGGCAACTGCGCCTGCAGCGCGGCCTGCTGACGCTGGTGCCGGTGACCAATCCGCTGGCCTACCAAAAGCAGCAACGCCAGGGCGACCGTAACCTGAACCGTAACCTGCGCCCGCACCCGGCCCCCGCCAACTTCGAGGACCAGCTCTGCAACGTGCTCTGTCCGTGGATCGATGAACACGAGATCCTGCTCGACCTGCATTCCTTCCATACCGGCGGCATGCCCTTTGCGATGCTCGGCCCGGAAGACAATGGCGGCGAGGTCGAACCCTTTGCGCATGGGGCCGCCGAAGCGCGCATGGTGGCGCACCTGGGCTGCCAGCGCGTGGTGGAAGGATGGATGGGGGCCTATGTGCGCGGGGTGGAGCGCCGCCGCCAGCAAGGCCATGCGGTTTCTCCCGACCTGCTGGACCGCCAGTATGGCGTGGGCACCACCGAATACGCGCGCAGCAAGGGTTTATACGGCGTGACCCTGGAATGTGGTCAGCACGATGATCCGCAAGCGCCGCAAGTCGCCTATCACGCCGTCCTCCAGACACTGGCCCTGCACGGCATGATCGATGTGCCCCTGCAACCGCCGCTGGCCGACATCCAGCTGATCCGCCTGGTGGACGTGATCGACATGGAACATGCCGAGGACCGCTTCACCCGGGAATGGTCCAGCTTTGACCGCGTACACCAGGGCCAGTTGATCGGCCACCGGCACAGCGGCCAGGCGGTGCTGGCGCCGGGCGACGGCTACATCGTCTTCCCCAACCCGCGCGCCCTGCCGGGCAATGAATGGTTCTACTTCGGGGTCGACAGCCAGCGCCGGCTGTGAAGTCGCAAGCGCTTCAGCAGTCCAGTGCGTAGAAGCGGGAATCGACCACCATCACCGGGAAGGCAGGCGGCAGCGTGCTCTTCTCGATGAGCCGGAAACCGTTTTTCTCGTAGAAGCGATGCGCCGCCAGGAACTTGTCGGTGGTGCCCAGGAAAATCTGACGCACGCCCTGCGCGCGCGCCCAGGCGATGGCTCCGTCCAGCAGGCGCGCGGCCGTACCATGCTCCTTGCCGCGATGGCTGGCCGCCACGAACATCTTGCGCAGTGCCACCTGGGCGTTGCCGATATCGAGCAGGGAGATGGTGCCCACCACCTTGCCGCCATCGAGCGCGACCCAGAAATTGCCATGGCCCTTCTGGTAAAAACCGGCAATATCCTTCAGGTCGGGCTGCCCCTCCAGGGTGATGGGAATGCCGAACTCTTCCTGCTGAATCGGCAGGATGACATCTACCACGCCCTGTGCGTGTTCCGGACGATAGGCTTGAATCTCGATCATGGTTAATCTTTATAAATGATTTATAGCGTTATTTAAGTTCACTTCCCGGCGTCAGCTCCCAGCAGCGGGGGCTGTGGGCGAAGCCGATATGACCGTAGTAGTCGCTCGCATCGGGGGCGGCCAGCAGGCGCAGGCGGCAGCGCGGCCCGAGGCGGCTGCGGGCGGCACGGATGAGTTCCTTGCCGATGCCCTGGCGCTGGTATTGCTCATCCACGGCCAGTTCCGACATGTAGCAGGCATAGACGAAATCGGTCACGCAGCGCGCCACACCGACCAGCAGATCACCATCCCAGGCGGTGGCCATCAGGCTGGCATGGGTCACCATGGCCTGCATGCAGTCGCGGTCCTCCAACGGACGGCGCGGGCCCAGCGAGGTGCGGGAAAGAATGTCGATGAATTGATCGGCGGTCAGGCGAAGGTCGGTACGGTAGACGATGGGCATGGGCGCAGGCGGACGTGACGACGAAGCCAGTCACGTTAACACAAAAACATAAAACGCCGCAGAGCATGCAGCGCTGCGGCGTCAGATGAGCTTTGCGAAGACCAGCGGATCAGTCCGGACGGGCGTAGACCTTGTGCGATAGCGGCTTGCCATCGGCATCGACCCGCACCAGCACCATCTCGCCCGAGGCCACGCTTTCCCCGGTCCAGCGGGCGATGTTGACGTCATGGGTCACCAGGATCAGCGCCCGGCTGCCCTTGCCCGGCAAGACCGTGCGCAGGTACTGCTGCAGTCGCTGGTTGGCCGTCTCGCCCCGGGCGGCATCGTTGAAAAAGGACGCCAGCGCCTCCTGCATCTCAGGTGGGCCAAAGCCCAGCAAGCTGGCGGTCTCCCTGGTGCGACACCACGGGCTGCTGGCCACGATGGCACCACTGATGCCCTGCTGGCGCATCCAGTTGCCGATCTTGCGGGCCTGGTCGCGGCCCTCTTCGTTCAGATTGCGTTGTGTGGTGCAGTCATTGAGCGTGAACCCGGACGGGTCACCGATGCCAGGTGCGCGCGCATGGCGCATGATCAGGATCTGATCGGGTTGGGACAGCTTGTCCGACAGTTCGGATGCGCCTGCTGCTATGGGCAGCGATGACAAGGCCAGCAGGGAAAGGAAAAAAGCGGCAAGACGCAATGACATGGACAGCCTCGACGGAAGCGGATGATCACGAGGATCGACGCCGTCAGTCTAGCCCAAGGCGTCCGCACCACGCCTGCTTCCACGCTGCATTTACCGCGTCAAAGACAGGTCATGGTGCAGAAAACGTCAGGCCATGTGCCGAACTGTTCAGGCGTTTTTCCAGCTCGGTGCGCGCTTTTCGAGGAAGGCATTGACGCCCTCCTTCTGATCCTGCGTATCGAAGAGATCAACGAAGAGTTCGCGCTCGGTCTGCAGGAGGGTGCCCAGCGGATTGTGACGCGCGCCCTGGATCAACTGCTTGCTGGCCGCCACCGACGACGGACTCTGCTTCTCGGCCTGCAAGGCCAGCGCCAGCGCACGTTCGCGCGCCTGGCCCTTGGGCACCACCTCTTCCACCAGGCCGATGCGCAGGGCGGTGTCGGCATTGACGCGTTCTCCGCACAGGATCATGCGCTTGGCCCAGCCTTCACCGACCAGCCAGGGCAGGTTCTGCGTGCCGCCCGCGCAGGGCAGCAAGCCCACGGCGGCTTCCGGCAAGGCCATCTGAGCCTGCTCTTCGGCGATGCGGATGTCGCAGGCCAGGGCGCACTCCAGGCCACCGCCCATGGCGTAGCCATTGATGGCCGCAATCGAGACGCCCCGGAAGCCCGACAAGGTCTCGAAGGCTTCCCCGAAACGACGCGCCATCTCGCGCGCCATGGCCTTGTCGCCATCGGCGAAGAGCTTGAGGTCGGCGCCGGCGGAAAAGAACTTCTCGCCCTCACCGGTCACGACCAGGGTGTAGATCTCGCGGTCGGCGTTGAGGTCCTTGACCAGCCGGGTGAGATCGGCCAGGGCCTCGCGGGTCCAGGTATTGGCGGGCGGATTGGACAGGGTCAGCACGGCGGTGTGGCCGCATTTTTCCAGCTTCAGGTTGGTGTAGGTGCTCATGCGTTTCCTCGGGATGGTTCAGCGGATGTCGTCCAGCGTGTCGCGGCCGAGCAGGTTGCGCGAGATGATCACGCGCATGATTTCATTGGTGCCTTCCAGAATCTGGTGCACCCGAACGTCGCGGAAATAGCGTTCCAGCGGATATTCGCGGATATAGCCATAGCCGCCGTGCAGTTGCAGCGCCTCATTGCAGACGCGGAAGCCCAGATCGGTCGCCAGCCGCTTGGCCATGGCGCAATAGGTGGTCGCCTCGGGCGAGCCGGCATCGAGCTTGGTGGCCGCCAGCCGCACCATCTGGCGCGCGGCCACCAGCTCGGTCTGCATGTCGGCCAGCTTGAATTGCAGCGCCTGGAAGTCGGCAATCGGACGGCCGAACTGCTTGCGCTCCTTCATGTAGGCGTGGGCCGCGTCCAGCGCCGCCTGGGCTGCACCGACCGAGCAGGTGGCAATGTTGATGCGCCCGCCATCGAGCCCCTTCATGGCGAAGACGAAACCCTCGCCTTCCTCGCCCAGCAGGTGGCTCACCGGCACCTTGACGTTGTCAAAGCTGATGGTGCGGGTGGGCTGGCTGTTCCAGCCCATCTTGCTTTCCTTCTTGCCGTAGCTGATGCCGGGGGTGTCACCCGGCACTGCGATGGCCGAGACGCCGCGCGCACCGGGGCCGCCAGTGCGGGCCATCACCACCAGCAGGTCGGTGCTGCCGGCGCCCGAGATGAAGGCCTTGGAACCGTTGATGAGATAAAAGTCGTCGACCCGGCGTGCCGTGGTCTTGAGCGAGGCCGCGTCCGACCCGGAACCGGGCTCGGTGAGGCAATAGGAGCCGATCTTCTGGCCGGCTGCCAGCTGCTCGCACCACTCCTCCTTCAGTTCCGCATGGCCCCAGGTCGCTACCATCCAGCTGACCATGTTGTGGATGGTGAGATAGGCCGCCGTCGAGGTACAGGCGCGCGCCAGTTCCTCGAAGACGATGGTGGCATCCAGGCGCGAGAGGCCCAGGCCGCCGACTTCTTCGGGCGTATAGAGACCGCAGAAGCCCAGCTCGCCCGCCTTGGCGATCACGTCCAGCGGGAAATGTGCTTCTTCGTCCCACTTGGCCGCAAAAGGTGCCATCGCACGGGCAGCGAAGTCGCGCGCACTTTGCTGGAAGGCCAGCTGGTCCTCGTTGAGTTCAAAATCCATGCTTGTCTCCTGTTCATTGTTTTATCCAGGCCGTGCGGGCGTGCGCAGGGTGGCATGCCGCCTCGGGCCTTAGCTTAATGGAATTCGCGCCGGGCAGTTGTCACCGGCGCGACATTGGCCGCTCGCTCAGGCCGCAGCCGGCCTCACGCCCTGTACCTGGGCGGCCTGGGCGAAGTCGGCCAGCAACGTGGTCTGGCGTGCCTGCATCGCGAGCACGGCCTGCTGCTTGACGTGACCGAAGCCACGCACCTGTTCTGGCAACTGTGCCAGGGCGATGGCCACAGGCAGGTTGGTGGAGGTCAGCTTGGGCAGCAGGTCCAGCATCATCTGGCGATACTGCACGATCAGCGCGCGCTCCATGCGGCGCTCTTCGGTACGTCCAAAGACATCGAAGAAGCCGCCGCGCAAGCCCTTGCAGCGGGCCAGCAGCCGCAATGCGCTCATCATCCAGCTGCCATAGCGGGCCTTGATCGGTTGGCCCTGTCCATCCTTGCGCGCGAAGATCGGCGGGGCCAGATTGAAGCTGAGCGTGAAGTCGCCCTCGAACTGCTGCGCCAGTTCTTTCTGGAACTGGCCGTTGGTATAGAGCCGCGCCACCTCGTATTCGTCCTTGTACGCCATCAGGCGCGAGAGATTGCGGGCCACGGCCAGAGTCAGCTTGTCGCTGCCCAGTGGCGCTTCGGCGGCGCGCACGGCTTCGACCACTTCCATGAACCGGGCGGCGTAAGACGCATCCTGATACTCGGTCAGCAAGGCCA
This sequence comes from Herbaspirillum sp. C7C8, assembly GCF_022627875.1. Taxonomy (NCBI): domain Bacteria; kingdom Pseudomonadati; phylum Pseudomonadota; class Betaproteobacteria; order Burkholderiales; family Oxalobacteraceae; genus Herbaspirillum; species Herbaspirillum sp. C7C8. Next base: position 47,521 of record NZ_JABXGG010000010.1, read on the forward strand.
CGCGGCGCTTGATCAGTTGGTCCGGCGACTGCGGCAGATGCACCACCACCGGCTGGGCCGGCAGCGCGATCTGCTCCACGCGGCGCAGGTCAACGGCGGCACGGCGGCCCCAGCGGAAGGCGGTCTGGTTGGCCTCGACAGCTACGCCATTGAGTTCGATCGCACGCAGCAGCGCGGCTTCGCTCAAGGGCAGTTCACCGCGCTGCCAGGCATAGCCCAACATGAAGAGATTGGTGGCGATGGCGTCGCCCATCAAGGCCGTGGCCAGGCGTGTGGCATCGATGAAGTCGGCCTGCTGGTCGACCGATTCCAGGATCAGCGCCTTGACTTCCTCGACGGGGAACTGCCAGTCCGGGTTCTTGGCGAATTGTCCGGGCGGCTGTTGATGCAGGTTGACCACCGCCCGCGTCCGGCCAGGGCGCATCTTGGAAATGGCATCGAAGGCGCCGGCAGTCAGCATGTCGCAGCCCAGCACCAGGTCGGCCTCGCCGGTGGCGATGCGCTGGGCACGGATGGCATCGCGCCGGGCAGCGATGCGCACGTGCGAGGTGACCGAACCGTTCTTCTGCGACATGCCGGTCATGTCCAGCACCGACGCGCCCTTGCCTTCCAGATGCGCGGCCATGCCCATGAGTGCGCCGATGGTGATGACCCCGGTGCCACCGATGCCGTTGATGAGGATGTTGAAGGGCGTCTCGCAGGAAGGAATGGCCGGTTCGGGCAGCGCACCGAAATCATCGGGCGCGCCCTTCTTGTGGACGCCGGTGCGCGACTTCTTCAACTGGCCGCCAGTCACGGTGACAAAACTGGGACAGAAGCCCTTCACGCAGGAATAATCCTTGTTGCAGGAAGACTGGTCGATGACGCGCTTGCGGCCCAGTTCGGTCTCCAGCGGCAGGATCGAGGTGCAGTTGGACTGCACGCCGCAATCGCCGCAGCCCTCGCACACGGCCGCATTGATGAAGAGCCGTTCGTTGGGATCGGGAAATTCGCCTTTCTTGCGGCGGCGGCGCTTTTCGGCGGCGCAGGTCTGGTCGTAGATGATGACGCTCACGCCTGGAATCTCGCGCAGCTCGCGCTGCACGGCATCCATGTCCTTGCGGTCATGCAGGCTCACGGTTGCCGGCAGACCGTTGCGGTCGGCGTAACGGCTGATGTCTTCCGAGACCAGGGCAATGCGCTGCACGCCTTCGGCAGCCATCTGCTGCGCGATCATCGGCACCGACACGGTGCCATCGACCGGCTGCCCGCCGGTCATGGCCACGGCATCGTTGTACAGGATCTTGTAGGTCATGTTGACCTTGGCGGCGACGGCGGCGCGAATGGCGAGATAGCCCGAATGGAAATAGGTGCCATCGCCCAGGTTGGCGAACACGTGCGGCACCTTGGAGAATGGCGCCTGTCCGATCCAGGGCGCGCCCTCGCCGCCCATGTGGGTGGTCAGCTTGTTGAATTCCGGATAGATGGCGGTAGCCATCACGTGGCAGCCGATACCGGCCAGCGCGAAGCTGCCTTCAGGCACGCGGGTGGAGGTATTGTGCGGACAGCCCGAGCAATACCAGGCCGGGCGCGGCGGCGTGTTGACGGCCTTGGTCAGCACCGCATCCTTGGCATCGAGGAAGGCCAGGCGCGCCTTGATCAGGTCACTGGTATGGAAGCGCGCGATACGTGCGGCGATCACGCGCGCGATCTGGGCCACCGAGAAATCGGCCTTGGAGGTCAGCAGCCACTCGCCACGCGGGGCCACCCATTCGCCCTTTTCGTCGAACTTGCCGATCACGCGCGGACGCACGTCGTCGCGCCAGTTGTAGAGCTGCTCCTTCAACTGGTATTCGACCATCTGGCGCTTTTCTTCGACCACCAGGATCTCGTCGAGGCCCTGCGCGAACTCGCGCACGCCCTCGGGCTCCAGCGGCCAGGGCATCGAGACCTTGAACAGGCGCAAACCGATGTCGGCGGCGAAGGCTTCGTCGATACCCAGCTCGGACAAGGCTTCCAGCACGTCGAGATAAGACTTGCCGGAGGCGATGATGCCCAGCCGCGCGCGCGGGCTATCGATCATCACGCGGTTGAGTTTGTTGGCGCGGGCATAGGCCAGCGCGGCATAGATCTTGTAATCCTGCATCAGCGCTTCCTGCTTGCGCGCCTGCACGCCCAGGGTATCGGTGGAAAGCCGTGCATTGAGGCCGCCCGCAGGCATGACGAAATCGGTCGGCAGACGGATCTCGACGCGGAAGGGATCGGCATCCACCGAGGCACTGGATTCGACCGTATCTGCAAGCGCCTTGAAGCCCACCACACAGCCGGAATAACGCGACATGGCCCAGCCATGCAGGCCCAGATCGAGATACTCCTGCACGTTGCAGGGATAGAGCATCGGGATCATCGAGGCAGAGAAGATGTGGTCCGACTGGTGCGGCAGGGTTGAGGAATAGGCCCCGTGATCATCCCCGGCCACCAGCAGCACGCCGCCCTGGGCGGAGGTGCCGGCGTGGTTCATGTGCTTCAATACATCGCCGCAGCGGTCCACGCCAGGCCCCTTGCCGTACCACATGGCATAGACGCCGTCATAGTCGGAAGGACCGATCAGCTTGACCTGCTGCGTGCCCCAGACGGCGGTGGCGGCCATGTCTTCGTTCACGCCGGGCTGGAATTTCACGCGGTGCGCGGCCAGGTGCGGCTGGGCGTGCCAGAGGGCCTCGTCCAGTCCGCCCAGGGGCGAGCCGCGATAGCCGGAAATGAAACCGGCCGTGTTGAGGCCCGCCGCGCGGTCGCGGATCTGCTGCAGCATCGGCAGGCGCACCAGCGCCTGAATGCCGGAGAGATAGATGGCGCCTTCGGTAGCGGTGTATTTGTCGTCCAGACTGACAGGGGCCAGTCCGGAAGTGTCTGGAACTGGTCCGGTACGGTTGCCTGTCCGGTCAGTCAAGTGTGCGGTGACGGTATGCAAGCCGTCTGTCGCGGGGGTGCCGGGTGTCTGGTCGAGGACCGGCGAGTGAGCGCTCACTGGGGTCACAGCCTGTGCGCAGTCGCGAACGCCTTCTACGGTTGGCGTCGCCGCTGCGGCAGGCTCAGCTGCCGAACGGAATTGCATTGCTTGTCTCCAAAATTTTTGTTTCAGATAGCGTCTGCCATTACAGCACCGGGTACGGCACATCACTGCCAGACACATCGACCGTGGTAGCGGTCCACACAACAATCTCCGTCTCGAAAACTGCTGTGACTGAAGTCTATCCGCAGGTCCGCGGAATCCGGAAATACCGAATGAGGATAGGGGTATAAGAAAAAACGATAACTCGTTTTCGCTACCGCCTTCCTGCACCATCGCATTGCCTCATGACAATCTTTGGGGCGCGTGAGGCGGATTTCGACCGGTTTTTCATCTTCCTGACAGCAAGTCGCGTTATGCTAGCCGGCAAATTTTTTGCACCGCATCGCTGCACCATTTCCCCTCGACAACAACAGCACAACGAAGCCGCCACAGAGAGCCATGAGCAATCCCACCCAAGAACAGATGGAACCCGACAGCGCCGTCTACAAAACCCTGCTGGAATCGACCAAGGCGATTCCCTGGAAAATCGACTGGAGCACCATGCAGTTCGCCTACATCGGCCCGCAGATCGAGCAACTGCTGGGCTGGACGCCGGAGAGCTGGAAGACGGCCGACGACTGGGCCATGCGCATCCACGCGGAAGATCGCGAGGCGGTGGTCAATTTCTGCATCTCGCAATCCAAGGCCGGTGCCGACCACGAGGCCGACTACCGCGCCCTGACCCGCGATGGCGAGCACGTCTGGATCCGCGACGTGGTGCATGTCGTGCGCAATCCCGATGGCAGCCCCAATTCGCTGATCGGCTTCATGTTCGACATCACCGAGCGCAAGAAGACCGAGGCACGCCTGATCGAATTGCAGAAGGAGCTGGAAGCGCTGTCCTACCGCGACGGCCTGACCAACGTGGCCAACCGCCGCATGTTCGATTCGGCGCTGGAAGTGGAATGGGCCAATGCGGTCAGCACGCGCGCGCCGCTGTCGCTGATCATGCTCGACATTGATTACTTCAAGCAGTACAACGACCATTACGGCCACATCCGTGGCGACGACTGTCTCAAGCAGGTCGCGCAACTGCTCAGCCAGAGCGCCACCCGCAGCCGTGACTTCTTTGCCCGCTATGGCGGCGAGGAATTCGTGCTGATCCTGCCCGAGTGCGATGAAAAGGCGGCCCTGCAGGTCGCCCAGCGCTGCCGCACGCTGATCAATGAGGCCGCCCTGCCGCACGCCAAGTCGCAGGTCTCCCCGCACATCACCATCAGTCTGGGCGTGACCACCATCGTGCCTTCGCCGATGGACCAGCGCATTGCCTTCCTGGAACAGGCCGACCGCCGCCTGTACCGCGCCAAACAGTTGGGCCGTGACTGTATTGCCGTAGACGAGTGAACTGTACCTGTCTCGCAGCGAAGGCCATCGCTACAATCGGCCTTCCTGCTTGCGCTTAGGCGCAGGTTCCCTGACCTTGCTGCGAGACCCTCATGCCTGCCACCTACGCTTACCGCCTGCTCAACGTCTTCGCCGAATCGACCTTCGGCGGCAATCCCCTGTGCGTGTTCGAAGACGCGCGCGGCCTCGATGAGGCCACCATGCTGGCACTGGCCCTGCAATTCAACCTGTCGGAGACGACCTTCATCTTCCCCTCCACGGTTGCCGATGCGCAGGTGCGCATCTTCACCACCGGTTACGAGATGCCCTTTGCCGGCCATCCCACGCTGGGTACGGCGCAGGTGGTGCGCGAGCTGCGCGGCTGCGGCGATGCCCTGACCCTGGAATTCAAGGCCGGCGTGGTGCCCGTCACCGCCCGTGGCGATGTCTGGACCTTTACCGCGCCCTGCCCCGGTGGCGCGCGCACGGCGCCCTCGCCCCTGTCGCGCGCCGAGGTGGCGGCGCTGCTGGCGCTGGAGGCGGGCGACCTGGCCGCTGATCCGATGTGGGTCGATACCGGCGCCGACCAGTTCCTCATTCCCCTGCGCTCCACTGCGGCAGTGCGCCGCGCCCGCCCCGACAGCGGCCTGCTGGAACGCTGGCCGGCGAGCAGCCTGGGACGCAAGACGGCCTATGTCTTCGCCTTCGATGAGGCCGCCCCGGATCAGGTGCTGGCACGCTACTTCTTCACCAAGCAGGGCGGTGGCGTGGCCGAGGATCCAGGCACCGGCTCGGCCTGCGCCAACCTGGGCGGCTGGCTCATCGCGACCGGCGCAACGCTGCCGGCGCGCTACGCCATCGATCAGGGTGCGGCCGTGGACCGTCCGTCACGCCTGCATCTTGCGGTCGATGCCGGGGGCGCAATCCAGGTCGGCGGCCGCGTCATCGAGATCGGACGCGGCACCGTCACCATCGATCCGGTCGGACAGACCATGCTGGCCTGAGCAGGCTGCTCAGCGTGTGAGACCGCCCTCCTGCGTGAGCGGAAAGATCAGCGCATGCAGCCAGTCCATGAACTCAGCCAGCCGCGCCGGTACGTGACGCCGGCTGGCGTACAGGATCGTGACCGGCATGGGGGCCGGTCGATATTGCGGCAGCACTTCCACCAGCTTGCCGCCGTCGAGCATCTTGCGTTTCTGCGCGCCCACCAGCGGCAACTGGATCAGTCCCAGGCCGGCCTGACAGGCGGCGTAATAGGTCTCCGTGCCATTGACCGTGACGCTGCCGGCCATGGACAGGGTGTGCGTCTGGCGGCCATCGAACCACTCCCAGCCGGGCGAACGTCCGCCCAGCATCTGCCGGTAATGCACCAGCTGGTGCTGCGCCAGATCCTCCAGCGTACGCGGCGTGCCGTGGCGTTTCAGATAGGCGGCGCTGGCGCAGTTGATCTGCACCAGGTGGCCGATGGGCCGCGCCACCAGTGAGGAGTCATCCAGCGTGCCGGTACGCAGCACGCAATCAAATCCCTCCGCCACCAGGTCCACCCGGCGGTCACTGGCCGAGAGTTCGATCTCCAGTTGCGGATGCTGGGCCAGGAAGCCCGGCAAGGCCGGCAGCACCACTTCGCGCGCCATGGCGCTGGACATGTCGACCCGCAACTTGCCGCTCAAAGGCTGACCGCCTGCCCGAAACATGCCGCGCAAGGATTCGAATTCATCCAGCAGTTCCTGGCTGCGCCGGTAGAAGGCCTCGCCATCGGCGGTCAGCTGCACGCGCCGCGTGGTGCGCTGGAGCAGGCGCGTGCCCAGCATCTGCTCCAGTTGCTGTACGGCCAGCGACACGCTGGCGTTGGGCAGCCCGAGCTGGCGCGCCGCACCGCTGAAGCTGGCCAGTTCGGCCACGCGCTGGAAGATCTTGAGGGTATCCAACTGGTTCATGTGCTCGCCTGATTATTATTCAATTCTGAAAAGTCTAATAGTAAATCCTGAATTTATTCTTAAATTTCTTCTCAATATACTGAGCTCCTCAACAACCAAGGAGCCCGACATGAACGCCCAAGCTGCTTCCACCCCCACTTCTCCCCGCATCGCCCTGATCACCGGCGGCAGCCGGGGCCTGGGCAAGAACACCGCCCTGCACCTGGCCCGCGAAGGCGTGGGCATCCTCCTGACCTATGTCGGCAACCGTACTGCTGCCGATGCCGCAGTGTCAGAAATCGAAGCCCTCGGTGTACCGGCGGTGGCCTTGCAGCTGGACTTGGCCGACAGCGCAAGTGTTACGGCCTTCGCACAACAAGTGTCCGATGCACTGTACCGGGTCTGGCAGGTCCGCCAGTTCAACTATCTGATCAACAACGGCGGCATGGGCATCTATGGCCCGATCGCCGAGACCAGCGAAGCGGACTTCGATGCGCTCTACAAGGTCCATCTCAAGGGGCCGTTCTTCCTGACCCAGGCGCTGCTGCCACTGCTGGCCGATGGTGGCCGCATCATCAACATCTCCAGCGGGCTGGCACGCTTCACCCTGCCGGGCTACGCTGCCTATGCCGCCATGAAGGGTGGCGTGGAAGTGATGACGCGCTACATGGCCAAGGAATTCGGCGCGCGCGGCATTGCCGTCAATACCGTGGCACCGGGCGCCATCGAGACCGATTTCGGCGGAGGCCGCGTGCGCGACAATGCCGAGCTCAACGCCTTTGTCGCCAGCCAGACCGCACTGGGCCGGGTCGGCGTGCCCGATGACATCGGCGCGGCGGTGGCCTCCCTGCTGCGTCCGGACAACGGATGGATCAATGCCCAGCGGGTGGAAGTCTCGGGCGGCATGTTCATCTGAGCCCCGCGCACGCGCATGATCGGCGGTTCGCCGCAGGAAGAAGAAACCGGTGTTTCCACTTGGGAAATACCGGTTTTTTTGTGCGCATGACGGCCCCTGCGTGCACCCTGGCCACTGCTTTTTTCCACTCCCGTGCACACGCCGCGCGGCCCCGTGCAGCCGGCCCTTGCAGGCCGCGACGCATTCTGTTGCGCAATGGAATCTGCTCGGGTAACATCGCTCGGCGTTTGGTGCAGCCCCGTTCTTGCTGACGTGTCCCGCATGTGAGCAGAGCAGGTGATGACACCACCGCCTCCACGGGCGGCAGACACAGAACAACAGATCAGGGCACCGTTTCAGATGCGGTGATTTCAGGGAAGGACGACACGGCAGTGCACCGGAGGCGGCATCGCGTCCGGAGCGCAAGACGGCGTCCACGGTGTGGCGTATTCATGGGGGCCAGTATTTTCAGTCGATTCTTTCGCAATCGCGCAGTGCGTGCCTGTGCGAACGCGGCCACCCTGTTTGCGGCCCTGCTGGCGGCTTCCCCTTCCCACGCTGCCGATGTCGCCGGTTCTTCCACGACGGCCGGTCCCGATTGTTCACGAACCTACACGCTGGCCCTGCACGATCACGGCCTGCTCTATTCTGCGGCCACCGATACGGGGATCGACAAGGATTTTGCCGATGAGCTGATCCGCCGCAGCGGCTGCAAGGTCAACGTCAGTCTCATGTCGCGTGCGCGCATCTGGCAGTTGATCGAGTCAGGCGCGCTGGACTTCAGCCTCTCCGGCATCACCAATGCCGAGCGCGACAGATTCGCCTCCTTCGCCTGGTACTTCAGCAACAAGTACTACCTGCTGGTGCGCAAGGATGCGGGCATCACCCAGCTGGCCGATATCGCCCGCAGCGAGCGTTTCCAGCTTGGCGTCATCCGTGGCTTCCGCTACAGCAGCAACGCCAACCGTGTGGTGGACGAACTGGCCGCCGCCAATCGCGTCACCCTGGCCGGCGGGCTGGAGCCGCTCTATGAGGCGCTGCTGCAGAATCGCATCCAGGGCATGATCATGGAGCCCTTCGATTATCCGGTGGTGGGAGAAAAGCGCATTCGCGAGGCCACCACCATCATCAGCTTCGAGGATCCCTCGGTGCTGCATGGATTGATCATGTCGCGCCAGGCCCTGCCCCCCGCCGAGCAGGAAAAATGGCGCGCCCTGGTCAATGGCATGCTGGCCGATGGTACGGTGCTGCGCATCTTCCGCAAGTACTTCAATGCGGAACTGGCGGCAGCCATGGTCCAATTCCAGAGCAAGCCGTGAACTGGATACGCCAGATCCTGCTGCCCCTGATCATCCTGGCCACAGGATTGGGCGTCACCTGGACCGCCTGGGACCACGAACGCGACGCCGCCGCCAAGGAGGTCCATACCCAGTTCGCCTCGGTGCTGCGCGAGACCGTCAGCCGCATCGAGCAGCGCATGGCTTCCTACGAACAGATGCTGCATGGGGTGCAGGGTCTGATCTCGGCCACCGGCAACATCGACCGCAACCAGTTCCGCGACTATGTCGAGGCGCTCAACCTGGACGCCAATTTTTCCGGCATCCAGGCCATCTCCATCGAGGAGTGGGTGCCGGCCCGGCAACTCGATGCCCATCTGGCCCGCATGGCGCGCCAGGGCTTGGCGGACTACAAGATCCGCCCGGCGGGAGCTCGCCCGGCCTATGCCCCGACCATCCTGCGCGAGCCCTACGTGGGCCGCAACCGTCTCCCCTTCGGCAACGACCAGTGGTCCGATCCGGTGCGACGCGCGGCCATGGAAAAGGCGCGCGACTCCGGCATGGCGACCGTCTCCGGCAAGATCGAACTGGCCGGTGAAGGGCCGGCCACACCGGCCTTCATGATGTACCTGCCGCTGTACGAGCGCGGCCAGCCGCAGTCCACCATCGCCGAGCGGCGCGCCAGCCTGATCGGCTGGGTGCATGCGGTCTTCCGCATGAGCGATGTGATCGCCAGTCTGTACGGCGAGAGCAGCCGCACCATCGCCTTCATGCTCTTCGACGGCGTCACGCGGGACCCGCAGGACCTGCTCTACCGCTCGCCGCTGGCCAGCGCCCCGCTGCACCGCCCACGCCTGCAGGCCGATGAATATCTGGTGGTGGCCAATCACAACTGGACCCTCTCCATCAGCACCACCGACGCCTTCACCACCCAGTTCGGGCGCAATGCCGAGCAGCTCATCGCTGCCACCGGCATCGGCTTGAGCATCACGCTGGCCCTGCTGGCCTGGCTGATGATGTCCAGCCGCAAGCGCGCCGTGCGTCTGGCCGAGAAGATGACGGCGGAACTGCGCGCCAGCGAGGAACAGTTCCGCGCCATCGCCGACTGCACCGTCAACTGGGAAGTCTGGTGGGGCCGCGATGGCCGCCCGCGCTGGATCAATCATGCCGTGCGCGACTACACCGGCTATACGGTGGAACAATGCCTGAGCATGCCGGACTTCATCGGCAGCATCGTCCATCCCGACGACGAGCACCGCATACGCGCCGAGCTGGCGCGCTGCATGGATGGCCAGAAGCGCGAGGACGTGGAATTCCGCTGCGTACGCAAGGATGGCACGGTGTTCTGGCTGTCGCTGTCGTCGGCGCCGATTGCCGATGCCCAGGGCAGCTTCACGGGATTCCGCACCAGTGCGCGCGACATCACCGAGCGCAAGCAGATCGAAGCCGAACTGCGCATCTCGGCAGTAGCCTTCGATTCGCGCGAGGGCATGCTCATCACCGACGCCAACAGCAAGATCCTGCGCGTGAACAAGGCCTTCACCGAGATCACCGGCTACACCGCCGAGGAAATTGTCGGCAAGCATCCCAAGCTGCTGCGCTCGGACCGCCATGGTCCGGCCTTCTTCCAGGAGATGCGCGAGAGCATCCGCCGCTTCGGCAAGTGGCAGGGTGAGATCTGGGACCGTCGCAAGAACGGCGAGGTCTATCCCGAGTGGCTGACCATCTCGGCGGTCAAGAACAAGGACAACCAGGTCACCCACTACGTCAGCACCCATCACGACATCAGCGACCGCAAGCTGGCCGAGGAACGCATCCGCGAGCTGGCCTTCTTCGACGCCCTGACCCGCCTGCCCAACCGCACCCTGCTGCTGGACCGCCTCAAGCAGGCCATCGCACTGTCGCTGCGCACCCGCACCTGCGGCGCGCTGCTGTTCATCGACCTGGATCACTTCAAGACCCTCAACGATACCGTCGGCCATGAGAAGGGCGACACCCTGTTGAAACAGGTGGCCCAGCGCCTGCTGGCCAACGTGCGTGAAAACGATACGGTGGCGCGGGTGGGCGGTGATGAATTCGTGGTGGTGCTCGAATCCTTGAGCGATACCCAGCAGGAAGCCGCCACCCAGACCCGCGCCATCGGCGAGAAGATCCTCGCCGCGCTGGGCGCCACCTACCAGCTGGACGACGTCGAATATCGCACCACTGCCAGCATCGGCGCCACCGTTTTCCTGGGGCGGGCGACCTCGGTGGATGAACTGATGAAGCAGGCCGACCTGGCCATGTACAAGGCCAAGGAAACCGGCCGCAATGCGCTGCGCTTCTTCGACCCGGCCATGCAGACCGCCGTGCTGGAACGCGCCACCCTGGAAGCCGGCCTGCGCAAGGCCATTGAAGGGGAGCAGCTGTTGCTGCACTACCAGCCGCAGGTGGTCGAGGGTGGTCGCGTGACCGGTGCGGAAGTACTGGTACGCTGGCAGCATCCGCAGCGCGGCATGGTGCCCCCGGGCGACTTCATCCCGCTGGCCGAAGAAACCGGACTGATCCTCTCGCTGGGCAACTGGGTGCTGGAAACCGCCTGCAAGCAGCTGGCCGTCTGGGCCAAGCGGCCGCGCATGGCCGAGCTCAGCATCGCCGTCAACGTCAGCGCGCCGCAATTGCGCGAGGCCGATTTCGTGCAGACCGTGCTGGACATCATCGAGCGCACCGGCGCCAATCCGCGCCGCCTCAAGCTGGAGCTCACCGAAAGCCTGCTGGTGGACAACGTGGAAGACATCATCCAGAAGATGTTTGCCTTGAAGGCTTACGGCGTAGAGTTTTCGCTGGACGATTTCGGCACCGGTTATTCGTCCCTGTCCTACCTCAAGCGGCTGCCGCTGAATCAGCTTAAAATCGACCAGTCTTTCGTGCGCGATGTCCTGATCGATCCCAACGACGCCTCGATAGCCAAGACCATCGTCAACCTGGCCCAGAGCCTGGGGCTGGGGGTGATCGCCGAGGGCGTGGAAACCGATGCCCAGCGCTCCTTCCTGGCCGATGCCGGCTGCCATGCCTACCAGGGCTATTACTTCTGCCGGCCCGTGACGGTCGATGCCTTCGAGAAATTCGCCCAGGACCGCGACCCCCTCATATCCGTTGCCTAGGAGTCCGATCTCATGAGTCACGCTTTGTCCGCCTTCGCCATCAATCAAAAATGGCCGGCCCAGCACCCCGAGCGCATCCAGCTGTATTCGCTGCCCACGCCCAATGGCGTGAAGGTCTCGATCATGCTGGAAGAAACCGGCCTGCCCTACGAAGCCCACCTGGTGAGCTTCGAGACCAATGACCAGATGTCACCGGAGTTCCTGTCGCTGAACCCGAACAACAAGATCCCCGCCATCATCGATCCCAATGGCCCCAATGGTGCAGCGCTGCCGCTGTTCGAATCGGGTGCCATCCTGCTCTACCTGGCCGAGAAGACCGGCCAGTTCCTGCCCGCCGATGCCGCCGCGCGCTACCAGGTGATCCAGTGGGTGATGTTCCAGATGGGCGGCGTAGGTCCGATGTTCGGCCAGTTGGGCTTCTTCCACCGCTTCGCCGGCAAGGAGTACGAAGACAAGCGTCCGCGCGACCGTTACGTCAACGAAACCAAACGTCTGCTGGGCGTGATGGACCGGCGTCTGGCACAAAGCCAGTGGCTGGGTGGCGATGCCTATTCGATCGCCGACATCGCCACCTTCCCGTGGATCCGCAACCTGATCGGCTTCTATGAGGCCGCCGAGCTGGTCGGCTTCCAGGACTTCCCCCATGTGGCACGGGCACTGCAAGCCTTCGTGGCACGGCCGGCGGTGGTGCGCGGGCTCAACATTCCGGCGCGCGACTGATCGATCCGCGCTGGGCGCCTGTTGCGGGTGGCGCAGGGTGTAAATCACTTTGCGGCAGCACGCGCTGCGCGTTAACATGGCGCCCATCCCTGCAAACGCATCCCGCCCGTCATGAGCTACCGTAGTCTCCTGCCCCCGAATGTTCGTGTCCGGCCCTTGCGCCGCCGCCTGCTGGCGGCGCTGTGCGGCCTTGCCGTACTGGCGTCCACACCGGTACACGCGGTTGACCTGTCCCTGAAGACGATCCGCGTGGGCAATCTCTCGCGCGCGTATTTTTCCGAACGTGCCGCGCCCGGTGAGCCGCAACCTCTGATCATCGCGCTGCATGCCAGTGGCTCCAGCGGCTCGCTCATGGCGCGCGCCACCGGGCTGACCGAGATCGCCGAAGCCGCCGGCTACATGATCGTGTATCCCAACGGCACCGGGCTGGCCATTGATGCGCGCACCTGGAATTCGGGCGGCTGCTGCGGCTATGCGCAGATGCACAAGGTGGATGACGTCGCCTTCCTGCGCGCCCTGATCGACAAGCTGGTCAAGGATGGCCTGGCCGATCCGCGGCGCATCTATCTGGTGGGCGTCTCCAACGGCGGCATGATGGCCTATCGCATGGCCGCCGAAGCGCCCGAACTGTTCCGGGCGGTGGCGGTAGTCAGCGCGGTGCTGGACGTGCCGCCCGAGACGGTCAAGGCTCCCATGCCGCTGCTGCATATCCACGGCAGCGACGACCCTTTCATCCCCTTCCTGGGGGGTATCGGCAAGCAGGAAGTCTCGCAGCTGCCGCGCATCTCGGTGGCGCGCAGCATCGAAGCCTTCATCAAGGCCGATGGTGCCAATCCACGACCGACCGTGACCGACATCCCCGACACCGCCAACGACGGCACCACCATTCGCCAGTACACCTACGCCAGCAAGACCGACCCGCAGGCCGTGGTGCTCTACGAGGTCAAGGGCGGCGGCCATGCCTGGCCGGGCGGCGTGGTGCCCATCGTCAATGGCGGCAAGTCCTCGCAGAACCTGGACACCTCGCGCACCGTCATCAACTTCTTCAATGCCCACGGCGGTGGCCGCCAGAACGAGCAGGTCGACGACAAGCTGCCGCCCGGCGCCACACCGCTGCCCGCGCCGCCTGCCACACCGGCCTCCCCCTTGCCGACGAAGCCGCCCGTGCCCGCCGCACCTGCACCCACGCGCCCCGGCATGAAGGGACTGGCCCCTGGCTGACGCTGCCATCGCAACACGATTCGCACTATCATAGGCCCCAGCGTTCAACCCTCCCGCCACGACAATGAAAAGACTTCTGACCAGCATCCTGATCGCCATCGTCCTGTACTTCCTGCTGCCCTGGATCGGCAAGCTGATTCCGCATTACCGCCTGGCCGTCATCTGCATCACCGCCGGCATCGTCTCCTTTGCGGTCTCCGCGCTGATGGACAAGACCTGATTCCGTCTGCTTTCGCGCGGCCCGCCAACGAAAACGGCCGCAACGTGAAGACGTTGCGGCCGTTTCGTTTCATCACTTCAGTTCATGCAGGCTGCATCAGCATTTCAGCACTCCCCCTTGCGCTCATGACCCGGCGGGCAGTCGTGTCCGCGTCCCGGACCACGGTGGTCGTCATCATCACGATGGTGACGCGGCCCGTGACCCGGTGGCGGACCGCCGCGCCAGCCGCCGCGATCGAGCTCCCATCCGCGCGGCCCCTGACGCCATACGGGCGCGGCATACACATAGCCGGGGCGCTCGCGCACCCAGTGGCCTTCGCGCCAGATGTGGCGATGACCATCCCAATCCCAGAAGCCGGGTGCCCACACATAACCATGGCGCGGCGGCGGGAGCGGTTCGGCGCGCGGCGGCGGCGGTGCACCGATGTTGATGTTGACCGACACCTGCGCCTGGGCAAGCGGCAGCACAGCTGCGGACGCACCAAGCGCCACCAGGCTGGCGAATATTATTTTTTTCATCATATAAAATAATCAGAGGGTGAATATTTTTGTAGGACAGCGGCCCCACCGGCACGGTTCCGGTCTTTACACCGGCAGGCCCCGGGTCAGCCGCCCTTGGCGTTCTTGAACATGGTCTTGATCCCGCGAATGGCCTGGCGGATGCGCGATTCATTCTCGATCAGGGCGAAGCGCACATACTCGTCGCCGTACTCACCGAAACCGATGCCGGGCGAGACGCAGACCTTGGCCTGTTCCAGCAGGATGCGTGAAAACTCCAGCGAACCGAACTGGCGATACGGTTCGGGGATGCGCGCCCAGATGTACATCGAGGCCTTGGGAATATCGACCATCCAGCCGGCCTCGTGCAGGCCCTTGACCAGGACATTGCGGCGCTTTTCGTAATTGGCGCGGATCTCCTCCACGCAGGACTGGTCGCCTTCCAGCGCCGCGATGGCCGCCACCTGCACCGGGGTGAAGCTGCCATAGTCGTGATAGCTCTTGATGCGCGCCAGCGCAGCCACCAGCCGGGCATTGCCGACCATGAAGCCGATGCGCCAGCCGGCCATGTTGTAGCTCTTGGAGAGCGTGAAGAATTCCACTGCAACCTCCCGCGCGCCCGGCACCTGCATGATGGACGGGGCTTTCCAGCCATCGAAGGTGATGTCGGCATAGGCCAGGTCATGCACCACCAGGATGTGGTGTTCGCGCGCCAGCCTGACCACGCGCTCGAAGAATTCCAGTTCCACGCATTGCGCGGTCGGATTGGAGGGAAAGCCCAGGATCATCATCTTGGGCTTGGGATAGCTCTCGCGCACCGCACGTTCCAGCTCGTCGAAGAAATCCACGCCCGGGCTCATGCGCACCGAGCGGATGTTGGCGCCGGCAATGACCGCGCCATAGATGTGGATGGGGTAGCTGGGATTGGGCACCAGCACGGTATCCCCCTTGTCGAGGGTGGCCAGCATCAGGTGCGCCAGGCCTTCCTTGGATCCGATGGTGACGATGGCTTCGCTGTCGGGATCGAAATCGACCTCATAGCGGCTGCGATACCAGTGCGCAATCGCCCGCCGCAGACGCGGGATGCCCTTGGAGGAAGAATAGCCGTGGGTATCGGGCCGCTGCGCGACTTCCACCAACTTCTCCACGATGTGCGGCGGCGTGGCGCCATCGGGGTTGCCCATGGACATGTCGATGATGTCCTCGCCACGACGGCGGGCAGCCATCTTCAGTTCGGCGGTGATGTTGAAGACGTAGGGCGGCAGCCGGTCAATGCGCGGGAAGCTGACCGGGAAGGCGTCCGGGGAAGTGGCAGGGGAAGAGGAAACAGCAGGCGTGCGCGAGGGATCGCGCGAATCGGCGGATTGCGTCATGGAGGTCTTTCACGTCAGCGCCCGGAACCGTCCGAGCGACGTTGGAACCAATGTTCCGTTGCCGATTTTATGCGCGAAGCTTCACCTGCACAAGCGCAAATCGCCCTGTACCTTCGATCCTCTGCAAGTTACTTCACTTATTCGTATTTCCGCGCATCTTCAATGACCTTGCCGTCATTGGGCAGACTGCCCGGCGCCACCAGCAGCACTTCGCCTCTGAGCTTGGTCACCTCGCGCAGGCTGCCGGCCAGTGCAGAGACGTCGATGGCCGGATCTTCCGGGTCACCCACTTCGCAATGCAGGGTCATGACGTCATTGGCCATCTCGCCCGAGACCACCAGCCGCGCCCGCAAGACATCACCATGGCGGCGCAAGACGTCGGCCACCTGCGAAGGATGCACGAACATGCCACGCACCTTGGTCGTCTGGTCGGCCCGTCCCATCCAGCCCTTGATGCGGGTATTGGTACGCCCGCACGGAGACGCCCCCGGCACGACCGCCGAGAGATCGCCGGTACCGAAGCGGATGAGCGGATAGTCGGGATTGAAGGAAGTCACCACCACCTCGCCAACCTCGCCCTCAGCCACGGGGTCGCCCGTGCCGGGCCGCACGATTTCCAGGATCAGCGATTCATCCAGCACCATGCCGGGATGCACCCTGCCCTCACTCATGGTTTCGTAGGCGATGTTGCCGATGTCGGCCGAGGCATACAGCTGCAGCACCTGCGGCACGCCGTGTTCATGGAACCAGCTGCGCAGCGACGGCGGCAGCGCTTCGGCGCTGACCAGCGCGCGCCGCACGCTGGAGATATCCGCGCCCATCTCCTGTGCCTTCTCGATGATGATCTTGAGGAACGAGGGCGTGCCCACATAGGCATCGGGCTTCAAGGCCGCCATCGCATTGACCTGCAATTCGGTCTGTCCAATACCGGCCGGAATCACCGCACAGCCCAGCCTGGCCGCCGCGCCCTCGACCATGAAGGCAGCTGGCGTGAAGTGATAGGCAAAGCAATTTTGCAGAATATGCCCGGCCTGCAAGCCCAGCGCCTTCATCGGGCTGGCAAAGCGCCACCAGTCGGCGCCCTGGCCTTCCGGATCGAAGATCGGACCGGGCGAGACGAAGAGCCGCCGCAGTTGCCGCGCGGGCGTGGTATTCAAGCCGCCGAAGGGACTCTCACGCGTCTGCAATTGCTTCAGATCGGATTTGCGGGTCACCGGCAATTGCGCCAGGGCCGCGCGCGAGCCGATGGCCGCCGCATCCACCCCCGCAAGGATGCGCGCCCAGCCCGGCGCGCCCTGCGCCCGTGCCACCAGCTGCGGCAACGCACGCATCAACTGTTCTTCACGCTGTTGCGGATCACGCCGTTCCAGCGCGTCCAGCTCGGCCACACCCTGCCTGGGATCGGACATGATGCCCTCCCTCAGGCCAACCAGCGCTTGCGGCGCCGATAGAACTTCATGTCGCGGAAATTCTTGCGACCGCCTCCGGAGACGCCGAGATAGAACTCCTTGACGTCCTCGTTATCGGCCAGCTCGCTGGCCGCGCCTTCCATGACCACGCGGCCGTTTTCGAGGATGTAGCCGAAGTCGGCATAGCGCAGCGCCACCATGGTGTTCTGCTCGGCCAGCAGGAAGGAGACTTTCTCCTTGCTGTTCAGGTCCTTGACGATCTCGAAGATCTCCTCGACGATCTGCGGCGCCAGGCCCATCGAGGGTTCGTCCAGCAGGATCATCGAAGGCTTGGCCATCATGGCGCGCCCGATCGCGGTCATCTGCTGTTCGCCGCCCGAGGTATAGCCGGACTGCGATTTGCGGCGCACCTTCAGGCGCGGGAAATAGTCGTAAATCTTTTCCAGTTCGTGCTTCACTTCGGAGTGGCTGATGCCGCGCGTGTAGGCACCGGTCAGCAGGTTTTCTTCCACCGTCAGGTGGCCGAAGCAATGCCGTCCTTCCATCACCTGGATCACGCCGCGCCTGACCAGGTCATTGGGCGTCATGCGGTCCACCCGCTCGCCGCGAAACTCGATGCTGCCCTTGGTGACGTCGCCGCGTTCGGCGTGCAGCAGGTTGGAAATGGCCTTCAGGGTCGTGCTCTTGCCTGCGCCATTGGCGCCCAGCAGTGCCACGATCTTGCCTTCGGGCACGTCCAGCGAGACGCCCTTCAAGACCAGGATCACGTGGTCATAGATCACTTCGATGTTGTTGATGGCCAGCGCCTTGGCTACCGCTGCCGGGGCGGCAGAGGGAGCGGCACTGGTCTGGATCGGTGTGGCATTCATGGTCGTTCGCATTCCCAAAAAAGCACCGGCGGCCGTGGGAGACGTGCAAAACCGCCGGCGCAAGCGCCTACTTCATGCAGGCAGGAGTGATGCCTTTTTCTTTTGCGTATTTCGCAGCCGATGCCTTGAACAAGGGGTGGATCAGGTTCTTGTTGCCCTCGATCCAGTCCGACACCAGCACCCACTTGCTGCCATCCCATTGCTGGATCTTGATCTTGCCCGATCCCTCATGGTTCTCGCAGGAGGTCTTGATCTCCGGCAGCAGGCCGGTGGCGCCCAGAGCCTTCAGGCGGGCATCGGTGATGTTGAGGTTTTCAAAGCCCCAGCGCACCTGCTCGCCACTCATGACCTTTCCCTTGCCATATTTGTCCTGGGCCGTGCGCACCGCTTCCACGGTGGCAATGGCGGCCGAGACGCCACGGTTGTAGAGGATGGAACCGAGCTTGTTCTTGTCCTGCATGTTGCCGCGGCCCGCGCCATAGACCACCTTGTCGATATCGGCGATGACCGGCACATCCTTGCCGGCCACGTTCCAGGTGGCCGACAGGTAACCCTTGGCGGCCTCGCCGGCGGGGATGGTGTCTTCTTCCGAGCCGGCCCACCAGGAACCGATGATCTTGTCACGCGGATAGCCGACCTTCTGCGCCGCCTTCAGCGCCGTCTGGTTCATCACGCCCCAGCCCCAGAAGATCACGTAGTCCGGGTTTTCCTGGCGGATGCGCAGCCATTGCGCGCCCTGTTCATTGCCGGGGTGGGCCACCGGGATCTCCACCAGCTTGAACTTGCCGATGGAAGCCTCCGCCTGCAAGGCCACGATGGGTTCCTTGCCATAGGCCGAATCGTGATACAGGAACACGATCTTCTTGCCCGCCAGCGAACCATTGTTCTTGCCGGTCAGATACTTGACGATGGCCGAGACCTGCATCTGGTAGGTCGTCACCAGCGGGAAAGCATAGGGGAACACCGAACCATCCACCGCATCGGTACGGCCATAGCCGATCATCACCAGCGGCACCTTGTCCTCGGCGGTCTTGTCGATGAGCGCGTAGGAAATGCCGGTGGCCATGGGGTTGATGGCGGTGCCGTGGGTGACGGTATTCTTGTTCTTCATGCGCTCGTAGCACTCCACGCCCTTGGCGTTGTTGTACTCGGTCTCGCACTCTTCCCAGGACAGCTTGACACCGTTGATGCCGCCTTCCTTGAGGTTGACGTAGTTGAGGTAATCGACATAGCCGCCGTAATACGACTGGCCGTTGGTACCATACGGGCCGACCCGGTAGCTGGGGATGGCGATGAACTGGTCACTGCTCTGTGCCAGCGCCGGCACTGCTGCCGACAGCAGGCTGGCGGCGCAGGCGGTGGCTACCACCAGTTGCCGCAGATGCTTGATGCTCTTCATGGTCTCGTCTCCTTTATGTTGTCGTTGCCGACTTTTATCGGACGCCGGCATCCCGGCCTCCACCTACCTCGTTGCTGCTTGTGCGCCTAGTGCGGGAACGGCCACAGGCGCAGTTTTTCCTTGGCGATCTGCCACAGTCGTGCCAGCCCGTGCGGCTCGACGATCAGGAAGAAGATGATCAGGGCACCGAACATCATCATCTGGATGTGCGACACGGTGGCATTGGTGAAGGGCAGGTGCAACAGGGCTGCCAGCGGCGGCAGCGCGTTGTCCAGGAAGATCGGCAGCAGAAGGATGAAGGCCGACCCCAGGAAGGAACCGAGGATGCTGCCCACGCCGCCGATGATGATCATGAAGAGGATGCGGAAGGACAGGTCCAGCGAGAAGCCGTCCGGTTCCACCGAGCCCAGGTAGCAGAACGCATACAGGGCACCGGCCACGCCGCAGTAGAAGGAGCTCACTGCGAAGGCGGTCAGCTTGGTGCGCATCAAGGGGATGCCGATCACTTCGGCGGCCACGTCCATGTCGCGCACTGCCATCCAGGCGCGCCCGGTGGAGGAGCGCACCAGGTTCTTGGCCACCAGCGCCAGTACGCTCACCACGCCCAGCACGAAGAGATACTTGCGTACCGGGCTGTCGATGGCGATGCCGAAGAAATCGATCTTGGGGGTGCTGATCACGCCGGAAGAGGAATTGTTGGAGAACCAGGGAAACTTGGTCAGCGCCCACACCACGAAGAACTGCGCCGCCAGCGTGGCCACGGCCAGATAGAAACCCTTGATGCGCAGCGACGGCAGCCCGAACAGCACACCCACCAGCGCGGCACAGCCACCCGAGAGCAGCAGCGTGGCGACGATGGGAATGCCTTCCACCCGCAGTTGAAAATTGTAGGCCGCGTACGCCCCCACCGCCATGAAGGCCGCCGACCCCAACGAGAGCTGACCGGCGTAACCGGTCAGCACGTTCAGACCGAGTGCGGCCAGCGCAAACACCAGGAACGGCACCAGGATGGCCGAGAACCAGTATTCATTGCCCAACAGCGGCACGCCCACGAAGGCGAACACCATGAAGAGCGTAAAGAGGATGCGATCCTGGCGGATCGGGAAGATCTGACTGTCGGCGATGTAGCTTGTCTTGAATTGTCCGGCTTCACGGTACAGCATCATGTTCTCCTTGTTCCTGCATGGCACCTGTGGCGACATATCGCCAACATTGGAATCAGCGTTTTGTCATACACGGTCGATATGCCGCTCGCCGAACAATCCTTCCGGGCGCACCAGCAGGAACAGCAGCGCAAACACATACGGGAACCAGCCTTCGATACCACCGAAGTTGCCGCCGAAGGCGTCCTGCATGACCGGCGGGATGTAGATCTCGGCCAGCTTCTCGGAGGCGCCGATGATGAGGCCGCCGACAATGGCACCCGGGATCGACGTGAAGCCCCCCAGGATCAGCACCGGCAGCGCCTTCAAGGCCGTCATGGTCAGGGCGAACTGCACGCCATTGCGCGAACCCCACAGCAGACCTGCAATCAGGGCCACGAACCCGGCCACGCCCCACACCACGGCCCAGATGTGCTGCAGCGGGATGCCCAGAGACAGCGCCGCCTGGTGATCGTCGGCCACCGCACGCAGAGCGCGACCGACCTTGGTCTTCTGGAAGAACAGCGCCAGCGCCGCCACCAAGGCCACCACCATGCCGGAGGCGAAGAGGTCAAATTTGGAAATGCCGATCCCCATGCTGTCCATCACCGACTGGATCGGTTCATCGACGATGCCCAGATCGATGGGCCGCACCTCGCTGCCGAAGAGCAAGGGGCCCAGGCCCTCCAGGAAAAAAGTCAGACCGATGGTGGCCATGAACAAGGTGATCGGCGGCTGGTTCACCAGCTTGCGCAGCACGAAGCGTTCAGTCGCCAAGCCCACCAGGATCATGACCGCGAAGGCGCCGATGATGGCGGCCCACATCGGCATGCCCTTCTCCATCAGCCCCACCACCGCCAGCGCGGCGAAATACACCATCGCGCCCTGGGCAAAATTGAATACGCCGGATGCCTTGTAGATCAGCACGAAGCCCAGCGCCACCAGAGAATACATCAGCCCAGAGAGCAATCCGCTCAGGGTGACTTCGAGGAAGAATTGCATGTCGTCTCCTTGCCTGCCGTCTTTTTGTATTTATTGTTTATATTGTTTATATCGCTTCAAGATGAAGATAATCCAGGGCTTGCAGCGCTCAGTGCGAAGTCCCGAGGTATGCCTTGATCACGTCTTCATTGCACATCACTTCATCGGGCGTGCCATCACCGATCTTCTTGCCGTAATCCAGTACCACCACACGATCCGAGATATCCATGACCACGCCCATGTCGTGTTCGATGAGCACGATGGTGGTACCGAACTGGTCATTGACATCGAGGATGAAGCGGCACATGTCCTGTTTTTCTTCCACGTTCATGCCGGCCATGGGTTCGTCCAGCAGCAGCATGTGCGGCTCGGCCGCCAGTGCGCGCGCCAGTTCCACACGCTTTTGCAGGCCGTAAGGCAGGCGCCCCACGGGCGTCTTGCGGATGTGTTGAATTTCGAGGAAATCGATCACTTCTTCGACTTTGCGCCGATGTTCGATTTCCTCGTTGCGGGCCGCCCCCCACCACAGGGCGTTGGAGAGCAGGCCGGAACGCATCTTGGTGTTGCGGCCGGTCATGATGTTGTCCAGTACCGTCATGCCCTTGAAGAGCGCAATGTTCTGGAAGGTGCGGGCGATGCCCTGGCGCGCGATGCTGCTGGGGTGCATGCCCAGGCGGGGCTGGCCGCGATAGAGGATGCTGCCTTTCTGCGGATGGTAGACGCCGTTGATGACATTGATCATCGAACTCTTGCCGGCGCCATTGGGACCGATGATGGCGCGGATCTCATGCTCACGCACGTTGAAGGAAATATCGGTGAGCGCCTTGACGCCACCGAAGGACAGCGAGATGTTCTGCAGATCGAGGATCACCTCGCCGATGCGGCGGCCATTGGCGGCCACCTCCGGGGCTTGGTCATCGGGGCTGGCCACCGGCGGCAGGCCCGCAGGCAGGATTTCGGAACTCAGGTGTCGTTTCATGGTGGTGTTCATTCAGCGGTGGTCTGGTCGGGCTACGCTGCAAGCCGGATGCGATGACGCCTCCGGGACGGGACTGCGGGCGGCTCAGGCGGCGCTTTGCAGCGTCTGGTAGGTCCTGGCGTCGGCGATTCTGAGGTCGGCCGAGATCATGCCCTGGCGACCATCCTCGAACTTGACCTGGGTCTCAATGTACTGCGACGCATGGCCTGCGTAGAGCGCCTCGATGAGCACTGCGTACTTGTCGGCGATGAAGCCGCGCCGGACCTTGCGGGTACGGGTGAGCTCCTCGTCGTCGGGATCCAGTTCCTTGTGCAGGATCAGGAAGCGATGGATCTGCGAATCGGCCAGCAAGGGGTCCGCCACCAGGTCGGCATTGACCTTTTCCACGCACTCGCGCACCAGCTCGTAGACCGCCGGGTTGGCGGCCAGGTCGGTGTAGCCGCTGTAGGGCAGGTTGCGACGCTCGGCCCAGTTGCCCACGGCATCCATGTCGATGTTGATGAAGGCCATGCACTGCTGGCGACCGCTGCCGAAGGCCACCGCTTCCTTGATGAAGGGGAAGAACTTCAGCTTGTTCTCGATGTACTTGGGCGCGAACATGCTGCCGCTGGCCATCTTGCCGACATCCTTGGCGCGGTCGATGATCTTGAGGTGGCCGTCGCTGTCGAAGAAACCTGCATCTCCCGTATGGAAGTAGCCGTCCTGGTCGATGGCTTCGGCGGTGGCATCGGGCCGCTTGAAATATTCCTTCATCAGGCCCGGCGAGCGCACCAGCACTTCGCCATTGGCATCGATGCGCACTTCCACGCCCTTCATGGGACGACCCACGCTATCGAGCTTGACGTCACCGGAGGGCTGCATGCAGACCGTCACGCAGGTCTCGGTCATGCCGTAGAGTTGTTTGAGGTTGATGCCCAGCGAGCGATAGAAGTCGAACAGGTCCGGACCGATGGCCTCGCCGCCGGTATAGGCCACGCGCAGGCGCGACATGCCCAGCACGTTCTTGAGCGGCCCGTAGACCAGCAGGTTGCCGATGGCGTATTGCAGGCGGTCTGCCAGCGACACGCCAGGCTTGCCATCAAGGATGCGCATGCCGACCCGGCGCGCCACCTTCATGAAGCCATGGAACATCTTGCGTTTGATCCAGCCGGCATCCTCGATGCGGATCATCACTTGCGTGAGGATGTTTTCGTAGACGCGCGGCGGAGCAAAGTAATACGTCGGGCCGATCTCGCGCAGGTCGCTCATGACCGTGTTGGGCGACTCCGGGCAATTCAGGCAGAAGCCGGCCACGTGCTGCTGCGCGAAGGAATACAGGAAGTCTCCGACCCAGGCCAGCGGCAGATAGCAGAGGATGTCGTCGTTCTCGTCGAGATGATCGAATTCCACCAGCGTGGTGGCGGTGGTGATCATGGCCCGATGCGAGTGGCACACGCCCTTGGGCTTGCCGGTGGTGCCGGAGGTGTAGAGGATGATGGCCACGTCATCGGGCGAGCCCGCCGCCACCTCCTGCTCGAAGAATCCCGGATGCGCATGTTCGTAGGCACGACCCAGTTCCTGCACGCGGGCAAAGGACAGCAGCTCGGGCTGGTGGTAGTTGCGCATGCCGCGCTCGTCGTCATAGATGACGTGGGCAATGCGGGGCAGGTTTTCCTTGATCTCGAAGACCTTGTCGACCTGCTCCTGATCTTCGGCCATGACGAAGTCGACGTTGGCATCGGCCAGCACGTAGGCCATGTCAGCCGCAGGCGCATCCTGATACAGCGGCACCGGCATGCCACCCAGCGCCTGGGCCGCGCTCATGGCCCAGTACAGGCGCGGGCAGTTGTTGCCGATGATGGCCAGGCTCATGCCGCGCTTGAAACCCAATGCGGCCAGGCCACAGGCAAAGCTGCGCACCTCCTCGGCCACCTGGCGCCAGGTCGTGGTCTGCCAGATGCCCAGATCCTTCTCGCGGAAGGCCGCCCGTTCGGGGCGTCGTTGGGCATGTGCCTGCAACAGCCGCGGAAAGGTCGCGGCTTGCTTGTCTTGTCTCGTCTCCACCATTTCCCACCTTCTTGTGCAGGTTCGAAAGATCCGTTTCCTTCATGGGATTGCATGAGGATACGAATCCGGTGTCGGATCAGTCTGTGCTGCCAGGCTTACGCTGCTCTTACTGCCGCAGTCATGATGTCTGGCATGCCAGCCGTCCTGTCTCTTTGTTTGGCCAGACCTTTTGGTCAGGGCCTTTTTTGCGATGATAGTAGTTTGAGTGGTTGCCAGTGGATGTCATCTCACCGACAATTGACAAAACTTTCGATATTGCGACGCATCATCATGGAGACATCAATTCGACGCATGCTGTCCAAGAGCATCTGGGCGCAGGCGCTGACCGAAGAACAGCTGGCCCGGGTCGAGGCGGAGGTAGTCAGCCGCAAGATCCCGGCCGGCGGTTACGTCTGCCGCAAGGGCGATCCGGTGGCGCACTGGATCGGCGTACATGAAGGCTTGCTGAAGATGAGCAGTGTCTCGCCCGAGGGCAAGACCGTCTCTTTTGCGGGCATGGCCAACGGCGGCTGGCTGGGCGAGGGTTCGCTGCTCAAGGACGAACCGCGCAGGTATGACGTGGTGGCTCTGCGCGAGAGCGAACTGCTGTACATGCCCAAGGCCACCTACATCTGGCTGCTGGACAACAGCATCCCCTTCAACCGCTTCCTGGTCACGCAATTGAACGAGCGTCTGGCGCTGTTCATTTCGCTGGTGGAATACGACCGCATGCTGGAGCCGGATGCCCGCGTGGCACGCTGCCTGGCGGCGCTGTTCAATCCCTATCTGAATCCGGGCATCGGCCTGAATCTGCAAATCTCGCAGGAGGAAGTCGGCAACCTCTCCGGCACCTCGCGCCAGCGCGCCAACCAGGCTCTGCAAGTGCTGGAAAAGGCCGGCCTGCTGAAGGTCGACTATGGCAGCATCACCATCAATGACCTGGAAGGTCTGCGGCAATTTCCGGGGTGAAACGCATCCCCGGGCACGGCGCATGAAGACATGAAAAAAGCGCGGCCTGGCCGCGCTTTTTCGTGGGCGTATCGCGCCGCTCAGGGCGTGGTCGCCTCATCCCCGCGCGCCGGACGATTGCGGTTGCGCCAGTAAATGCCGGTATCTGCCACCGTCCCCATGAACTCCTTGGGGTCCGTGGATTTGACAACGTAACCATTGGCGCCCAGTTCATAGCTCTGGTTGATGTCGCGCTGGTCGTCCGAAGAAGAAAACATCACCACCGGAATGTGCGAGGTGGCGGCATTGGACTTGATGATCTTCAGGAAATCGTGCCCGCTCATCAGCGGCAGGTTCAGGTCCAGCAGGATCAGGTAGGGATGCAGGTCGCGGCGATTGGCGTATTCCCCCTGGAAGAAGAATTCCTCGGCCAGCTCCGCATCGGCAAACCAGGTCAGCTTGTCGGCCAGCTTGCGGCTACCCAGCGCCAGGCGTGTCAACTCCGCCACTTCCGGGCTGTCGTCGACGAGGATGATGTCATATTGCTCGATATCCATGGATGGATCGCTTTCTTCAATAAATGTCACGCTGGAACCGTTCTTGTCTGGATGACCACATCACAGTCATCCTGCATCGCGTTGCCGCCTGCCCCGCCCATCCCCGGAGGCAACGCCCGCCAGTCAAGGTGACTGCGGCAGCTGCCCTGCGGCTTCGTTCCAGCATCGGCGCTCTGCTTCACACCAGTACCGACGCCGATTCCCGTACTGTCAGGGGATTATTGCACAGGCATTTTCAAAAAAACTCAGATTTTTCCTGAATGTGAATATCTCTTCACCCAAGGCTTTTGTCACTTGTCCGGAGTGGCAATGCCGGTGCGGATGGCATAGCGCACCAGGCCGGGCACGTCGCGGATGTCCAGGCGCTCCATTAGCTGCGCCCGGTGGGTCTCGATGGTCTTGGCGCTGACGTTCAACTGGTAGGCGATCTCCTTGGTATTGTTGCCTTCGGCGATCAATTGCAGGATTTCGCGCTGGCGCGGGGTCAGCACTTCGACGGGCGTACCGTTTTGTGCAACACGCTTCATATAGTTGTCCAGCGCCTCGCGCGAGATGTGCGAATCCAGATACTGGCGACCGTGTTTTACTTCATACAGGGCTTTTTCCAGCTCGGTGGCGGCCGAATCCTTGAAGAGATAGCCGTTGGCCCCGGCATTCAAGGCCTGCATCACGTATTCCTCGCTGCCATACATGGACAGCATCAGGAAGCGGATGGTCGGGTACTCGCCCCGCAGGCGGCGCAGCGCTTCCAGGCCGTTCATGCCTTTCATGGCGATGTCCAGCAGCACCAGGTCGGGTTTCAATTGCGGGATCATCTCGATGACCTCGGCGCCATCGGAGGCCTCACCCACCACCTCCACGCCCGGCATGGCGGTGAGCAGGGCCTTGATGCCGCTGCGCACCAGGGCGTGGTCGTCGGCCAGCATGATTCGAGTAAGCATTTACATCCTCCTGACGATGGGGGCGACCGGCAGGTGCATGACGATTTCCGTCCCTGCGCCGGGCGCCGAAGTGATATCCATGGAGCCGCCTACCAGCACCGCCCGCTCTTCCATGTTGAGCAGGCCGAAACTGGTGCCGGAAATGGCGTTGCTGCGCGCACGCTCGATGTCGAAACCTTTGCCGTCATCGCGGATGCTGAGGTAGACCTGGTCGTGCTGGCGGTCGATCTTGACCCAGATGTTCTGGCACTTCGCATGGCGCAGGATGTTGGTGACCGCTTCCTGCACGATGCGAAAGGCGGTGTTCTCGATGTCGTGGTGCAATTCTCCGTCATGGCCGCTGCTCTCGAACCAGCCATGCACGTTGGCCAGCTTGGACTTCTGCTCCACGTAGGAGCGCAGGGCCGCGATCAGTCCCAGGTTGTCCAGCTGCGGCGGGCGCAGGTCCAGCGACAGGCTGCGCACCTGGGCCAGCACGGCGGTGACGATGTCGATGCCGTTCTGCAGCGAGGGGCCTTCCAGAGAACCGGTCTTCTTGATGGTTTCCAGGTTGATCTTCAGGGCGGTGAGCGACTGGCCGACGTCATCATGCAGGCCGCGCGCCAGGTGCTGGCGTTCGCGCTCCTGCACCTCGATCACGCGCGAGGACAGCAGTTGCTGGCGCTGGATCGCCAGCTCCAGCTCGCGGCGCGACTGCTCGCGCTCGGTAACGTCGATGGCCAGACCGGCCACCATGTCACCCTTGCCTTCGCCGCTGATCGGGAAGCGCACCACATCGAGGATGCGGGCGTTGTGGTTATGGTCGAACACGGTTTCCTGGGTGTGCAGCTCGCACTTTTCTTCGAGCACCTTGCGGTCGTATTCGCGCGAGGCTTCGGCACCGCCCGTGGTCATCAGCTCGGCGTCGGTCATGCCATCCATGTCATGCGGGGTCATGCCGTAGAAGGCCGATTGCGCCGGGTTGACGTAGCTGTAGCGCAGCTGCGCATCCTTGATCCAGGTCGGCATGGGGGCCGCGTTCATGAAGGCATTGAAGCGCGCCTGCATCTCGCGCAGGGCCTGGGCGCTGGCGCGCTGCTTGCGCCGCGCCTGGGCGTCGCGCAGCTCGCGGTCGACCGCATGGGGCAGGCGGGCGATGGCGCTTTTCAAGAAGTAGTCCTGGGCGCCGGCTTTCATCACTTCCACCGCCGTCTGTTCGCCGATCACGCCGGAGACGATGATGAAGGGCGTCTGGTCGTTGTGGGCCTTGACCAGCTTCAAGGCTTCCACGCCCGAGAACATGGGCATGGAATAATCCGAGATGACGATGTCCCAGCGCTGTGCCTGCAGCGCCGCCAACAGGGCCTGTTCGTCGTCGACCCGTTCCCAGGCCGGATCGAAGCCGCCGCGCTTCAACTCGCGCACCATCAGCACGGCGTCTTCTTCCATGTCTTCGACGAACAGTACGCGCAGGGGAATGCTCATGGGACCTGTCTCTCAATCTGGCTCACGGAGTTGACCTCCTCAATTTTCGTCGGAAGAGCGACGCGACTCGCCCAGGCTGGGGACCACCCCCTTGCGCGGCAGCGCAAAGTAGAAGCTGGCACCTTCCCTGGGCTTGCTCTCGGCCCATACCCGACCGGTGTGGCGCACCACGATGCGCTGCACCAGCGCCAGGCCGATGCCGGTGCCGGCATATTCCTCCTGGCGGTGCAGGCGCTGGAAGGTGCCAAAGAGCTTGTGGGCATAGCGCATGTCAAAGCCGACGCCGTTGTCGTGCACACCGTAGACGTATTCTTCGGCATCGGCCTGCATGGTCACGCGCACGCGCGGCTGTTCGCTGCGGCTGCTGAACTTCACGGCGTTGGCAAGCAGGTTTTCCCATACCTGGGCAATCAGGCCGCGATTGGCCACGGCGCCTTCCAGATGCGCCACCTCGAAGATCACGCCGGGGTTTTCCTGCTGCAGACCGGCCACCACCTGGCCCACCAGTTCCTCCATCGAGAAGCGCTGCAAGGTCAGTTCACCGGTGGTGGACTTGGCCAGCTTGAGCAGGTCATTGATCAGCGCATCCATCTTGCGCACGTTGCGCCGGATCACCTGCAATTGCTCGCGGCCCTTCTCGTCGATGGCATGGGCGTAATCCTCTTCCAGGATCATGGCATAACCGGAGATGGCGCGCAGGGGCGCGCGCAAGTCGTGCGAGACCGAATAGGAAAAGCTCTCCAGTTCCTTGTTCACGTTGTGCAGATGCTGGGCCTGGCGTTCCAGGTCGGCATTGAGGGCCTCGATCTCTTCCTCGGCGCGCTTGCGCTCGGAGATGTCATAGATGACGGTGCGGCTGATGAGCTTGCTGTTGTCGCGACTGGGGATGGCCGTGGCGTTCACCAATGCAGTGAATTCACTGCCATCGGCACGCCGGAAATTGAGGTCGATGCCGCTGATCTCGCGCTTGAGCAGGAACTGCGGATGCAGCTCCTGGGCATAACGCCGGGCGCTGGCCGGGGTCAGCAGGTCGGCCTGGGTCATGCGGCCGACCACCTGTTCGCGCGTATAGCCCAGCCATTTGAGTTCGGTATCGTTGATCTTGATGATGACCTTGTCGCTCTCGTCCACCGAGTGATAGCCGCAGGGCGCATTGTTGTAGAGGTCCTCGATCTCGTCCGAATAGGCCTGGGCGCGCTGCTGGGCTTCCACCCGCCGCGTCATTTCCTTGCGCAGCTTGCGATAGACCAGCAGCAGCAGCGCCATGCTCAGCAGGCTGCCGCTGATGACCATGAAGATGGTCAGATTCGCGCTCATCGCGGTGTCACGCGCGCGCGTGGCCAGCAGCGCGTTCTCGTTGCCCTTCATCTGCTCGAAGCCCTGGCGGATATGATCGCTCAGCGCCTTGCCCTCAAGCACGCGGATGCGCCCCTGCTCGGGGCTCAATGCCATCAACTGGCGCGACAACTGCAGACGCTGCTGCACCAGCTCTTCGGTCTGCCGCAGCAGGCGCGTCTGCTGCGGGTTGTCACTCAGCAGCTCACGCAACTCCTGCAGCAATACGGTGATCTGGCGTTGGCCGGTATCGAAGCCGTCGCGATATTCTTCCCGGCCCGACAGCGCGAATCCGCGCGAATTGCTGACCACGTCGCGTACGGTGGAATTGGTTTGTTCCAGCTTGTTGATCACCTGGTGGCTATGCTGCAGCCAGACGGCGTGCTGCTCGAAATCGCGCACGCTGTGGTAGGAAAATGCAGCTACCCCCAGCGACAGCAACAGGGCCAGCAGGAAGAAAATGCCGGTGCTGGCGCGCGCCAGTCCGCTTTGTCTAGTTATCGGCATGGTTCACGTTTCATTGGTCTGCCAGTCACGCTTCCGGCTTGACAGCCGGTTACCCGACCACCGGCCCGAAAGCGGCGTGCATGAAGCAAGGCTGCACGGCTTTTCACACATCTGCATTGACGGGAACCGCGCATGCCAAGGCCGCCTGATGCGACCTCGGCATTCCCCCCCCGGCTGCCCGCCCCCCTGTCTGCGCCAGGGCTTGAATGGGGCTGCCGAAGTCTCTCCTTGCTGCCTGTCCCGATATCGGCGTGATGGCAATCCGATATCAACTGTTTTCTTTCTGTCAGCAAATGGAACCAAATTCTTCGAATTCATGGAAAACGCTGTTGCGGGGATGCAGCAGGAGAAGCGCATCCTGCATCGGCATCCGGCATTTTCCGATTGTTTATTCGAATTAATTCTATAATAGATTCCGATGTTTACCTGTTTTTTCAGGGTCTCTTCCTGAGCTTTGACGGCGCGTCTTCTGATGAAAAATTCCCATTCCCTGTTACTGGCGGCCGGCCTGCTGTGCTGCGCCAACCTGGATGCGCTGGCTGTCTCTTCCACTGGCAACCTCGACATTTCGGCCGTCGTGCCCTCGCAATGCGTGGTGCAGAGCGCCGCCCTCCCCTTCGGCACCTATGCGGCCAGCGCGCTGCAGCAGAACGCGCAGATCGGCGTGGCCTGCTCCAACGGCACCAGCTATACCGTCAGCCTGGATGCCGGGACCGGCAGCGGTGCCAATGTGGCCACGCGCAAGCTGAGCACGACCGATGGCGTCAATACGCTCAACTATGGGCTGTACCAGGACGCCGCACGCACCCGTTCCTGGGGCAACAGCAACGGCAGCGATACCGTGGCTGGCGTGGGCAATGGCAGCACCCAGAACATCCCGGTCTATGGCTACATCCCGGGCGGGCAAACCGCTCGTGCCGGCAGCTACAGTGACGTCGTGGCCATTACTCTGTCCTACTGACCCTGAGGGCGGGCGCGCAGCGCCCGGCACCGACATGCCTTGGCGCACTCTCTTGCCGGAGAGTGCGCCATTTTTCTTGGGCAAGTGCTCTGCGCCGGCGCCTGACGGTTACTGTTGAGCAAATATTTTCTTGATTATTGATCACATTGTGTGGCTCACTTGCAACTTTCTTCACACTTGTTGTCCTGTTTCGTTTTAATCTAGCAAAAAACTGACAACGATCTGACAACCAGAGTGGAGATGTCCTGGCGTGACGAGTTCAGCATCCATAGGGGGGCGGCTGGTGCGTACGACTGCGCTGGCCTGCCTGACACTGGCGGGGGGATGGCCGATGGCCCAGGCCTCCAATTTCGAAATTGCCCCGGTGGTGCTGGAGCTCTCGTCCTCGCGTACGGCTGGCGTGATCAAGATCGTCAACAACGACAGTCACAACGTTTCGCTGCAACTGCGCGCCTACGACTGGCAGCAGGCCGACAGCAAGGATGAGCTGCAGCCCACGCAAAACCTGATCATCAGTCCACCGGTGTTCAACCTGGCGCCGGGTGCTTCACAGGTGATCCGGGTGGTGGCCAAACAGCCTGCCGCGCCCAGCGAGATCGCCTATCGTCTGCTGATCGATGAAATCCCCTCGGCGACCGAGGGTGCCACCATCAATTTCAAGTTCCGCATTTCCATGCCGGTGTTCATCGCACCGGTGACGCCGCCCAAGGCCCAGTTGCAATACCAGCTGCGCGCCGGCAAGCCCTTGCGCTTGCAGGTCGAGAACAGCGGCAACCGGCGCGCGCGCCTGCTGGACCTGGCGCTGACGCTGCCCAATGGCAAGAAGCTGAGTGCCCCGGCCGGCGGCAATCCCTATACCCTGGCCGGCATCACCCGGCAATACCTGATCGAAAACGACACCCCGCTTGCCGTGGGCAGCCGAGTCAAGCTGACTGCCAGCAGCGATGGCGGGCCGATTGAGGCCGAACTCACCGTGGTGCCTTGATTCGCGCGGCACGCTGTTTGCTCTGCCTCACTCTGGTCTTGCTCATGGCCATGGTGGCGCTGGCACGGGCAGCCGAGCCGGGGGACGAGATCCTCTTGCTGGAGGTCTCCATCAATGGCCGGGGCACCAGCCTGGTGGCGCAGTTCACGCGACGCCAGCAGGCGCTCTATGCCACGGCGGCGGAGTTGCGCAGCCTCAGGCTGCGGGTCGATGGCGCCGATGAAGAGCTCATCGCCCTGCGCGCCATTGCCACGGCGGTCGACCTCGACGAGGCCGGCGCCAGGATCAATCTGACGGTTCCAGCCCGTTTCATGAATACCACCGACATCGACGCCGCCAGCATCACCAGCAAGGTCCCCCTGTCACCGGGCGGGCGCGGGCTGGTGCTGAACTACGACCTGCTGGCCTCCAGCAGCCAGAACCAGCATGCACTGGGCGGGCTGTTCGATGCCCGCTGGTTCTCCGGCAGCAGTGTCTTCAGTTCCACCGGCCTGGGCTATGCCGGCAACAGCGGCGGCGTATCGGCGCGGCTGGAGTCGACCTATACCTATTCGGAACCGGCCACGCTCACGCGCTATCGCCTGGGCGACGTCATCAATGGCAGTCTTGCGTGGAGCCGCTCGGTGCGCCTGGGCGGCTTCCAGTACGCTTCGGATTTCAACCTGCGGCCGGACCTGGTGCGCTTCCCGACGCCATCGCTGGGCGGCGAGACGGTGGTGCCCTCCACCGTCGACCTGTTCGTCAACGGCGTACGCCAGCTCTCGCAGCCAGTCCCCCCCGGCCCCTTCGAGATCCGCCAGCCGCCCATTGCCAGCGGCGCCGGGCAGATCGCCGTGGCCGTCACCGATGAGCTGGGGCGCCAGACCTTCCGTACCATCAACTTCTACGCCACCGACCGGCTGTTGAAACCGGGCCTGTCCTCCTATTCGGCCGAGGGTGGCTGGGTGCGCCGCAACTACGGCCTGCGCAGCAACGACTACGGCCAGTTTGCGCTCTCCGGCACGGCACGCCATGGCATGAGCGACTGGCTCACGCTGGAAGGCCATGCCGAAGCCATGCGCCAGCTCAGGCTGGCCGGTGGCGGCGCCGTCTTCAACCTGAGCAACCGGGCGGTGCTGGCCGGTTCGCTGGCGGCCAGCAGCAGCCAGGCCAGTTCGGGCCAGCAGGTGTCGCTGGCCATCGAGCGCAACGCCGATCCGGTAAGCCTGTCACTGTCGCGCACCCAGTCCACCCGCGGCTACCAGGATATCGGTGCACTGCAGGGCGCCCCGGTCGCGCGCAGCGCCACGCTGGCCACGCTGGGCCTGAACCTGCGTGACTACGGCTCACTGAGCCTGGCCTATGCGCGCAGCAAGAGTCCGCTGCTCTTCACGGACCTCGGCACCAGCAGCCTGGCCGACAGCGAGACTGTCACCCTGACCTGGTTCAAGTCCGTGGGCAGCAGTAGCAACCTCTATCTGACGGCGTACCGGGACTTCCGCAACAGCGGCTATGGCGCCACCATCGGCCTGATCATCCCCTTCGGCGGACGGGATGTGGCCGGTGGCAGCCTGAGCAACAACAATGGCCAGCGTACCAGCACGCTGCAGGCGAGCCGTTCGACGGTGGCCATCGGCGACCTCGGCTGGCAACTGCAGGATACCGAGGGCAGCTATCGCCAGCGCATCGGCCAGCTCAACTACAAGAGTCGTTATGGCAGCCTGAGCGCGGCAGCCTCGCAATCGGCCCGGGTATCCAGTGAGCGTCTGGGTGCGCGCGGTGCTCTGGCCTTCATGGACGGCAGCGCCTTTGCCACTGACTGGATCGACGACAGCTTTGCCGTCGTCAATACCAGCGGCGTCAAGAACGTGGGCATCTACAACGAAAACCGCTACGTCGGCCGTACCGACGACAAGGGGCAATTGCTGCTCACCGACCTGCGTGCCTATGACGTCAACAAGATTTCGGTGGACGTGCTGGACCTGCCGCTGACGCTGCAACTGGACCAGTCCGAACAATACGTGCGGCCGCGTGACCGCGCGGGTGTGGTGCTGCATTTCAATGCCCGGCGCGCCTCCGATGTGACCCTTATCCTCAAGGATGCAAAGGGTGAATTCATTCCCCTGGGATCGTCCATCCGCGTGCGCGAAAGCGGCCTGCAGGCACCGGTCGGTTACGACGGCGTGAGCTATCTACAGGAGCTCGGGCCGGTCAACACGCTGGACGTGCTGTTGCCCTCGGGCGCGCGCTGCCAGGCCACGCTGACGCCACCGGCGCGCAGTGACGGCGGCATGCGCAATGAAGTCGTGATCTGCCGTTGAAGGGCGGCCCGCATCATGGAGAGCACATGAAGAACCAGATCCATCCCCTGCCCCTGGCCGTCATGGCGCTGGCCATCGTCACGGGCTGCCCGCCGGCACAGGCGCAGCAGCTGTGCTCGGCGGCGTCCAATCCGGTGTCCTTCGGGCTCTATGACCCGCAGTCGAGCAACCACATCGACAACAGCGGCAGCATCACCGTGACCTGCCAGGCCACCGTTTCGCTGCTGATCGCCTACACCGTCAAGCTCAGCGCCGGCAGCAGCGGCGCCTATGCGCAGCGCAAGATGCTCAGCGGCACCAACAGCCTGAACCACCAGGCCTATCTCGACGCCGCGCGCACCCAGGTGTGGGGGGATGGCTCTTCCAGCACCGGTTTCATCACGGATGGCTACCTGCTGCAGGTGCTGGCGCCGGTGAGCAGGAGCTATACCGTCTACGGGCGCGTGCCCGGCAGCCAGAACGTCAAGGCAGGCAGTTATCTGGATACCTTGACGGTGCTCATCACCTATTGAGCGCGCCGCCGGGTGGTACGGATGAGCTTGAGAGGCGTTCTCGTTGCGATTCAGGTTTTCCCTGACACCAAAGGACGGGGGGCTAGGGAATCGCCGGATGCCGGTGACGGGCCTGAGAAATTAAAGTGTCTCCATACCAACGCTGCACAGGGAAGTTCTTGCAAGGGGCGAGGACGGGGCAGCCAGACAAGGAGAAACAGCATGTTCTTCATCAAGCAAAATCGTTTCGTCGCCGCTTCCATCGCCGCCGTGGTGCTGGCCTCGAGCGCACCCACCTCCTTTGCTGCCACGGCCAGCGGCACGCTGACCATCAGCGCTTCGGTGGTCGCCGCCTGCACCGTGGTCGGTTCGGCCATCGCCTTCGGCGCCTACACCCAGAGCGTGGTGAACCAGACCGGCACCATCACCGTGCTGTGCACCAACGGCACGGCCTACAACGTCGGCCTGGATGCCGGCACCGGCACCGGCTCCACGGTGAGCAACCGCAAGATGAGCGCAGCCGGCGGCGGCACCCTGAACTATGCGCTGTACCGCGACTCGGCCCGCAGCAACAACTGGGGGTCGACCATTGGCACCGATACCCTGACCGGCACCGGTTCCGGCCTGACCCAGACGCTGACCGTCTATGGCCAGATCCCGGCAGCCCAGACGCCGCTGGCCGGTTCCTATTCGGATACCGTGACCGTGACGCTGACGTACTGAACGGATGAATGGCCGACAGGCCGGCATGACGCGCTTTTGACCCAAGGATCATGTCGCCGCCATTGCGCTGCAGCTTGACCATGCGCCAAGGTAAGGACTACAACGTCAGCTGTGATGGATACCGGGGAAACCGGAGGGGGTGGGCGGTGTACTTCAGGTTGAAGTACACCGTTTTTTTTGTTCTGCGGGCGCAGGATCCGCGACCTACACCGGGAAGACGGCCTCTACCAGCGCCGCCTGCTGGGCGTAATGACGGATCTTGGAGGCGGTCGGTCCCGAATCGGTATCAGGGCGGGTCACCGCCCGCAGTCCTGCCTGTGCCGGCAAGGACGCTTCGATGGCATCGCGCACGCACAGCCAGGCACCCTGCTTGCGTTCTTCCTCCTGCACCCAGATCACTTCCTCCAGGTTCGGATAGCTGCGCAACACCTCAGCCAGCCTGTCCTGCGGGAAGGGATGCAGCTGCTCCACGGTCAGCAAGGCGGTCCGCACATCGCCGGCACGGGTGCGTCCATCGACCAGGTCGTAATACACCTTGCCGCTGCACAGGACCACCCGCCGCACCTGTTCTTCCGGTGGCGCCTCGGCGTCGGGCATCAGCGTCTGGAAGCCGCCCTGCAACAGCGCCGACAAGGGCGACTGCGAACCCGCCTGGCCATGCAGCACCGACTTGGGCGTGAAGACGACCAGTGGACAGTCTGCCTGCAGCGCCTGCTCTCGCAGCAGGTGGAACCACTGCGCCGAGCTGGCCGGACAGGCCACGCGCAGGTTCTGTTGAGCGCACAGCAGCAGCATGCGGCTCAGATAAGCGGTCGAGTGCTCCGGTCCCACGCCCTCATAGCCATGCGGCAGCAGCACGGTCAATGCCGAGGGGTAGCCCCATTTGCCGCGGCCTGAGCTGATGTACTGGTCAATCATGATCTGGGCGCCATTGACGAAGTCACCGAACTGGGCCTCCCAGATCACCAGGGCGCCAGCGCCAGTACCGGCAGCGGCCTGGACGCTGAAGCCGTATTCGAATCCCAGTACGGCTTCTTCACTGAGCGGCGAATTGATCACCTCCAGCGCAGTGCCGGGCGCGGCCACCTGGCGCAGCGGCCAGAAAGCCTGCTGCACGCCTTGCGCGGCATCGATCGCATGCCACACGGCATGGCGCTGCATGAAGGTGCCGCGCTGCACATCCATGCCCGAAATGCGCAGGCCCCGCCCTTCCCACAGCAAGGAGGCATAGGCCATGTTCTCGGCAAAGTTCCAGCTGCAGGGCTGATCGGGCGTACTGACGCAGTCCTGCCACTGGCCGATCAGTCGCGTGATGGCGGGATGGGCGGCAAAGTCTTCGGGCAGGCGCGTCATGCGTTCGACGAACTGGCGCAGGCGCTGCAGATCTGGCGCCGCGGGCTTGCTGGCCACGGCGGCTGCGCTCCGAGCGCTTGCCGGAGCCGACGCACGGCTGCCGCGGAACCCCGCCAGGGCCTGCTGGCTGCTGGCTGCCAGCAACGCCGCCCCCTCTTCCGAACCTGGCCAGCCGGCCTGGGCATAGAGCTGCGTGACGGGCGGATGCTTGTCGATGAAACCGTGCAGCAGGGGCTGGGTCACGGTTGCGGTGTCCTGTTCGGCATGACCCCAGCGACGATAGCCGACCAGGTCGATCACCACATCGGCGCCGAACTGCATGCGATAGTCAAAGGCCATGCGCGCCGCCCGCAACACCGCCTCCGGCTGGTCGGCATTGACGTGCAGTACCGGCGCGCCGACGATGCGGGCGATGTCGGTGCAATAGCCATGATTGAGGGGATCGAGCGGATTGGGCGTGGTAAAACCGATCTGGTTGTTGACGATCACATGCACCGTACCGCCCACGGTGTAGCCGGGATGCTGGGCCAGCTTGAGCGACTCCATCACCACGCCCTGGCCGCAGAAGGCGGCGTCACCATGGATCACCACCGAGGCCGGCATGGCCGATTGCGGATGCGCTGCGCGATAGCCGCGCACCATGCCCAGCAGGACGGGATAGGCGCTCTCCAGGTGCGAGGGATTGTGGGCCATGAACAGGCCCAGGGGGCCATGGGCAGTGGCGCGGACGGTCTCGGCACCGAGGTGGTAGGGCAGGTCCACGGCCTCGGCAGCTGCTTGCGTGGTGCGACTGGCATCGAAGTAGGCCACGATGTCGGCGGCCGGCATCTGCATCAGGTTCACCAGCAGATTGAGGCGGCCGCGATGCGGCATGGCCAGGAACAATCGCTCCAGCTGATAGAAGCTGCTGCGTTCGACCAGGGCATCCATCAACACCAGCAGGGCTTCGCAACCCTCCAGGGAAAAACGCTTGGCCTGCGGATAGTCTTGCTGCAGATAGTGCTCCCACTGCTGCGCAGCAGCCAGTCGGGCCAGCACGGCGGCACGCTCCTGGGCGCCCGGCTCGGCACCGGGGTCGCGTGTGGCCAGCCGGGCGAAGAGCCACTGGCGGCGCGCTTCATCGCGCACGCCACTGGCGTCCAGCCCGAGCGGTCCGCAATAGAGCCGACTCAGAAAATGCGTCAATTCCTTCACATTGGTCAGACCCAGCCCATCCAGAAAGCGGTGCTGGGCCAGGGCCAGGTCCTCATCCTTCAGATCATGACTTTGCGGCAGCAAGGCGGGGATTTCGGGCACGGAGAGCGTGCCCAGGGGATCGATATCGGCAATCCGATAGCCTTCGTTGCGATAGGCCTCGATGAAGGAGTGAATGCGCGCGTGGGCCAGGGCCTGGCGCGGATCGGACAACTGCTCGGCGGCGGCGGGAGAGTGGTGGAGCGTCATGGCGAACCTTTCTGGGCAAGGACGTGGACAGGCCGCGCGCAACGCCCCGCAGGCGATGACGACACGCGCGACGGACGCGCGCCCTCCCCTGCCAGCCGACTGCCAGGCGCTTGATGGCCTGGTGCGGCAGCTGTTCATGGTGGGACGCTTTGTTCTTGTCGCACCCGCAGTGATGAAGCGGGCGCGGTCTCCTCGCGGAACCGGGATCAGGCGGCGGGTGCGCCGCCCGGCTGAGGCATCAGCCCTGGATCAGGGACAGCTCGGGCTGAATGATCTTTTCGCGCGGACCATTGCGCGGTGGCGTGGCGTAGGCATGGGCCAGCAATTCGCTCAGACGGAAGCGCCCCATCAGTGCCGACAGCTGTTCGGCCTGCGATTGCAGGGCCTTGGAGGCGGCGGCGTTCTGCTCCACCAGGGCCGAGTTTTCCTGGGTCATCTGGTCCATCTGGCTGATGGCCTGGTTGATCTGCTCGATGCCCTCGCTCTGCTCCTTGCTGGAGGCGCTGATATCGGTGATCAGGTCGGTGGCGTGCTTGATGCTGGCGATGACTTCATCGATGGTCTCCACGGTCTGTTCGACGATGGTGCTGCCGGCCTTGACGTGGCCGACCGATCCCTCGATGAGCGACTTGATTTCCTTGGCGGCCACGGCGCTGCGCTGGGCCAGACCACGCACTTCGCTGGCCACGACGGCAAAACCGCGTCCGTGCTCACCGGCGCGGGCCGCTTCCACCGCGGCGTTCAGCGCCAGCAGGTTGGTCTGGAAGGCAATGCCGTCGATGACCGTGATGATGTCGGCGATCTTGCCGGAGGAGGTGCTGATGGCGCTCATGATGTTGACCACCTGCTCCACCGATGCCCCGCCCCGCACTGCCACGTCGGAGGCCGAGACGGCCAGCTCGCTGGCCTGGCGGGCGTTGTCGGCATTCTGGCGCACCGCCGAGGTCAGTTGCTCCATGGCCGAGGCGGTTTCTTCCAGCGAGCTGGCCTGCTGCTCGGTGCGATCCGACAGGCTCAGATTGCCCTGTGCCAGTTCGCGCGCGGCCATGTCGATGGCCGAGGTGCCATTGCGTACGTTGGAGACGGTGTCATGCAGGTTATCGCTCATGTGCTGCAGCGCCTGCAGCAGACGACTGATTTCGTCCTTGCCCGCGGCATCGAGGCGGTAGGACAGGTCACCCTGAGCCACGGCTTCGGCCAGTACGACGGCGTGGCGCACGGGAGCGGTGATGGAGCGCGTGATGAGCACGCCGATCACCGAGGCCACCACCACGGCCACGGCTGCCAGCACGAGCATCTGGATCACGGCAAGCTGACCGTCTTCAGCGGCCTGCGCGGAATCGTCCACCATTTCCTGTGCCAGCGAGTTGACCATCTTGTCGACCATGACGAAGTAATCCACCTGCAGGCGCGACATGTCGCCCTGGTACAAGGTAGTGGCCTCGGCGCGCTCGCCGGTCTTCATCAGCTCGAAGAACTTGCGGACGGTCACCCCATAGGCCGAACGGGCCTTGGTCTGTTCTGCATAGAGGGCCTTGGTCTTGTCGGAATCGAGCAGACCTTCCAGCTTCTTGTAGGCTTCGGTGTTGGCGCGGCGCAAGCCGGCATAGTCATCCATGTACCGGGCCGACGCCTCTGGCGTGGTGGCCAGCAGGATGTTGGAGAGCACTGCGTTGGCCTTGTAGCCATTGTTCTTGATCTGGTTGCTCAAGGCGATGAGCTGGTATTTCTCGTTGACGATGCTGTTGATTTCAGCATTGTTGGAAGACTGGTTCCTGACGCCGACCATGGCCGTGACCACGATCAGCAGCAAGACTATTGCAAATGCGCCGCCCAGGCGGACGCCAATGTTGAAATTGGCGAGCTTCATCGCTACCCCCTTGTAGATCCCATTAGATGCCTACGTGCAGGCCCAGGCCGGACGACATCACCCCGCGTCGTCACGCTTTCCCTGTTTGTCCATGACACTGCACGACCTTGCGAATCCGCCTGACCATCTCTTGGGTTCTTCTCACATCGTTGGGGAGCGGCTCACGCCCTTCTTCCTCGGCCCGCACAAAGTGGACCGGGTTCCCTCAAACACATGTCTGCCCCGGCGTGTGCCGGTCTCCTGTTTTTTGAGAAACTGCAAATTCAGGCTTAGTTTAAACATTTCCATAGAGAAAAAATACATGAAACTCACATTTATTTGAGGAGTGTCGCGTAAATTTGTCATTCAACCTGAGCAGCAATCGTTGCATGGTGAATACTGAATACAAACAAAAACGCCCCATTCTTGCGAACGAGGCGTTTTATCTGGCGGAGCGGACGGGGCTCGAACCCGCGACCCCCGGCGTGACAGGCCGGTATTCTAACCAACTGAACTACCGCTCCTAAACTGGTGCCGACTGCAAGATGCTGGTGGGCGCTGAGAGGCTCGAACTCCCGACCTAAGCCTTGTAAGGGCTCCGCTCTACCAACTGAGCTAAGCGCCCGGCAACCTTGACAGTCTCGTTGCTTGTTACCTCAGCAACGAAAGAACATTATTTTATAGCATCTTTTAAAGCTTTGCCAGCTTTAAATTTGGGGACCTTCGATGCCTTGATCTTCAGGGCAGCGCCGGTCTGTGGATTGCGGCCGGTCCGCGCAGCGCGCTTGCCCACCGCGAACGTACCAAAGCCCACCAGCGTGACCGTGCCGTTCTTCTTCAGCGTAGTCTTCACCGCACCAATGAATGCGTCTACCGCTCGTCCTGCCGCTGCCTTGGAGATGTCCGCCTCGCCGGCAATGTGCTCAATCAGTTCGCCTTTATTCACTTACGCCCCTCGAACAAGTTTCTGGTTGTTTGATTTCAAACGACAGCGCGGCGGCTCCAACACCTCGCGACAGAGCCCCGCTCATCATCGCTTGCCTGGCGGAAATCTTCCGCAGCGGCTATTAAACAAGCCGCACAAGCCCGTGTCAAGCGGGTTTCCAGCCTTCAAGCGATTTAAAAGCACGTTTCAAGCCTTCATTCCCATGCAGCGATATCTGAACCTTTTCCCCATAAAAAAGGCGCCTCTTGCGAGGCGCCCTTCAAGCCGTGGCGGCAACAACTACCGCTTCAGACTCAATGCTTCACTACCGGATCGGTCACACCTTCCTTCGGCTTGACCGCCGCTTCGACGATGGCTTCTTCCTCCGTCAAAGGCACCGGCTGGCGTTCCAGAGCAACCTCCAGGACCTTGTCGATCCAGCGCACCGGGATGATCTCCAGCTTGTTCTTGACGTTGTCCGGAATCTCGGCCAGATCCTTCACATTCTGCTCAGGAATCAACACGGTCTTGATGCCGCCGCGATGCGCCGCCAGCAGCTTTTCCTTCAGACCGCCGATGGGCAGCACTTCGCCGCGCAGCGTGATTTCACCGGTCATCGCCACATCAGCCCGCACCGGAATGCCGCTGAAGATGGACACCAGCGCCGTAGTCATCGCAATACCCGCAGACGGACCATCCTTGGGTGTCGCACCTTCGGGAACGTGGATGTGAATGTCGCTCTTCTCGAACACCTCGTTCTTGATACCGAGCTTGCGGGCACGGCTGCGAACGACGGTGCGCGCCGCTTCGATCGATTCCTTCATCACGTCGCCCAGGGTACCGGTGCGGATGATCTGGCCCTTGCCGGGCATGTTCACCGCTTCGATGGTCAGCAGATCGCCACCGACTTCGGTCCAGGCCAGGCCGACCACCTGGCCGATCTGGTTTTCCTTCTCGGCGATGCCGAAGTCGTAACGACGCACGCCCAGGAACTTGTCGAGATTGCGCGAGGTGACGGTGACCTTCTTCTCCTGCTTCTTCAGCAACAGCAGCTTCACGACCTTGCGGCAGATCTTGGAGACTTCGCGTTCCAGCGACCGCACACCGGCTTCACGGGTGTAATAGCGGATGATGTCGCGGATGGCCGATTCGGCCACGCTGATCTCGCCTTCCTTCAAGCCGTTGTTCTTGATCTGCTTGGGCAGCAGGTAGCGCTGCGCAATGCTGGTCTTCTCGTCCTCGGTATAACCCGACAGGCGGATCACTTCCATCCGGTCCAGCAGCGCCGGCGGGATGTTGAAGGAGTTCGAGGTGGCCACGAACATCACGTCCGACAGATCGAAGTCGACTTCGATGTAGTGGTCGGAGAAGGTATGGTTCTGCTCCGGGTCCAGCACTTCCAGCAGGGCCGAGGACGGATCGCCACGGAAGTCCATGCCCAGCTTGTCGATTTCATCGAGCAGGAACAGCGGATTGCGCACGCCGACCTTGGACAGGCTTTGCAGAATCTTGCCCGGCATGGAGCCGATGTAGGTACGACGGTGCCCGCGAATCTCGGCCTCGTCACGCACACCGCCCAGTGCCATGCGCACGAACTTGCGGTTGGTGGCGCGTGCAATGGACTGGCCCAGCGAGGTCTTGCCCACGCCCGGGGGACCGACGAAGCACAGGATCGGCGCCTTGAGCTTGTCTACACGCTGTTGCACGGCGAGGTATTCCAGAATGCGTTCCTTGACCTTCTCCAGGCCATAGTGATCGCCTTCGAGGACTTTCTCGGCATTGGTGAGGTCGTTGTTGACCTTGGACTTCTTCTTCCAGGGCAGCGCCACCAGCGTGTCGATGTAGTTGCGCACCACGGTCGCTTCGGCCGACATGGGCGACATGAGCTTCAACTTCTTGAGCTCGGATTGCGCCTTTTCCAGCGCTTCCTTGGGCATCTTGGCGGCGACGATCTTCTTTTCCAGCTCTTCCAGATCGGCACCGTCTTCGCCTTCGCCCAGTTCCTTCTGGATGGCCTTGACCTGTTCGTTCAGGTAGTACTCGCGCTGCGACTTTTCCATCTGGCGCTTGACGCGGCCACGGATACGCTTTTCCACCTGCAGGATGTCCAGTTCGCCTTCCAGCTGACCGAGCAGATGCTCGTAGCGCTTGGTGACGTTGAAGATCTCCAGGATCACCTGCTTTTGCTCCAGCTTCAATGGCAGATGCGCGGCGATGGTGTCGGCCAGGCGACCGGCGTCGTCGATGCCGGCCAGCGAGGTCAGGATCTCGGGCGGGATCTTCTTGTTCAGCTTCACGTACTGGTCGAATTGCTGCACGATGGTACGGCGCATGGCTTCGACTTCGGCTTCATCGCCCTGCTCGGATTCCACCGGGGTCAGGTCGGCGACGAAGTGGGTTTCCAGTTCGCTGATGTGATGGATACGGGCGCGCTGTGCACCTTCAACCAGCACCTTCACGGTACCGTCGGGCAGCTTCAGCATCTGCAGGATATTGGCTACGCAACCGATTTCATAAATGTCTTCGGCCGAAGGCTCATCCTTGGCCGCAGCCTTCTGGGCGGCCAGCATGATGCTCTTGCCCTGCTCCATGGCCGCTTCCAGCGCCTTGATCGACTTCGGGCGGCCGACGAAGAGCGGAATCACCATATGCGGGAAGACAACCACATCCCGTAAGGGCAACAGCGGCAATTGCGATTGTTCTGTAAGTATAGGAGTCGTCATGGCGGGCCTTATCAATAAGTACTGTGGATGATGTTGGCACGAGTGACCAAAACACAAGTCCGGCAGACTAAATATTCGCCGGCTGTGCGTTGTCATGATCGCAACAAAATAAAAAAGCCACACGCGAAGCTAGCTCCGGGTGGCTTTTCGATGGAAGCCAAGTAAGTGCGCCGGTTTATTTTACCGTGTTTGCGGTGACCGGACTTCGTGGTGGCTTCTTGCTACCGGAAGGCCCCCACTACGGGCGCCCTCCTTTTCCTGCTTTCCTGCTTTTTCGTTCATCTGCCGGGCAATCAGCCGCCCGACACCTTCGGCTGGTCGTGATAGATCAAGAGCGGCTTGGCGCCGTTGGTGATGGTGTTCTCGTCGATCACCACCTTGGCCACGTTCTGCTCGCTCGGAAGTTCATACATCACATCCAGCAGGGCATGTTCCAGAATCGAACGCAGGCCGCGGGCACCGGTCTTGCGCGCCAGCGCCTTCTTGGCGATGGCGTGCATGGCGGCCGGACGGATTTCCAGCTCGGCGCCTTCCATCTGCAACAGTTTGGCGTACTGCTTGATGAGCGCATTCTTGGGCTCGACCAGGATCTGGATCAGGGCTTCCTCATCCAGCTCGTTCAAGGTGGCGATCACCGGCAGACGACCGACCAGTTCCGGAATCAGGCCGAACTTGACCAGGTCTTCCGGCTCGGCATTCAACAGCACTTCCGAATTGCTCTTCTGGGTCTGGCTCTTGACGCTGGCCGAGAAACCGATGCCGCT
This sequence comes from Herbaspirillum sp. C7C8, assembly GCF_022627875.1. Taxonomy (NCBI): domain Bacteria; kingdom Pseudomonadati; phylum Pseudomonadota; class Betaproteobacteria; order Burkholderiales; family Oxalobacteraceae; genus Herbaspirillum; species Herbaspirillum sp. C7C8. Next base: position 92,270 of record NZ_JABXGG010000010.1, read on the forward strand.
CTTTTCGGAACGGTCGGAAATGATCTTGGCCAGGCCATCGAAGGCGCCGCCGCAGATGAACATGATGTTGGTCGTGTCGATCTGCACGAAATCCTGATTCGGATGCTTGCGGCCGCCTTGCGGAGGCACCGAAGCCATGGTGCCTTCGATCAACTTCAAGAGGGCCTGCTGCACGCCTTCACCGGAGACATCACGGGTGATCGACGGGTTGTCCGACTTGCGGGAAATCTTGTCGATCTCGTCGATGTAGACGATGCCCTTCTGGGCTTTCTCGACTTCGTAGTTGCAGTTCTGCAGCAGCTTCTGGATGATGTTCTCGACGTCCTCGCCGACATAGCCGGCTTCGGTCAGCGTGGTCGCATCGGCGATCACGAAGGGAACGTTGAGCATGCGCGCCAGAGTCTGCGCCAACAGGGTCTTGCCGGAGCCGGTCGGGCCAACCAGCAGGATGTTGCTCTTGGCCAGCTCGACGTCATCCTTCTTGCCGAGATGCTTCAGACGTTTGTAGTGGTTGTATACCGCCACCGACAGGATACGCTTGGCCGTAGCCTGTCCGATCACGTACTGGTCCAGCAGGTCGGTGATTTCCTGCGGGGTCGGCAGGTCCGACTTGGCGCCGGTGACGCTTTCCACGCTGGCGGCTTCATCACGGATGATGTCGTTGCACAGATCGATACATTCGTCGCAGATGAAGACCGAAGGACCGGCGATGAGCTTCTTGACTTCATGTTGGCTCTTGCCGCAGAAGGAGCAGTAAAGCAGTTTTTCGCCGCTGGAGGATTTTTTCTCAGACATAGAGCTACTAGGATAGAAGTTACGACCCGATCATACCCGCGAAATCCGGATTCGTCACGGCTTGGTCATTTTTGCTGTCCCAAAATGCTTCACAGGACTGCCGTATGACCGTTATATGTCAGCACAAGGGGCATTTATCAAGCAAACAGAACCAGAAAACCCGCTCTGTGCCAATTTCACCAGAATTTGCCAAAAAAAATGCCCGAACGGTGTTACGTTCGGGCATTTTTCGCCTTGGAATGTCGCCAATGCAATGACGCAAACTCAAGCGCGCTGGGTCAGCACCTGGTCGATCAGGCCATATTCCGCGGCGGCCTCGGCCGACATGAAATTGTCGCGATCGGTGTCCTTGCTGATCTGCTCGACCGTACGGCCGGTCTTTTCAGCGAGGATGGTGTTCAGACGCTCACGCAGGTACAGGATTTCACGTGCCTGGATCTCGATATCCGATGCCTGGCCCTGGGCGCCGCCCAGAGGCTGGTGAATCATGATGCGCGAGTTCGGCAGCGAGAAACGCTTGCCCTTGGCGCCAGCGGCCAGCAGGAAAGCACCCATGGAGGCGGCCAGACCCGTGCACAGCGTCGACACTTGCGGCTTGATGAACTGCATCGTGTCGAAGATCGCCATGCCGGCCGAGACCGAACCACCAGGCGAATTGATGTACAGGGAAATGTCCTTGTCCGGGTTTTCGCTTTCCAGGAACAGCAGCTGGGCCACGATCAGGTTGGCCATCGCATCATTGACCGGTCCGACCAGGAAAATGATGCGTTCCTTCAGCAGGCGCGAATAGATGTCGTAAGCGCGTTCGCCACGACCACTCTGTTCGATCACCATCGGCACCATGCCGAGCATTTGCGTATCCAGTGCAGATTGCTTCATCAGACCTGTCATGTATGCTTCCTTAAGCGTAAGAGTTTTCTGATACTACTAGAGAAAACCGGATTACGCTTGCGCCTGATTGCCCATCAGTTCGTCGAACGAAACCGGCTTTTCCGAGACCTTGGCCTTGCCGAGAACGTAGTTGACGACGTTTTCTTCCAAAACAAGGGCTTCGACTTCGGCCAGACGGCGACGGTCGGAGAAGTAGTACTTCAGCACTTGTTGCGGATCTTCGTAGCTCTGGGCGAAGTCTTCGATCTGCGCCTTGACCTGTTCTTCGGTGGCTTCCAGCTTATTCTGCTTGACCACTTCTGCCAGGATCAGACCCAGGCGCACGCGGCGCTCGGCCTGGGCGGTGAACAGCTCCTTGGGCAGCTGCATGACCTTGGGGTCCATGCCGCGCTGGGCCATGTCCTGACGGGCCATTTCGGACAGACGCTCGACGTCCTGGTCGATCAGGGCCTTGGGCACTTCCAGCTCCGAGGCCTTGATCAGGGCGTTCATGACGCTGTCCTTGGTCTTGGCCTTGGTACGGGCGGTGACTTCGCGCTCCAGGTTCTTCTTGATGTCTTCGCGCATCTTGGTCAGGTCGCCGTCTTCGATGCCCAGGGATTGAGCGAAGACTGCATCGACTTCAGGCATGTGAGCCCATTCGATCTTCTTGACGGTGATGGTGAACTCAGCGGTCTTGCCGGCCACGTCCTTGCCGTGATAGTCCTCGGGGAAAGCCAGCGGGAAGCTCTTGGATTCACCGACCTTCAGGCCGATGGTAGCGGCTTCGAATTCCGGCAGCATGCGGCCTTCGCCCAGCACGAACGGGAAGGCATCGGCCTTGCCGCCCTGGAATTCGACGCCGTCGATCTTGCCCACGAAGTCCACGGTCACACGGTCGCCGTTCTGGGCCGACTGGTCGGCACCGCCGTCGCCGTGCGCGCCTTGCTCGCCCTTGACGTGGTAGTGCACGCGCTGCTTGCGCAGGATGTCGATGGTCTTGTCGATTTCGGCGTCGGAGACGGCTGCGGTGGTCTTCTCGACTTCAGCGCCCGACAGGTCGCCCAGGGTGACTTCCGGATAGACTTCGAAGGTGGCGTCGAAGGCCAGCTTGCCTTCACCGGCTTCTTCGCTGGTCTTGGGTTCGATGCGGGGGAAGCCTGCCACACGCAGGTTGTTTTCGACGGCGGCATCATTGAATGCGCGGCCGACCTTGTCGTTCAGGACTTCGGTTTCGACCTGGTAGCCGAACTGGGCGGCAACCATCTTCATCGGCACTTTACCCGGACGGAAACCCGGTGCCTTGGCGGTACGGGCACGCACCTTCAGGCGCTTTTCCACTTCAGCCTGAACATCGGCCAGCGGGAAAGACAGGGTCATACGACGTTCGAGTTTGCTCAGGGTTTCGACTGCAGTTGCCATTTAAATCGTCCAAATGTTAAGAATTCCGTAAGCCGGAACATGCTGCTTCTCCTCCCAATCGATAGACTGCAGACGAAAAGCGCCCTGCCCGGCCGCGCTAAAGCTCGCTATTTTATACGCAAAAAGCGCCGATAGTCCAAAAATGGGCTTGCCACGCTGCAAACAGGGGCAAATCCCCTCGGAAGCCCACCTGACCAGCCCCCGCGCGGCCCGCAAACGCATCACGGCAACCGACGGATTGCCTGCCAGCAAAGTCCGGCGTAAAGAATTTAGAGAATTCCCCTCATTTCACCGGAATCGGCGTGGAAGCTGCCACCGGCACGGCGGTGACGGCATTCATCGGACTACCATCGATGAGCTTGTCGGAATAGGTCAGGTAGACCAGCGTATTGCGCTTGGTATCGACCACGCGCACCACGTGCAGGCGTTTGAAGAGAATGGACATGCGCTCGCTGAAGACATCTTCCTGCACCGGCAGCTTTTCCTGGAACTGCAGGGCGGGCCTCACCTGGCGGCAGGCGATGGAGGCTTCGGACTTGTCCTCGGCCAGGCCCACCGTCCCCTTGACACCACCGGTGCGGGCGCGCGACACGTAGCAGGTCACGCCCTGCACCTTGGGGTCATCATAGGCTTCGATGACGACACGGTCGTTCTTGCCCAGCCAGCGGAAGGCGGTGCTGACATCGGCCAGTTCTTCGGCGCTGGCGACGTGGGGAACGGCAGCGGCGAAGGCGAAGACGGAGAAGATCGCCCCGACCAGGGCGCGTGCTTGATGGTTCATGTAGATGCCCGAATGAAGTGAAGTGAATTTATTGACGAATGCAGTAGACCGCCAGGGCGGCGCATTGTTCAGCTTCCCCTGGCGTTGACGCCGCTTTGCATCGTCTCGCAGGTGCGTACCGGGGGCGGAGAAAAGATCAGTCCTCGATTTTTTCGAACCGCGGCACCTGCCTGCCATCGACCTCCACCTTCTCGAAGAAGACTTCACGCGGCCGCAGCCAGAGACGGCCATCGGCGGCGCGGTAGATGATCATGGGCGTGAGGTCGGCTTCGAGGATGGCCTCGTCGATATATTCATAGATGCCGCCCTTGTAGTGACGATAGCGTGTCATGGCAATCCTGCTGGGTGGAAGAAAAAGCGGCATGGTACTACCGATCATCGGCACCCCGACGTGTCCGCACAGAAAAACGCCCACATTGACAACGCCTTGCAGTACAATGGCGCGCTTTGACAAATTGCTACCTGCATCGGTAGCGGCAGGTCTGCAGCAAGCGCGCTGCCAGACTGCTATCGCACCGGTGCCCGACCCCCTTTTGCGAGGATGGCGAAATTGGTAGACGCACCAGGTTTAGGTCCTGACGCCAGCAATGGTGTGGGGGTTCGAGTCCCCCTCCTCGCACCAGACAATCCGTTTCAAATCAATAAATTAGAGATTTATAGCTGTCATTATTTTGGGTATTTTGGGGCTGTTTTGGCATGGCAATGGCAACATAATGACGGCATAGGTGACTCAGCCGCTCTTACAGCGGAACGCGGAATCCCCCGAGTGATTCGCCGACAACTACAGCCCCGTATCCGAAAGGAACACAGCCCGACTGCTTATCGGAGCAGTCGGGCTGTGGTTAATTCTTAATCAAAGAATCTTCTAGAAATTCTTTTTGCTTTCGCCAATCTCTTTGCCCATAGCCTCAATCTCCTCCGCCTTGCCGTCCTTGGCACCATGTTCGCCATCGAACTCGATATTTCGGCGCAAAACAGAAATTGCACGCGAGCACTTGAATAGAGCTTGATTATGGGAGTCGCCCTGTTTCGTACTTAGACCGCTCACGTCTACCCGTTCCAGAATTCTCATACAGTCTCTAACTTTGGACGTCATCTCGTCATATTCGAGGCGCTCCATAGCGTCCCTAAAAGCAGCAGCGATTTCCTCAAACGCCAACTCTGCTCGCTCCAGCCCCATTTTGGCCAAGGCCACCTGCCTAGTGGCGGCTTGGCGGGCGTTCTTCCGCTGTCGACGACTCTCGAAAAACGCAAGCAAAAAGGCAGCGATTACCGCAGCAATTGCTCCAACTGCCTGAACCCAACTGGCAGTACCAGGATGTCCTTCAATCCAGCATAGCAATTTCTCCATAGCCCCGATTTCCCCCATTTGCCAGCGATAGCTTCATCCGACGCATCGACGACCGCTTTGTCAGCATTCGCACCGGCAGCGTCTTCAAAGTGATCTTCTCCCCCATCAGGCCGGGCATCAAACTGTTCGATACGCCGGTGACGGTGATGGCGTGGTCGCTGGTGTCCTCGTTCTCTTCGTGCAGATCCCACAGCTTGCTGGCGTTGACACTGATGATGACGCCCTTGCCGTCCTTGATGCTTTGGGCGACTGCCGTGAGATCGACCCGCTCGTCGATGGTGCAGGCAAAACCGAAGTGCTCCAGCAAGGCCTGCCGGTCATCTTCGGAGGTGGCACCGCGCATATCGGCGGATTCGGCAGCGGTATCGCAAAGGTTTTCCTTGATGGCGCACTGGACTACTTCCTTTTCGGAGACGGCACGGCCCCCCATCAGGGTGACGTTGGCCACACTGGTCTCGCCGCAGGTTCCCCAATAGCCCTCGACTTCGCCGCCCTGGTCGTAATCCAGCTGATACGAACGCGGCATGCCATAGACCAGCACCTTGACGCCATTGACCACTGCGCTTTGCGGTTTGCTGGCATCGAGCAGCACCAGGTTTTCGACATTGGCCGAGAGCGTGCTGCTGGCCGTGGCATAGACCGTATCGACGCCTTCATCGGCCTGTTCAATGATCCGGTCGCCGGCATTGTCGAGGTAATAGCTGTCGTCGCCCTTGACCGGGGTGACAGCGGGTGTACTGGTGGGAGTCGTGCTGACTGGTTTGGGCTGGCTGGGTAAGGTGATGTTGGCAGGCGGGTTGAGGCTGACGATGGTGGGCGGTGTGGCCTGTTCGGCGGCCACCGGCAAGACGGTCGGGTTCTACATCACCGACTCGGGACGCGGCCTGGCCAGTGACATGTGCCGCTTCGTCCCGCTGCAACGCCTGCGCGAGGCCACCCAGGTCTACGGAGCCGATACCGTCACCACCGATGACCCCATCAAGCTGCGCAATCAGGATCTCGATGCCAGCGGCAATGATCTGAACAACATCCTGGTCGGCAATCGCGGCAACAACCTCATCACCGGGGGGCGGGGCAACGACCTGCTCATCGGCGGCGCCGGCGACGACAGCTATACCTTTGCCAGGGGCGACGGACAGGATGTGCTCTACGACCACGATGCGACCAAGGGCAACCTCGATACGCTCAGCTTCACAGATGCCAGACAAACCAATCTCTGGTTCAGCAAGAGCGGGAACGATCTGCGCATCGATGTGCTGGGCGGGACCGACGAAGTACTGGTCAAGGACTGGTATCAGGGTACAGGCAGCGACAACCACATCGAACGCATCAAGACCGCCGACGGCAAGACCCTCTACGACACCGACGTCGACAAGCTGGTACAGGCCATGGCCAGCTTCGCCCCACCGGCGGCCACCCAGACCAGCTGGCCAGCCACCCGGGGCGGCGATGGCAAGGTGCTGCTGACCATCTCTCATTGATCACGGGCGCCGCCAGGACCGGGAAATCTGCCGGATTTTGACAAAAAGCTTCACCAGCGCCCAACAGGGATGCCGTCCAAGGGCGGCATCCCGCACCCCTCTGCAACAAGCTTCATTCCCGGCCTGAATCGGCCTGATGCGGGCATCCTCGCGCCCGTTTCACCGTCCCCTCGCGCTTAACTGCTACAATCCGCGCCTTTGCCGGCCCGGCGGCCGTGCCGTCTCATCATCGCAGGAGCCTTTATGCCTACCCAGGAAGAATTCGACGCCTTGAAGCAAAGCCACAACGCGCTGCTCAACAAGTTCATCGAGAACAATACCGCCGACCAGATCCTGTTCTCCACCCTCTTCACGGCGGCGGCCGTGCTGTCCAAGGATGGCAAGCAGTTCACCGCAGGCGCCATGGGCATTGCCCGCTCGCTGGCGGCACAGTTGAATGCCGGCGGCACCATGCCCAAGGCGCTGCTGGAGACGGTGGAAACCCGCATCGCCACCATCGAGGCGCTGCTCAAGGACAAGTTCGACTGAGTAGCGCGCCCCATGGCCGTCGATCACTACGAGAACTTCCCCGTGGCCTCGCTGCTGCTGCCGGCGCGTCTGCGCCCGGCGGTGACCGCCATTTATGCCTTTGCCCGCAGCGCCGATGATATCGCCGATGAAGGCGATGCCCGCCCGGAAGAACGCCTGGCCGCCCTGCACGCCTATGAGGCAGAGCTGGATCTGATCGCGCAGCAGCTCCCCTGCACCCATCCCATCTTCACGCGACTGGCGCAAACCATCGCCGACCACGCCCTGCCGCTGCAACCCTTCCGTGACCTGCTCTCGGCCTTCCGCCAGGATGTGGTGACCACCCGTTACCCGCGCTACACGGACCTGCTGGACTACTGCCGTCGCTCTGCGAACCCGGTAGGAACCCTGATGCTTCATCTGTATGGCGCAGCGAATGAAGAAAACCTCCGGGATTCAGATGCCGTCTGCAGCGCCCTGCAACTCATCAACTTCTGGCAAGACGTTGCCATCGACTGGCAAAAGGCACGCATCTACCTGCCGCTGGAAGATCTGGCCCGCTTTGGCGTGGAACAAGACGATATCGACCAGGCCCGCAATGACCAGCGCTGGCAACAGCTGATGCAGTTCGAGATCGACCGGGCCCGTGCACTGATGCTCTCCGGTGCCCCGCTGGCACGTCGCCTGCCGGGCCGCATCGGGCTGGAATTGCGGATGGTGGTGCAAGGCGGCTTGCGCATCCTGGAGCGCATCGAGGCGGTCCGGGGCGACGTCTTCGGCCAGCGCCCCAAGCTGGGCAAGCGCGACTGGCTCATCGTGGGCTGGCGCGGCCTGACCCGGTAAATCCGGTCCGCCATGAGAAAGCCCCGCCCGGCACAAAGGCCGGCGGGGCTGCGGGAAGAAACGACGGGAAGCGGTGTCAGACCAGCAAGGCCGCCGTCAGCGTACGGATTTGCTCCTCGGAGTCATCCAGCAGTTCGCGCAGCGAACGGTCTCCGATGTAGTCATCCACCAGGGTCTCGCCGCCGATGCCGGCTTCGGCCACCACGGTGCGCTGCAGCGGCGAGGGTACCGGCGAGAGTTCCTTGGCCAGCAGCAACACGTCGCCGATGGTCTGGGGCGGCAGCACGCGTACGCCGTGCCACAGGGATTCGATGGCATCGACCACCGGCTGCGGCACGCCCAGTTTCTTCAACACGGCGCGGCCGATCATTTTCTCGCCGTATTCCATCCAGTCCTCGGTGCCGCCGTCGAGCAGGCCGGGGAAGTCATCCGTGCGCGAGAGCAGGTAGAAGCCGCCCACTTCATGCACGATGCCGGCGAACATGGCCGTCTCGGGATCAGCCTTGGTCAGCTTGGAGGTCAGCACATAGGCGGTGGCGGCCACGTGGGCGCAGTGCTCCCACAACTGGGCCGACTTGATGCGCATGCCGGGATTGTTGATGGTGCGGCCGAGCTGGCGCACGATCACCGAGGTGGTGATGGTGTTCAAGGTACGAAAACCCAGCCGCATCACGGCCGCGCGTACGTTGTTGATCTCGCCGCCGGACCGGTTGTAGGCCGCCGAATTGGCAATGGCCACGGTGCGTGCCGAGACCAGCGGCTCGGCCATCACCAGCTTGGCCGCCAGTTCCAGGTGGCAGTCCGGGTCGGCCAGCGCCTTTTGCAGCTTGATCGAGGCGCTGACGTTGGCGGGGAATACCAGCTCGCCGCGACCGGCCTGCGAGGCGATATTGCGAAAGATTTCCAGTCTGTCCATATTGTCTCCAGCCTCCAGGGGGCCATCGTCGATGGCCAGGGTTGCCGATGTGCCGCGCTGCGACCGGGCTTGCCCGCTGCTGCGCCACGTCTGTTCAGATTAACGGCAGAATTCATCCGGATTTGATGTCATGTGAATTTGTTTTTCCGGAATGCGCTGACCTGAGCTTAAAGGACAACGCCAAGGGCCGCAATAGAGGGGGTTCAAGGCCGGGTCAGCGACCATGGGCATTTGCCCTGCCGGGCGCACTCGGCTAGCATAGCGCCTTTGCCGCAGCGGGCCTTGCCCGCCTGCCCCACTGCTTCAACCGCCCCGCCACGCATCCATGTCTCCAGACGAATACTGCCAGCAGAAGGCCGCCGCCAGCGGTTCCAGTTTCTATTACAGCTTCCTGTTCCTGCCGCCCCAGCGCCGGCTGGCGATCACGGCGCTGTATGCCTTTTGCCGCGAGGTCGACGATACCGTCGATGAAATCGAGGATGCCATGGTGGCCCGGACCAAGCTGATGTGGTGGCGCAAGGAAATCGCCGCCATGCTGGAGGGGCAGCCGACCCACCCGGTCACCAAGGCTCTGCACCCGCACGTGGCCACCTACCAGTTCAAGGGCGAACACCTGCAAGCCATCATCGATGGCATGGAAATGGACCTGGACCAGACCCGCTACCTCGACTACCCCGGCCTGCAGCGCTACTGCTGGCACGTGGCCGGCGTGGTGGGCGTACTCTCGGCCAGCATCTTCGGCCATACCCAGCCGGGGACCCTGCTCTTTGCCGAGAAGCTGGGGCTGGCCTTCCAGCTCACCAACATCATCCGCGATGTCGGCGAAGATGGCCGCAAGGGTCGCATCTACCTGCCGGTCAATGAATTGCAGCAATTCAACGTCACGGCCGCCGACATCCTCAATGCCCGCCACAGCGAGCGCTTCGAAGCGCTGATGAAGTTCCAGGTCGAGCGCGCCCAGGCCGTTTATGACGAAGCCTTTGCCCTGCTGCCCAAACAAGACCGCCGCGCCCAACGCCCCGGCCTGATGATGGCCGCCATCTACCGCACCCTGCTCGACGAGATCGCGCGTGACGGCTACCACGTGCTCAACCAGCGCATCTCGCTCACCCCCATCCGCAAGCTCTGGCTGGCGTGGAAGACCTATGTCTTCGGCTGACCGCTCCGCCCGCCGATGAACAACGCACCACGCCATTACGCCGTCATCGGTGCCGGCTGGGCCGGATGTGCCGCCGCCGTGGCGCTGACATCCGGCGGCCATCGTGTGAGCCTGTTCGAATCGGCGCGCACCCTGGGCGGGCGGGCGCGTCGGGTGGCGCTGGACGAACGGGTGCTGGACAACGGCCAGCACATCCTGCTGGGCGCTTATCGGTCCACGCTGGCCCTGATGAAACAGGTCGGCGTCGATCCGGCCAGCGCCCTGCTGCGCCTGCCCTTGCAGATGCGCTATCCGCTGGGTGCAGGAGGCGAAGGCATGGATTTCGTGGCGCCGCGTCTGCCGGCGCCCTGGCATGTGGCGGTGGCGCTGCTGCGCGCCAAGGGGCTGGCGCGCGACGACAAGATGGCGCTGGCGCGCTTTTCCACTACGGCGCGCTGGATGGGCTGGCAATTGCACCAGGATTGCAGCGTGGCCGAGCTGCTGGAGCGCTACGAACAAACGCCGCGCCTGATCCGCCTGATGTGGCGTCCGCTGTGCATCGCCGCGCTGAACACCCCGCCCGAGCGGGCCTCGGCGCAAGTCTTCCTGACCGTGTTGCGCGACAGCCTGGGCGCGCGCCGCGCCGCCTCCGACATGCTCATCCCGCGTCTGGACTTGAGCGCCCTGCTGCCCGATGCGGCCGCCGCCTATCTGGGCAAGCGCGGCGGCCTGGTGCAGCCGGGTGTGACCGTGGCGCAGCTGCTGCCCGGCAATGACCCGGGCACCTGGCGCCTGGAAGACCGCGCAGCCGAAAGCCTGGGTGAATTCGCCGGGGTGGTGCTGGCCACCGGCCCGGATGCCGCCGCGCAATTGCTGGAGGGCCTGCACGACACCGCCCTGCTGCGTGCGCTGGAGCACGAATCCATCACTACCTGCTATCTGCAGTACCCGCCCGAGGTGCGTCTGCCCGCCCCCTTCCTGGCCCTGGCGGACGATCCGCAAGCCCGGGGCTGGGGCCAGTTCGTCTTTGACCGGGGACAACTGGGGGGCGAAGCAGGCTTGCTGGCCGTCGTCGTCAGTACAGCCGGCCAGGCCGTGGCCGATGGCCATGCCGCCCTGACCGAGGGCATCGCCCGCCAGCTGGCGCAGGACTTCGGCAATCCGGCCCTGGCCACGCCCGGCTGGCACCGGGTCATCACTGAAAAACGGGCCACCTTCGCCTGCACCCCGGGCTTGCAGCGCCCCGACAATACCGGCATGCCCTCCGGGCTGGCCCTGGCCGGGGACTACGTGGCCGGCGACTATCCCGCCACGCTGGAAGGCGCCGTGCGCAGCGGCCTGGCGGCGGCACGGCTGCTGGCCGCCTAGAGGCTAAATTTTTCATGGATGGCGGCAAAGGGATTCACCCCAAGCGCGACGGGTATGCACTAGCATAACGGGCATGCTGCAATCCCTTTGTCCGCAATCTCACTGCAAGGCGGCTCCGGCCGCACCCCATCACAACGGAGAAAAAACACCATGCCGGTCATGACCTGTGTCGAAGACTTCCGCCTGCTGGCCAAGAAGCGCGTTCCCAAGGCGTTCTACGATTACGCCGACAGCGGTTCCTACACCGAGAGCACCTATCGCGCCAACAGCCGTGATCTGGCCACCCTGAAGCTGCGCCAGCGCGTGGCCATCAACGTCGACGAACGCAGCACCCGCAGCACCATGATCGGCCACGACGTCACCATGCCGGTGGCCATTGCCCCGACCGGCCTGACCGGCATGCAGTGGGCCAATGGCGAGATGCTGGGTGCCATTGCCGCGGAAAAATTCGGCATTCCCTTCACCCTCTCCACCATGAGCATCTGCTCCATCGAGGACGTGGCCAGCGTGACCACCAAGCCGTTCTGGTTCCAGCTCTACGTGATGCGCGACCGTGGCTTCGTGAAGTCCCTGATCGATCGCGCCAAGGCAGCCAAATGCTCGGCCCTGGTGCTGACACTGGACCTGCAGATCCTCGGCCAGCGTCACAAGGATCTCAAGAATGGCATGTCGGTGCCGCCCAAGCTGACCCTGGACACCCTGCTGGACCTGGCCAGCAAGCCCGGCTGGGCACTGCGTGCCCTGGGCGGCCGCAAGACCTTCGGCAACCTGGCCGGTCACATCAAGGGCGGCGAAGGCGCCGGCGGGGTGCAGACCCTCTCCAAGTGGACCGCCAGCCAGTTCGACCCGACCCTGAACTGGGACGATGTCGCCTGGATCAAGCAGCAATGGGGCGGCAAGCTGATCTTGAAGGGCATCCTCGATGTGGAAGATGCCAAGCTGGCCGTTCAGAGCGGTGCCGATGCCATCGTGGTCTCCAACCACGGTGGTCGCCAGCTGGATGGCGCCATGTCCTCCATCGAAGCCCTGCCGGCCATTGCCGAGGCCGTGGGCGACCAGATCGAAGTCTGGTTCGACGGCGGCATCCGCTCCGGCCAGGATGTGTTGAAGGCGGTGGCGCTGGGCGCGCGTGGCACCATGATCGGCCGCGCCTTCCTCTACAGCCTGGGCGCCATGGGCGGAGAAGGCGTGTCGCAGATGCTGGAAATCATGCGCAAGGAACTCGACGTCAGCATGGCCCTGACCGGTACCAAGGACATCAAGGACGTCGGTCCGCAGATCCTGGTGCGCTGAACGCCCTCCTCAACGCAAACGTCCCGGTCCACCGCAAGGTGGCCGGGACGTTTGCTTTGGCGCAGCAACGAGCGAAGTGCTTGCGGTTACGGCTGCGGCTTCTCGTTGAGTACGTCGATGACGGCATCCTGGCCGTAGCGCCGCGCCAGATCCATGGCGGTGAGGCCATCCTTGTTCTTGAGCGTGAGGTCGGCACCGTTGTCGCGCAACACGGCCACCGCCGCCACCCGACCGCGCATGGCGGCCAGCATGACCGGGGTCATCTTGTCGTCGGGCGATTCGGCATCCACATAGGCGGAGGCATCCAGCAGCAGTTTGACGATCTCCGAGCTGCCATTGATGGCCGCGTAATGCAGCGCCGTCCAGCCGGGGCGGTTGACCTCGACCTGGCGCGAGAGCAGCAGTTTCACCACCGGGATGTTTCCGTAGAAGGACGCCAGCATCAGGGGCGTGTCGCCATTGGTGGCCTGGGCTTCCAGATTGACGTCGGGGGCATTGACCAGCACGTCGAAAGCCTGCATCGAATCCTCGCGGATGGCCAGCATCAGGCCGGTGTAGCCACGTTTGGGCTCGATCAGATTGGGGCCCATGCCACGCTGCATCAGTTGCTTGAGGAAGTAGACATTGTCCATGCGGATGGCCTGGAAATATTCTTCATAGGCACCCGCACGCGCCGCGCCGGGCAGCAGCAGCGAGGTATAGAGCACGATGCGACCGATGCCGCCGAAGCGGCTGCGCAGCTTGTCCAGCAGATTCATGGCTTGATTCCGAACAGCGTGAAGAAATTGTCAGAGGTCTGGCGCGCCACGTCGGCCGCACTGATGCCGCGCAGGTCGGCGATGAATTCACCCACATGGCGCACATAAGCGGGCTCGTTGGTCTTGCCGCGGAAGGGCACCGGCGCCAGGTAGGGCGAATCGGTCTCGATGAGCATGCGCTCCAGCGGGATGGTGCGCGCCACCTGTTGCAGGTCCTTGGCCGACTTGAAGGTGACGATGCCCGAGAACGAGATGTAGAAACCCAGCGCGATGGCTGCATCGGCCACCGCCTGGGATTCCGTGAAGCAGTGCATGACCCCTGCGACACCGCCTGCCTGCGGGCTTGCCCCCTCTTCCTGCAGGATACGGATGGTGTCTTCGGAGGCCGCGCGGGTATGGATGATGAGCGGCTTGCCCGTGGCCCGCGAGGCGCGGATATGGGTGCGGAAGCGCTCGCGCTGCCATTCCAAATCGCCTTGCAGGCGGTAGTAATCCAGCCCGGTCTCGCCGATGGCGACGATGCGCGGATGGTCGGCCAGGCCGATGAGCTCCTCCAACGAGGGCTCGGGCGTGTCTTCATAGTCCGGATGCACGCCCACGGAGGCGTAGACATTGGGATACTGCTCGGCCAGGGCCAGCACCTGCGGGAAGTCCGGCAAGTCCACCGAGACGCACAGGGCGTGGCTGACCTGGTTCTCGGCCATCTTGCCGAAGATCTCCGGCAGGCGGGCGGCCAGGTCGGGAAAATTGATGTGGCAATGGGAATCGATATACATGGCCGCTATTGTAAAGCCATGCCGACAGGCTGTCGCCCCTGCTTGCCGGGCGCTTACCTTTCGTTACAGAGGGCCACGCGATGTGCTCAGCGCGCCACCGGGCGCTTGGCCAGCTTGCGCTGCAGGGTGCGGCGGTGCATGTTCAGCGCCCGCGCCGTTGACGAGATATTGCCCTCATGCTCGGCCAGCACGCGCTGGATGTGCTCCCACTCCAGGCGTTCCAGCGACAGCGGCGAAGCCTCTTCCACCGGCAGGACCGGCTCGGCCACCGGCTCGCCCTGACTCACATGGGACAGCGCCGAGAGGATGGAATCCACATTGGCCGGCTTGGCCAGGTAATTGTCGGCACCCGACTTGATGGCCTGTACCGTGGTGGCGATGCTGGCATAGCCGGTCAGCACCAGCAGGCGCGCCTGCGGCAGCGTCTGGCGCAGCGGCGCCACCCATTGCAGACCGGAATCCTTTTCCAGTTGCAGGTCGATGGTGACGTAATCGAAGCGTTCGCGGCGCGCGGCTTCCAGCGCCTCCTCGCCGCTATGCGCCACGGTGGCGCGAAAGCCGCGCCGGGCCAGCGAACGTGCCAGCGTGCTGGCAAAGACATCATTGTCATCGAGAATCAGGAAGGCGGCGCTCATGAGAACATCAGAAAAAACTGGTAAATGAAGGATAGCCTATTGCACCGTGATGCAGCCGCAGCCGCCATCTGCGGCCCGATCACACCAGCGGGAAGCGCAACTGCGCCACCGTACCCTGCCCTGGCAACGAACGCAGGCGCAGCTTGCCGCCCAGGTGCGTGGCGCTGGCAAAGGCCAGCATGAGGCCGATACCGGAGCCGCCCGACGAGCTCGGTACCGGCCCGTGCCCCAGGCGCTGCAACAGCTCCGGGGCGATTCCGGCCCCGTTGTCGGAGACTTCGATGATCGCCATGCTGCGGCCCGGCCTGGCGGTACTGACCGGGCCACCTTCACCCGCCGCGGCCGAGGCCAGGGTAATGCGGATCTCGCCGTGGTGGCCCAGTGTACGCACCGCATGGGCGGCATTGTCGAGCAGGGTCAGGATGATCTGCGAGAGGTCCTGCAGCTGGCTGGCCTTCCAGCCGGGCTGATGTACCTCGGCCACCAGCAGGACGGCCGGATGGCGCAGGCGCCAGCCTTCCAGCAGGCTGGTGAGCCAGGGGGTGATGGCGGCGCTGTCTTCGTTGCGCAGCTGGGCATCGGCGTCCAGGCGCATGTTTTCCAGCGCGGCCTTGCAGACGGCGATCTGTTCCTCGACCACGCGCACGTCTTCTTCATAGGCCGCCAGCGCCGCGTTGCCGGCCATGTCGCGGCGCAATTCCCCGGCGATCACGGCCACCGTCGACAGCGGTGTATTGAGCGCATGCGCAGCGCCGGCGGCCTGGGTCCCCAGGGCCACGATACGATGGCTCTGCAACTGGCGCTCGCGCGCCTGCGCCAGCTGGCCGTCCCGCAAGCGCACGGCGGCAGCGATACGGCTGACGAACCAGGTGATGAGCAGGGCCGAGATCGAGAAATTGATCCACATCCCGGCCAGGTGATAGGCCATCGCCTGGCCCTGGTCGTGGATGTGCAGCGGCTGGTAGACGTACACCAGACCGGAATAGCAACCCAACGCACATACTGCCAGCAGCAAGGCATAGGGCCAGGCCAGCGTGGCCGCTCCCGCCGCCAGTGCCGGCAGGTAGAAGGAGACGAAGGGATTGGTCGAACCGCCCGAGAAATACAGCAGCGCCGTGAGCACCGCCACATCCAGCAACAGTTGCAGGAACAGTTCGGCCTGCTCGGCCGGGCGCGCCCAGCGCATGCGCAGCCAGGTGAGACCATTGATGAGCGCCTGCAAGGCGATCAGGGCCAGCAGGGCCGACAGCGGCAAGGCAATATGCAGCCAGATATGGGCACCGGCCAGCACCAGCAGCTCCCCCGCCACCATGGCCCAGCGCAACCAGAACAGCCGCGACAGCAAGAGATGCTGGGGCTGGTTCATCTGCTCGGAGACGGGGATGAAGAAAGTGGTCGGCGAGATCATGCCGGGATTATACGGTCCGGCACCCGGCTTGCGCCCCCTGCGGCGATTTGCCGCAGGGGGCGTCCCGTGCCCGCTCAATCGAACAGGCGGGCGTAATCGATCAGCATTTCCTCGATGAAGAGCTTGGCCGACAAGGGATGATCCGCTATGGCACGGCGCTCGCCCATGCCGCGCAGTGCGCGCGACAGGGCCAGGGCATCGACGCGCTCGGCCAGCCGGCCCAGTTCCTTGCCGTAACGCGGGTAGTAGCGCACCACGCCCGCCGACCGCAGCGACAGCAGGTCATACAGCCAGCGCTGCACCCAGCCGACCAGGTCGGCCGCCGGCGTCTTCTGCAATTTGTCGGCCGCCCGCAAGGCGCCGTCCACACCGGGCTGGGCCAGGTGGCGCAGCAATTCATCCAGCGCCTCCCGTCCTTCGCCCTGGGCCGCTTCCAGCGCAGCCAGCGGCGCCCCACCCTGTTCGGCCAGCCACGCATCGGCATCCTTGACGCCTTGCTGCCTGAGCCAGGCCAATGCCTCGTCGTGGCCGGGCGCGGTCATGGCGAACTTGCGGCAGCGCGAGAGGATGGTGGGCAGCAAGCGGTCCAGACGATTGGACAGCAACAGGAACATGGTCCCCGGCGGGGGCTCTTCGAGGGTCTTGAGCAAGGCATTGGCGGCGGCGGTGTTGAGCGCCTCGGCCGGATACAGCATCACCACCCGCAAGCCCGAGCGGTGGGTAGAAACGTTCATGAAATCGGCCAGGGCCCGGATCTGGTCGATCTTGATGTCCTTGGACGGGGCCTTGCTGGCCTTGGCGGTTTTCTTTTCTTCACCTGCCTCATCCTCGCCCCCTTCTTCCTCCAGGACCTCCGGGCGCACGCGCCGGTAGTCCGGATGATTCGATTGCGAGAACCAGTTGCAGGAAGCGCACACGCCGCAGGCATGCGCCTCGGGCGTGGGCGATTCGCACAGCAGCGACTTGGCGAAGGCTTCGACGAACTGCGTCTTGCCGGTGCCGGCCGCACCATAGAAGAGCAGCGCATGCGGCAGACGCTCACGCAGTTGCTGCAACTGGCGCCAGCTCTCGCCCTGCCAGGGCAGCAGCGCCTCGGAAGAAGTCACGGACATGCGGTCTCCCTCACAGCGCCGCCATGATGGCGCGCAGTTCTTCCTGGATCACGGCGATGGGCCGGGTGGAATCGATGAGTCGGAAGCGCTGCGGGAACTGGGCGGCGCGGCGCAGGTATTCGGCGCGGGTGTTGGCGAAGAAATCGGCCTTTTCCTGCTCGAACTTGTCCAGCGTGCGTTCGGCATCCAGGCGCGCCCGCGCCACCTCAAGCGGCACGTCGAAGAGCAGCGTGAGGTCCGGCTGCAGATGGGGGTGGACCCATTGTTCCAGGCTGTCCAGCTTGTCCAGCGCCAGCTTGCGACCACCGCCCTGGTAGGCGAAGGTGGCATCGGTGAAACGATCCGAGATGACCCAGTCGCCACGCGCCAGAGCCGGCTCGATGACCTGAGCCAGGTGTTCGCGGCGCGAGGCGAACATCAGCAGGGCTTCGGTTTCCAGGTGCATCCTGTGATGCAGGACCAGTTCACGCAGGCGTTCGCCCAGCTCGGTGCCGCCGGGCTCGCGGGTGGCGACCACGGACAGGCCGCGCTCACGCAGCAGCTGGGTGACGAAAGGAATATGGGTCGACTTGCCGGCGCC
The DNA here is from genome assembly GCF_022627875.1 of Herbaspirillum sp. C7C8. Taxonomy (NCBI): domain Bacteria; kingdom Pseudomonadati; phylum Pseudomonadota; class Betaproteobacteria; order Burkholderiales; family Oxalobacteraceae; genus Herbaspirillum; species Herbaspirillum sp. C7C8. The sequence goes on from NZ_JABXGG010000010.1 coordinate 110,304, forward strand.
GTCGATGCCTTCGAAGGTGATGAATTTGCCTGATGCCATGAAGGTATCGCTACTCACTAAATCGGTAAAAGGAAGGCCGGCTCAACGCTGGTAGCGGTTGACGGCCTGGTTGTGCTCGTTGAGGTTGCTGGAGAAATGGCTGGTGCCATCGCCGCGCGCCACGAAGTATAAGGCTTCGGTCTTGTCCGGGTTCATGGCAGCCGCCAGCGAGGCCGCACCGGGCAGGGCAATCGGCGTGGGCGGCAGGCCGGCGCGGGTGTAGGTGTTGTAGGGCGTGTCGGTGAGCAGATCGATCTTGCGGATCTTGCCCTGGTAACGGTCGCCCATGCCATAGATCACGGTCGGGTCGGTCTGCAACAGCATACCGGTGCGCAGACGGTTGACGAAGACCCCGGCCACCATGCCGCGCTCGGACTTCTGACCGGTCTCCTTCTCGACGATGGACGCCATGATCAGCGCCTCATAGGGCGTGCGATACGGCAGCGACAGGTCGCGCTGCGCCCAGGCCTCGTTCAATTTCTTGCTCATGAGGGTGAAGGCCTGCTTGTAGACCTGCATGTCGCTGGCCCCCTTGGCGAAGAGATAGGTATCCGGGAAGAACAGGCCTTCCGGATAGGTGTATTCGTTGGTCAGCTTGGCCAGGATCTGCTGGTCGGTCCAGCTGGCGGTATCGTGCTTGAGCGCGGGCTGTTCGGCGATGGCCCGGCGCATCTGCTTGAAGGTCCAGCCTTCGATGACGGTCAGCGCTTCCTGCGCGAATTCGCCGCGGACCAGTTGTTGCAGCAGGCGCTGCGGCGTGTAGCCCGGCTTGATCTCGTAGCTGCCCGCCTTGATGCGACTGCCTTCGCCTGACAGGCGCGCATAGAGCGCAAACAAATCCGGATTGACCGGCACGCCGGCAGCGGCGATCTGCTTGGCCGCACCATTGACGCCGGCGCCCGGCATGATCGTGAAGGCAATCACCTGCGCGTTCGGGTCGATGATGGGCTGCCGCGACCAATACACTCCGGCTCCCGCCACCAGGGCGGCCAGTACCAGCAATGTCACAAATAACTTCTTCATACCAGAGGCGAAATCCTTGTTGCTCCGACGCGATTTTTCGGAGATCACTATAATCGAGGCATCAATGATAATCGCTGGCACGACAGTTGCCTAATTTGCCGGACCGAATGACCCGGCAAGACGTAATCCGTAAAAGATTTCCCCTATGACAGAAATGACTTCTTCGCCCTCCGGCTGGCGCGACTTCCTGGCACAGCAAGGCGCCCGGTTCGACGCCGAGAGTGCCGACCAGGCCGACGTGATCGGCTTCGGTTCCGCCTCCCACGCACCGCAAAGCCTGGAAAGCTTCATGGCCCCGCTGACCACGCTGGGCCTGATCGCCGTCACCGGCGAGGACGCCGCCAGCTTCCTGCATGGCCAGCTCACCAACGATGTAGCGCAGCTGGATACCGGTGTGGCACGACTGGCAGGCTACTGCTCGCCCAAGGGACGCCTGCTGGCGACCTTCCTGATGTGGCGCGACGAGCAGGCCATCTGGCTGCAACTGCCGCGCACCCTGCAGCCGGCCATCCAGAAACGTCTGCAGATGTTCGTCATGCGCGCCAAGGCCAGGCTGGCCGACGCCAGCACCGAGCGCGCCGTGCTCGGCCTGGTCGGCCCGGCTACCGCCAATGCACTGGCACAATGGTTCCCGGTCTTGCCGGCGGCCCCCTACGACAAGATCGACAACAGCCACGGCACCCTGATCCGCCTGGCCGATGCCGTAGACAGTCCGCGCTATCAATGGATCGCCCCCGTGGACATCCTCACCGCCGCCTGGCCCGAACTGGCCCGGCATCTGACTCCGACGGCGGGCCTGGCCTGGCGGCTTTCGGAGATCCGTGCGGGCGTGCCGGGCATCGTGCAAGCCACCCAGGAGCAGTTCGTGCCGCAGATGATCAATTTCGAACTGATCGGCGGGGTCAACTTCAAGAAGGGCTGCTACCCCGGTCAGGAAATCGTGGCGCGCAGCCAGTACCTGGGCAAGCTCAAGCGCCGCACCATGCTGGCCACCATCGCCAGCAGCCAGGCGCATGCGGGACAGGAAGTGTTTGCCGCCGCCGATCCTGGCCAGCCCTGCGGCATGGTGGTCAACGCCGAAGCGCTGGATGAGGGCCACGCCCTGGCCCTGGTGGAAATGAAGCTGGCCGCCGCCGAAGACAGCGTGCACCTGGGCGCGGCCGATGGTCCGGCACTGCATTGGCATGCCCTGCCCTATGAGCTGGCCGATCCGCAATAAGCGGCGCGCCGACCGAGCCACACCGCAGCCATAGGGACGCATCCATGGATCTCTACATTTATTATCGGGTCGACACTGCACACGCGACGACCCTGTTCGGCAAGATCAAGGGCGTACAGGCCATGTTGCAAGCGCGCCTGGGCATCGCCGGTGGCCTCAAGCGCCGCCCCGGCGAACAGGAAGGATTGCAGACCTGGATGGAAATCTACCAGGGCATCCTGCCCTCCGGCCTCGACGAATTCACCGCCACGCTGGCGCGCGCCCTGGAAGACTCGGGCGCCGCCGCGCTCATCAGCGGCCAGCGCCACGTTGAACAGTTCGAGGATGTTGCGCCATGTGCCTGATCATCTTCGCCTGGAAAGTGATCCCCGGCATGCCCCTGATCATGGCGGCCAATCGCGACGAGTTCTACGCCCGCCCGGCGGCCCATGCCGACTGGTGGAACGACCATCCCAAGATTTATGCCGGACGCGACCTGCAAGGCGGCGGCACCTGGCTGGGTGTAACCAGGGACGGGCGCTTTGCCGCCCTGACCAATGTGCGCGCACCCTCGGAGCGTCGCACCGACGCGCCCACCCGCGGCCAGCTGGTGGCCGACTATCTGGCCAGCGACCTCGATGTGCAGGCATACCTGCGACGGATCGAACCCGAGGCGCAGCGTTACAACGGTTTCAACCTGCTGCTGGGCGATCGGGAAACCATGGTGTGGTATTCCAACCGGGGCCAGGAAGATCCGCGCAACGGCCAGCCGCTGGAGTACGGGGTCTACGGCGTCTCCAATGCCTTGCTGGACACGCCCTGGCCCAAGCTCACCCGGGCCAAGGCGCAGTTTGCCAGCCTGCTGTGCCAGGGCGCGCCGGAGGAAACCTTCTTCGAGATGTTGACCGATGGCACCCGTGCCAATGATTGCCGCCTGCCCGATACCGGCGTGGGATTGGAAAAGGAGCGCATGCTCTCGCCCATCTTCATCCGCTCGCCGGACTATGGCACGCGCTGCTCGACGGTTCTGCGCGTGCCCATCGTCGGCGAGCCGGTGCTGACCGAGCAGGTGCTTGATCCTATGGCGATGCAATATAGCGCCGAGCCGGCCACGGACAAAGCGTGCAAGATACCCTGCAAGCCGCGCCTGCAGGAAATGCCATCCGACAACCACCTGCCGGATGGAAAAGCAGGCACCATCTGAGTGGAAGACTTCACACTCGGTCTTGCTGACATAACCAGATCGAATATCTGATATACAGAAGATAAATTGGATGAATTTGATGCGGAGCAGTAAAGTTGTACCTGTCTCCTCCAATTTCCTCCTAAAGAATTGGATTCAAGCCCACACCGCAAGGTTGTGGGCTTTTTTTTCGTCCGTCCAGCGCAGTACGGTCAGACGTGCATTTCCAGCGCCTCCAGCAGCATCTCCGCCACGCGTTCGGACGACTGCGGATTCTGGCCGGTAATCAGCTGGCCGTCGCGGATGGCAAACACCTGCCAGTTGTCGGTGCCTTCAAATATCCCCCCCAGCTCACGCAGACGGCTTTCCAGCAGGAACGGCACGACCTCGGCCAGCCCCACTTCGCGCTCTTCGGCATCTGTGAAGGAATTGACACGCTTGCCCGCCACCATCGGCTTGCCATCGGCCTTCACGGCCGAAACCAGGCCAGCGGCACCGTGGCAGACTGAAGCAATGAACTTGCCGGCGGCATAGGCGTTCTCGACGATGGCCTTGACGTTGGCGTCGTCGGGCAGGTCCCACATGGTGCCGTGACCGCCCGGGAAGAACACCGCATCAAAGGTGCTCACATCGATCTCGCCCAAGGCAGGCGTCTGGGCGATGCGCTGCTGCAGTTCAGCATCGGCCAGCATGCGTTCGACGATGGCCTCATTCTGACCCTGGGGCTTGACGCTACCCGGATCAATCGGCGCCTTGCCACCGGCGGTGGAAGCGATCAGCACCGAAGCCCCGGCATCCACCAGGGCGTAGTAAGGCGCGGCCAGTTCCTCGGCCCACAGGCCGGTGGGTTTGTCGGTGTCCCCCATGCGGCTGCTGGAGGTGACGATCATCAGGATATCGGGCTTGGTCATGTTATTCCTTTCTTCATGAGGGATGGATGGCATATGAAGCAAAACGACATTGCCAACGTGGACCGCACTTTATTCCTGTAGTTATCGAAGATAAACTAGGCAACCATCAATTCATTCATTACATCATTGAACAAATGCGCAGTTTTGATCCCGTCCAGCTAGGCAGCATCGAACTGTTCTGCAAGGCTGCCGAACTGGGCAGCTTCACGGCGGCTGCCGAGGCACTGGGGCTGACACCGGCGTCGGTGAGCCGCTCCATCAGCCGGCTGGAAGCGCGACTGGGCGTGCGTCTGTTTGCCCGGACCACGCGCCAGATCCGGCTCACGCGCGAGGGCGAGCTGTATCACGAACAATGCCGCCAGGCCCTGGAACAGATCGCCCAGGCCGAACGCATCCTCACCGGCCAGCAGAAAGTGCCCAGCGGCCCCTTGCGCATCAGTGTGGGCAGCCCTTACGCGCACTATCGGCTGCTGCCCTTGTTGCCGCGTTTCCAGGCGGCGTATCCGCAGATCGAAGTGGAATTGAGCATTGCCAACCGCGTCATCGATTTCGTCGAAGAGGGATATGACCTCGCGATCCGGCTGGGTGTGCCACAGGATTCACGGCTGATCGCCCATACCCTGGAAGAGGCCACGCTGGGGGTCTTTGCTGCGCCCGATTATCTCGCGCGGCGCGGTCGGCCCGACAGCGTGGAAGCGCTCAAGCAGCATGACTGCATCCAGTTCATCCTGCCCAGTACCGGGCGCGCCATGCCATGGATCTTCAAGGATGCCCAGGGGCGCGACATGGATTTTCATTTCCGGAGCCGCCAGCGCATCCATGACGACGTGCTGGGCTGCGTCAACTGGGCCATGGCGGGCGGGGGATTGTTCCAGATCTACCACTTCATCGCGCAGGCAGCGGTCCAGCGCGGCGAACTGGTGGAAGTACTGCAGTCGGCCGGGCATCGCACCCGGCGCTTTTCCATCCTGTATCCGCACAACCGGCACCTGTCGGCGCGGGTACGGGCGTTTGTCGATTTTCTGATGCAGGCAGTGCGGCCGTAAAGACTTCGGCCCCGCCGCCACGCCGAACACGACGTGAGGATGGGGCCGATCAGTCAAGCCGGTGCTGCGGGCACAAGGCCCGCCGCTGCTTAATGGTGCATCTTCGCTTCCGTACGATCCAGCACCGCTTCCGGTGCCTGCGCGTCTTCCACGGTCTCGTTGTTGAGGACCTTGGTCAGGCGTGCGCTATCCAGTTCGCCGCTCCACTTGGCCACCACCAGGGTGGCCACGCCGTTGCCGATGGTGTTGGTCAGCGCACGGGCTTCGGACATGAAGCGGTCAATGCCCAGGATCAGCGCCAGGCCGGCCACCGGCACGTGGCCCACCGCCGACAGCGTCGCTGCCAGCACGATGAAGCCCGAACCCGTGATGCCCGCGGCCCCCTTGGACGTCAGCAACAGCACGCCCAGAAGCGTGAGCTCCTGCACGAAGGTCATGGGCGTGTTGGTCGCCTGGGCGATGAACACGGCCGCCATGGTCAGGTAGATCGCGGTGCCGTCCAGGTTGAAGGAGTAACCCGTCGGGATCACCAGACCCACCACGGTCTTCTTGGCCCCGGCATTTTCCATCTTGGCCAGCATGCGCGGCAGCACCGATTCCGAGGACGAGGTGCCCAGCACGATCAGCAGTTCTTCCTTGATGTACTTGACGAACTTCCAGATCGAGAAGCCGTGCAGGCGCGTGATGATACCCAAGACCACGAAGATGAACAGCAGACAGGTCAGATAGAAGGTGCCCATCAGCTTGGCCAGCGAGAACAGCGAACCCACACCGTACTTGCCGATGGTGAAGGACATCGCACCGAAGGCGCCGATCGGGGCCACCTTCATGATCGCGCCCACCACCGAGAACAGCACGTGCGAGATCTTCTCGATGAAGTCGAACACCAGCGTGCCGCGGCCACCGAATTTGTGCAGAGCGAAGCCGAACAGCACCGCCACCAGCAACACCTGCAGCACGTCACCCTTGGCAAAGGCGTCGAACATGCTGCTGGGGATGATGCTGAGCACGAAGTCCGTGACCGAACCCAGCTTGCCGGGCGCAGTGTAGGCCGCGATGCTCTTGGTATCGAGCGACGCCGGATCGACATTCATGCCCACACCCGGTTGCAGGAAGTTCACCAGCAACAGGCCGATGAGCAGTGCCACGGTACTGACGACTTCGAAATACAGCAGGGCCAGGCCACCGGTCTTGCCGACCTTCTTCATGTCTTCCATGCCGGCGATACCGATGACGACCGTACAGAAGATGACCGGCGCGATGATCATCTTGATCAACTTGACGAAACCATCGCCCAGCGGCTTCATGGCTTCACCCGTGGACGGATAGAAATGGCCCAGCGCGATACCGATCACGATGGCGCACAGGACCTGGAAATACAGGGACTTGTAAAGGGGCGGTTTTGGCGCCGACATAGTGCTTTCTCCTTGAAACATGGATGACCAGCGGGCCTGCAGAGACCTGCCGCCTGCCGTGGTCGGATCGTCGTCCGTTCTGGCGGGTGCTTGTTGTTGGTCCGGGAGAACTCCCCCTCCCCGGTGCGGCCGCAAGTATCGCGCAGTCATTTCCGGGCGGGTATTGTGGGAAACCACATAGCTTCACTAAAGAGGCATGCAAAATGCTTTATTCTTCATTCTGCAAAGCAACAATCTTCGCTATATTCTGTGCCGGACTGAACGGAACTCTCTTTTTCCGGGGGCAGTCGGCACTCATAAGGAAAACATCGTGCAAGCAAAACTGACGGTCACCGCGCGCCTGGCCATCCTGGTGGCGGTACTGTGCGGCAGCGTGGTCCTGCTGGCCTGGCGTGACATGCAGGGCATGGCCGCAAGCAATGACAAGCTGCGCTACGTTTATGAAGATCGCACCATGGCGCTGATCCATATCGCCCGGGTACGCGACGCGCTCTACCTGAACCGCGACGTCATGGGTCGCGCCCTGATGCTGGCCAACCTGCCCGCTCCGACTGGTGAAGACAGCAACAGCAGCAGCAGCGAGCGCATCAAGCCCTTGCTGGACCGCATTCCCGCCCTGGATGCCACCTTCGAGCAAGGCTGGCAGGCCTACCGGGCGACCCGACTGGAGCCGCAGGAACAGACCGAGGCGGCGCGCTTCGAGCAGAACTGGCGGCGTTACGTCGCCGACCGCGCCCAGGTGCTGGATCTGCTGCGCAGCAACGAACCGCTGCAGGCCAATCGGCGGTGGACGCAGCTGACCGGCCAACTGGCCGGCCTGGCGAGCCAGCTGGCCACGCTGGGCCAGTTGCAGGAAAGCTTTACGCGCAGCTCCTATGAAGCGGCACACCAGGATTACCGGCAACTGCGCAGCCACAACCTGCAGATTGCGGGTCTGGCGCTGACCATCGGCATCGCCATTGCGCTCTGGATCATCTTCAGCCTGCGTCGCCAACTGGGCGGCGAGCCGGATTACGCCGCCGATATCGTGCGCCAGATCGCCGAGGGCAATCTCGGCGTCGCCGTGACCCTGCGCCGCCGCGACCGCAGCAGCCTGCTCCACGCCATGCACGGCATGCGCGAACGGCTCACCGAGATCATGCGCAGTGTCACTGAGCTGACCCACGCCCTGGATCACTCCACCCGCCAGCTCAACGCCACCGCACAAGACCTGGCCAACGCCTCCAGCGAGCAGGCCGCCGCCGTGGAAGAAGTGCACAGCGCCATCAGCAACATCAGCCAGGCCATCGGCCAGACCGGCGAACACGCGCGCCGCACCGACCAGATTGCCCTGAAAGCGGCTGCCGATGCCGACCAGAGCGGCGCGGCAGTGCAGAGCACGGTGGCTGCCATGCGCGGCATTGCGCGCCAGGTCGGGGTCATCGACGACATTGCCTATCAGACCAATCTGCTGGCCCTCAACGCAGCCATCGAGGCGGCACGGGCCGGTGAACACGGGCGCGGCTTTTCAGTGGTGGCAGCGGAAATCCGCAAGCTGGCCGAGCGCAGCCAGTACAGCGCACAGGAGATCAGCGCGATTGCCCAGCAAAGCGTGGAATTGGCCGAGGCGACCAGCCAGCGTCTGGCCGCTGGCACCTTGCAGGGAATCCGCGACGCCTCGCAGCAGATCAACCAGATCACGCTGTCGGCGCGCATGCAGGAGGAAGGCGTGCAGGAGATCGGCTCGGCCGTGATCCAACTCAATGACACCACCCAGCGCAACGCCGCTGCCTCCGAGGAACTGGCCTGCACCGCCGAAGCGGTGGCCGAACGGGCGCGCGAACTGAACGCCCAGCTGTGTTACTTCAGACTGGCCCAACAGCGGCAGAGCGCGCCACCACTCCCCCGGTCAGCCTGAAGAAGCGAGCAACTCAGGTACCCGTGCCTGGCAGTCGGGCGCGCATGGTGATGTGGGCAATGCCGGCTTCCACGAATGGTTCTCCCTCGCGGACAAAGCCGTAGCGCTGGTAGAAGCCCTCGGCATGCAGCTGGGCATTGAGGATCACTTCCGCATCGCCGCGCGCACGGGCAGCCGCCATCAGCGCCTGCAGCACCGCGCCGCCCACGCCCTGTCCACGTCCGGCCTTGCGCACGGCCATGCGACCGATGTGGCCATCGGGCAGCAGACGACCGGTGGCCAGGGGCTGGCCGGCGGCGTCATAGGCGACGGCATGCACGCAATGCGGGTCCATGTCATCAAGCTCGATCTCGGCCGGCACCTTCTGTTCATCGACGAAGACCTCGAAACGGATAGGCTGGGCCTGCGCACGCAGCTGCTCCCAGCTGCCGGTGATGATTTCCATGGTGGATTTCCTGCGAAAAAGAAAAGGGATAAGCTCGTGCACTCACTCGTGATCCAGCTTGCGCGAGATGTCCAGGCGGCGAATCAGCTTGAAGGTGCCCATGGCCTTGGCCACCAGGCGGTCGCCATTGAACAGTTCGGCCTGGCAGAAGCACATGGTGGTCGAGCGGTGGTAAGTATGGCCGCGCGCAATGAGGGTCTCGCCGGCACGGCCGGCGGGCTGCAGGAAGCTGGTACTCATCTCGACGGTCGCCGAGGACTTGGCATCAGGCGCGCCGGCCCGGGCCGACAAGCCCATGGCCACGTCCAGCAGGGTCATGCTGATGCCGCCCTGGGCCACATGCCAGCTGTTCATGAATTCGGGCTTGAGCCGCAGTGCCATGACGGCGCGGTCATTGCCGTATTCCAGCACCTCCACGCCCAGGGCTTCCAGATAGGGATTCCCCTGCGGGAACACCTCGGTGATGGGCAGACTCATGCCTGCCTCAGATTTCGTAATCCATGCACTGGCGCGCTTCGCGTACGGCACCGATGAAAGGTTTGATGGCCACGTGGTCGGGATGCTCCTGGTAGGCATCCAGCGCCTCGCGCGAAGCGAATTCGGAGTAGAGCACCACGTCATAGGTAGCTTCCAGGCCAGGTTGTGCCAGCACGGCCTCGAACTTCAGGATGCCGGGAACCACGTTGGCGCAGCTGTCCAGCAATTGCTTCATCTTGCGCAGGTTGGTGGCCTTGTCGGCGCCTTCTGCATGGTCCTTCAGTTTCCACATGACGATATGCTTGATCACGATAGCTCTTCCTGGTCAGAAAATGAACAATCCGTAATGATAAGCCAAAGCCCCGTGCTCAGTGCCGGGCGCCTCAGGATCGTCGGGCGATCTTCATGAAGGAACCCACCAGCCGCCCTTCACGGCGTTCAGCCAGGCAATACACATAGGTATGCGTGGTCACCGGATCGCCCTCGATGCGCACCATGCGGAAACGTTCATCTGCAATGAACTCCGCCTCCGACACCGCCCCCAGGCCCAGGCCCCGCGCCACGGCCTCGCGCAAGGCTTCACGACTGCCGATTTCCATCACCACCTGCACACGCACGCCAGCCTGTTGCAAGGCCTGCTCCAGCGCCAGCCGCGTGGTCGACCCCTGTTCCCGCATGATCAGCGGCTGCTGCTCCAGCTCGGCCAGCGAAACCGCAGTGCGCTGGTAGAACGGATGGCTGCGGTGGGCGAACAGCACCACCGCATGGTCGGCGTAGGGCACCGCATGAAAGCGCGCATCGTCATTGAAGCTGGCCAGCACCGCCACGTCCGTCACGTAATTGGCCAGGTCCGCCAGCGACTGCGCCGAATTGCCCAGCTTGATCGACAGTTCCACCTTGGGATAGCGGGCACGATAGGCATCCACCATCTCGATGACGTGGAACGGCCCGACCGCACCGATGCGCAGATGACCCACGTGCAGCGCCCCCGAATTGACCAGCAGGTTCAGCGCATCCAGTTCCAGTTCGGCGATGTTCTGGGCGATGGGCAGCAAGCGCTGTGCCGTCTCCGACAGATCCACCCGACGGCCCCGGCGGAAGAACAGCTCCACGTTGTGTTCTCGCTCCAGCGATTGCACCTGGGTCGTCAGGGTGGGCTGGCTCACGCCCAGGGCACGCGCGGCGGCAGAAAAACCGCGATGGCGCGCCACCGCCAGGAAAGCGCGTAGTTGCGAAGGGGTCATCTATAGATCCAGTCAATAGCTTTATCCAATTTCCGGGATTATATCGATAACAGCGGCGTCACAAAGTCTCGTTAAGCTCTCTTCCCATCCAGCTTGCCGCCCTTCGGGCGGGCCCACGCCGTCCCTTCCCTGCCTCAGCACACCTCCAAGGAGAATCCATGCAATCCGCCTCCGGCCCCGGCCGCCCCCTGCAAGCCGTCATCTTCGACTGGGCCGGTACGCTGGTCGATTTCGGCTCCCTGGCCCCCACCCAGATCTTCGTGGACGCCTTCCACAGCTTTGGCATCGAACTGAGCCTGCAACAGGCACGCGGACCCATGGGCTTGTCCAAGTGGCAGCATATCCGCCTGCTGCTGGAAGATCCGTCACTGGCGGCGCAGTGGCGGCAGCGCACCGGCCATGCGCCCACTCAGGCCGACATTGACGCCATCTATGCCCACTTCATGCCGATGCAGATCGCCAAGGTCGGCCAGTATTCGCAGCCCATCGCGGGCGCTGCGCAGGTGCTGGCCTGGCTGCGCGGCCAGGGCCTCAAGATCGGCTCCTGCTCCGGCTATCCGCGCCAGGTACTGGACGTGCTGCTGCCCATGGCGGCGGCCGAAGGCATCCGCCCCGACCACGTGGTGGCCGGCGATGAACTGCCGGCCGGTGGCCGCCCCGGCCCCTACATGGCCCTGGCCAACATGCTGGCGCTGCAGATCGACGACGTGGCCGGCTGCATCAAGGTCGACGACACCGTGCCCGGCATCGAGGAAGGCTTGCGCGCCGGGATGTGGAGCGTAGGCGTCTCTCTTTCGGGTAATGAAGTCGGACTGACACGCGCGCAACTGCAAGCGCTACCAACCGAAGAAGCCGCCCGCCGCAAGGAGGAAGCCGAACAACGCCTGCGTGCCGCGGGCGCCCACTACGTGATCGACTCGGTGGCCGACCTGCCGCAGATCGTCGCCCACGTGCGCTCGCGCTTGGCCATGGGCGAGCGTCCCTGAAGTCAGCGCGGGCAGACCGGACGGGCCGTTGCAACGGCTTTCACGGTCGTTGACAAGCCCGGCGCCGGACTCATAGAATTGCCCGGCAGATAATTCATACAAGAGACCATCTGTAAGATGGTCTCACCACGCGCGCAGTTTGCCACGGCCTCTTACAGACAACATCAGGAGAGCCCTGTGCACACCGCAGTCCCCCTGCGCGGCATTGACGATGTCGTCGCCTTCATCGATTCCCGTTCCGCCCTCTCTGGCCACGCCGGCCTGGTGTGGTGGCTGCTGCTGGGCGGCCTGTTCCTCGAGGCCCTTTCGCACTCCGCCCTCAGCGTCGGCCTGGCGCCGATGATCCGCCAGCTCGGCCTGGGGCCGTCCGAGGTCGCCCTGCTGGCGTCCTCGGCGGCATTCTCCGCCCTGCTGGCCAATCCCCTGGGGGCTGGCTGGCCGACCGCTGGGGCCGGGTCCGCCCGCTTCTGGCAGCCAAGTTGCTGGTCCTGGCGGCGGCCCTGCTGGTCGCCTTCGGCGAAGAGTTCGGAACCCTCGTGACCGGACGCGTCATCGCCGGTCTGGCCTTTGGCCTGGATTTTGCCGTCGCCATGGCCATGCTGGCCGAACTGACGCCGCAACGACTGCGCCATCGCCTGAACCTGTGGCAAGCCCTGTGGTATCTGGCCGTGTGCAGCAACCTGCTGCTGACACTGGCGGTAGAGCAATGGGAGGTCGGCGACAGCCTGTGGCGCTACCCGCTCGCCTTCACCGCCGCCGCCGCGCTGTTGCTGCTGAACCTGCAAATGCTGCTGCTGGTGGAAAGCCCCTGCTGGCTGGCCCGCCGCCAGCGCTGGCAGGCACTGTCCGACACGCTGGAACGGCTCTATCCCGGCCAATCCTTCCAGATCCCCGAGGCCCTGCTGCACCCACCGGACGCCCCCGGCTTCGGTCTGGCAGGCATGCCACGTCGCTCGGATCCGGGTCTGCGCTCGCTGCTGCGTCGCCCCTACCGTGCCCGCATCATGCTGGCCGCCAGCGTGCAGATCGGCCAGGCGGTGCAATACTTCGCCATCGGCTGGTACTTGCCGGTGCTGGGCATGGAGCTCTTTGGCGAGGATTTCTCCCAGGCCGCCCTGGGCGTGCTGGTCTTCAACGTATGCGGCCTCGCGGGAGGCCTGCTGGCGCCCGCCCTGGCGCGTCGACTGGGCCTGAGACAGGCGGCGGCCTGGGGCTTTGCGATGTGCTGCCTGGTCCTGCTGGTGCTGGCCGGGTCCTGGCGGCAGCTCGCGGGATGGCAGGCCCTGCTGCTCCCTTCGCTGTTCCTGCTGTATCACGCGGCCGGTCCGGGCGCCAACGGCAAGAGCCTGTCGTCGCTCTCGTTTCCCAGCGAACTGCGCGCGCGTGCCAATGGCGTGATGGGCAGCCTGGGAGGAGCGTCAGCAACGCTGGCCCTGTTTCTCTTTCCGCTGCTGCAGTCCGCCCTGGGCACGGCCGCTTGCCTGCTGCTGGTTGCCGCCCTGGCGCTGCTGGCGGCACTGGCCTGCTGCCTGATACGCTGGGATCCGCAACGATCAGGATTCCATCCCGATCTCGAAGCAATGACGACACCCGACGTCGCCATGACGCCACCCGCGCGTACCGACAGAAGACGCCATGAAAGGCCGTGACGGCATCCTCGCCATCGATGCCGGCACCTCCAGCACGCGCGCCGCAGTGGTCACGGCAGATGGCCTGGTCTCCTGCCTGCAGCGGCGTGCGCTGACCACGCATTCACCCCGCAGCGGCGTGGTCGAACAGGATGCCGACCAGATCTGGCAGCGCACCCTGGCCGTATGTCGCGCCACCCTGCAGCAAGCTGACCAGAAGGGATTGCAGGTGCGCGCCATCGGCCTGAGCACCCAGCGCGCCAGCGCCGTGTTGTGGGATACCGTCAGCGGCGAACCGCTGGTGCCGGTACTGGCCTGGCAGGACAGCCGCCATGCCGCCGACCTGGCGGCCCTGGCCCCGCGCTGGGACCCTTGCCTGCGCTTGCACCTGGGACGCCCGACGGGCAGCCGCTCGCCCTATCTGTGGGCGGCACAGCTGCTGCGCAGCCACCCGCGCGTGGCACGCGCCTGGGAGCGGGGAAGACTGGGCTTCGGCAGCATCGATACCTGGCTGCTCTGGCAGTTGAGCGGGCGACGCCTGCTGGCCACCAGCGCCACCAATGCCACGGCCTGCAACGCCTATGTGCTGGATCGCCATGCCTATGCGCTGGACTGGCTGGAGGCGCTGGGCTTCCCCGTCGCGCTCTTGCCGGCGCTGTATCAGGATGCCGACGACTACGGCAGCAGCGACGCCGGCCTCACCGGCGTGGCGCTGCCCATCCGCGCCTGCGCCGGTGACCAGCTGGCCGCCGCGATCGGACTGGGCTGCCTGGAGGCGGGCCAGGCACTGTGCCAGCACGGCACCGGCAGCTTCATCGATGTGCTGATCGGTACCCGCGCCGCGCTGGGCGGTGCAAGCCAGAGCGACGGCAGCGGCGTCGTAGTCACTGCCCGCCGTCGCGACCATGTCTCGCACTTCGCACTGGAAAGCTACTGCGCCACTACCGGTGCCGCCCTGAACTGGGCCTGCCAGCGCCAGCACTGGTTCCCCAATGCACGCTGCCTGCTGGCCCTGGCGGCCAGCGTGAGTTCGTCAGGTGGTGTCAGTTTCATCCCGGCCCTGGCCGGGGTACAGGCGCCGCTGCGTCACAGCGCCGCGCGGGCCGCCCTGCAAGGCTTGTCGCTGGCCACCAGCCGTGCCGACATCGCGCATGCGCTGGTGGAAGGCATCGCCCAGACCGTGGCCGCCAGCCTCAGCGCCAATGCCGACCAGGCCGGATTGCCGGTCACGCAGATGATGAGTGGCGGCACCCTGGCCGGCAGCGATCTGCTGCTGCAACTGCAGGCTGACCTCTCGGGCGTGCCGACCTGTCGCACGCATCAGAGCGCCCACGCCAGCCTGCGCGGCATTGCCTACCTGGCGGGCAGCCACGGCCTGTTGTGGGACGATCTGCCGCTAGCCTGCGCCCGCACCCGGCTGCAAGCCGTCTTCCAACCGCGTATCGACGCCGCCGAGCGCAGCCGCCGTCGCAGTCTGTGGCAGGCACGCCTGTACGCCGAGCTGGAGCACGTCCGCCAGCAAAACGCGTACTAGCGGCACTGCCCTTTTCCCTGCTGTTTTCATTTCTCTTTTTTCACTCTGGAACCCCGCATGCGCTCTCCCACCCCTCCCCCTCGTGTCTCCACACGTTCAGACCCCTCGCCAATCCCTGCCACGCCCGCCACCGATGATCGGTCACTGCAAGCCAGGCTGCGGCGCCAGCCGGTCATGGCGGCCATCTATGGTATGCAGCATCTGACCGCCTTCCTCGACAGCGCCGCCGAAGTCGGCATCATGGCGCATGTGGAATTGCGCGAGTTGCAGGCGGTCATTGCCAGCTTCAAGGCGGCCGGCAAATTCCCCCTGCTCAATGTGGACACCTGTGAAGGGCTGGCCCAGGACAAGGCTGCCATCGATTACCTGGTCGCCATCGGCGTCCCGGCGCTGGTCTCGACCCGGGTGGCCACGCTGGTGCGCGCCAACCGTGCCGGCATGATCACCATGCAGAAGGTGTTCGTCACCGATCGCACCACCTGGCCACGCAGCCTGAAGGCACTGGAACAGAGCGAACCCAACCTGGTGCAATTGATGCCGGCGCCTATGCTCACGCAACTGCAGCAGGCCGACCGGGCCGTGCTGCCGCCCATCGTGGCATCTGGCTTCGTCTGCAATGAAGACGATGCGCGTGCGGCGCTGGCGGCCGGGGCGGTGGCCCTGTCCAGCAGCGAGCAGCGCTTGTGGAACCTGCCGACCGGCGCGATCAGCGCGCCGTGAGCAAGTGGCGGGCGTATGCAGCGGCTATGCAGTGCGCCGACGCGACCTGGTCGGCCCGGTCGCCTTTTTCTTCGTAGCGGCCGGCTTGGCCGTCGGCGCCGCCACGACTGGCTTGCGCGCGCTACGCTTGCGCGTGGGTGCCGCATCGCCGCCGTCTTCGCCGATGGCCTTGGTGAGCTTGCGCGCCAGCGCGATCACGCGATCGGGATCGACGTCGAGCGTACCCATGAGCAGCTCGATGATTTCCGAGCGCGGATTGGCCAGCGTCGGCTCGATCATCATCACCGCCGCCGCCAGCGCCAGCGCACGCTCGCGCGAGGCGGTATCGGGCAGCATCTGCCCCAGCGCATTGAGCGCCTCCACCGGTGCCACCGCCGTGATGCGCGCCTGCTCCTTGAGCAATTGCACCCAGTTGGTCTGCGGCGAAACGCTGGCGTGCATGTTCGGCAATTGCGCCAGCAGCCGCGCCAGACGCAGGCTGCGCCGCTCGAACGCACCAATGGAGACCATGCCGGCTATGACGATGCGGCATACCGCCTGGGCAAAACTGCCCTCGGCAATCTGGTCGATGACACTCTCACGGTAGCGCCCCAGCTCCTGCTGCGCCCAGCGCTGGGCCACGTCGGCGTCGGGCTCGTGCGGCGGCAGCCAGGCCCCCAGGCCGGTCGGGCCGAACAGCTGGCGCGTCATGCGCACGGTACGGGCATCCCGCTGGTCGCGCCAGGCATTGAGTTCGTCGGTGATCTTCTGCGCCATGCGGCGCTCGTATTGCTTCAGCGGATGATCCGGGTCGAGTTGCACCCGCTGGGCGCGGGCGGCCGCGGCCTGCTGGCGAATGAAGGCTGCCGCCGGATGCGTGTCCGAGAACAGTTGCCGCTGCATGCGCAGGGGATTCATGCGCATGAGCGCGCTGGCGCTCTCGCGCGTGGCCGTCATGCGCACCCAGGGCCGCATCCAGGTCTTGTACCACTGCGCATTGATCTGTGACCACTGGCTGATGGTCGAGAAGATCGACTCTTCCTCGCGTCCTTCCGGATTGAGCTTGCGCAGGTCCTCCATGGTGCGGTGCTGGTAATGCACCGTATAGTCGCCTGGCTCCAGCGCATCCCAGCGCTGGCTGGGACGGCCATCCTTGCGCTCCAGCTTCATTTCGTAGAGGCCCGGCGGCAGGCTCTCGATCACGTCCAGCGAGCTGACCAACTGGTCGTGCTCCTTGAGCGCCACCGAACCGCCCACGAAAATGCCCAGATGCCCCACGCTTTCATGCAGCACGTAGATGATGGTGCGTCCGGCGGCGGCGATGGCGCGCTCGTCGCCCCAGACATCGATGATCCAGTTCAGCGCCTGCGGCGGCGGCGTGATGTTGTCGCCCCAGGAGGCGAAGACCACGATGGGCGCAGTAATGTCGCGCAGATTCACTGAACGGCCTCTGACCTCCAGCTCGCCGCGCGCCAGCTTGTTGCCCACGAACAGGTTCTCGGTGATGGCTTCGATCTCGGCACCGGTCATGCGGAAGAAACCGCCCCACCAGCGTTCGAACTCCAGGAAGCGTGGCGCCTCCTGGTCGACCCCGGCCCACAGGTTGTAGTACTTGCTCCAGAAGGTATTGGCCGGATTGAGCTTCTCGAAATTCTCCACCAGGCAGGCGCCATCGAAACGATCCGCCCCGAGGTCGGCCGCCAGCGAAGCCAGCCAGGTCCCGCCAAGGGTGGCGCCGCTGTAGCGCATGGGATTGAGCGTGGAGCTGCCGGCCCAGTAGGACGCCGGCGCCCCGACCATCATCAGCGGGCCGAACAGTTCGGGCCGGACTGCGTCCAGCGTCATCATGGCCCAGCCGGCCTGGCAGTTGCCGATCACCACCGGCTTGGCCGGGCATTGCGGATGGCGACGAATCACCTCTTCCAGGAACATCGCCTCGGCGTCCATCACCGTCACCAGCGTCTGTCCATCTTCCGGCTCGGGACGGAAAGTGACGAAATAGACCGTATGTCCCGCCTTCATCGCCATGCCCACTTCGGAATCGAACTTGAAACCGCCGATGCCGGGACCATGCCCGGCGCGCGGATCGACCACCACCACCGGCCGCGCCTGCGCATCGACCGCCAGCCCGGGCGGCGGCTGCAGGCGCAACAGCGCGTAGTTGCAGGGTTGCGGCAGGTCGTGGCCGTCCAGTACCAGCTCATGCTCGAACTTCAGCAGCGGTGGCGTACCCTGTTCCAGATGTTGCAGATAGTCATTGCCACGGTCGAGCAAGGTATCGAGGAACAGGAAACTGCGCTGTACGCAATCCTGCACATACAGCGGCACGTCGTTCCAGGCCGCAGCGGGGGCAGCCGGATGGTCGAGGGCGGGGGAATCGGGGGTCTTGCGGCTTGCCATGGGTGCACTCCGGTCAAGTGAGACATCCATCATACTGATGCAGATCGTCAGCAAATCGTCCGATCTCTGCGACAATGGAACCGCAATTCCCGGAATTGGGGATGAAATCCCCTGAAAACCATTGCACGGAGGAACTTTCATGGAGCTCAAGAGCCTGGTGGACCAGCCTGGCAAACTGCCGACCATCCCCAAGGTGGTCCAGCAATTGATGGCCAGCTTCGACAGCGAGGAAGTCTCCGCCCACGAGATCGCCCAGCAGATCGCGGCGGACCCGGCACTGACGGCCAAGGTATTGCGGCTGGCCAATTCAGCGTTCTTTCATGCTTCGCGCACCATCGGTACGGTCGACGATGCGCTGCGCATGCTGGGTTTCATCATGGTGCGCAACCTGGTGCTGGGCAATGGCATGGTGGCCGCCTTCAAGAGCACGCGCGGCATGGACCTGCCGCAGTTCTGGCGCCATACGCTCCATACCGCGGTGGCGGCGCGCTGGCTGGCCATGCACGCCGGGATCAACGGCGAGGACAATGGCGACGCCGTCTTCACGGTCGGCATGATGCACGGCATCGGCCAGTTGCAACTGCATGCGGTCGCTGCTGCTACCGTCGCCTCGCTGGACAAGCAGTGCAATGTACTCGATGCCGACCGTGCCGCACGGGAAAATCAGACCTGGGGCTTCGATTACGCCGACGTCTCGGCCGAACTGGCGGCGATCTGGCACTTCCCGGATGCACTGGTGACCGCCCTGCGTTCGGTGCCCGATCCGCTGGCCGCCAGCCGCCTCGATCGCGCCGCTGCCTGGGTCCACCTGGGCGCATGGGCTGCGCGCGTGAACGTGCTGTCGCTCGATGACGAGGCCGCGCTGGCCACCTATCCGATTGCCGTGGCCAAGAAACTGGGCGTGGATCCGGCGTGGATGCCCGTGCTGGTCAAGCACGCCGCCGACAAGGCCGAGCGCGCCATGCCTTCGCTTACCGAACTGGCAGCAGGGCTGGACGCCATGCTGGAATAGGCCTGGTCCGTATCAGGTCGCACAGATGCTGCAGCTGTGTCCCTTGCAGTTGTGCAGTACGCTGCTGCGCCCTGCGCCCGCATGCGTGCCGGGCCCGGTCGCGCCCTGCCCGGCCAGTTGCTCGGCGCCATTGCGCGGCTGCCAGCGATACTTGACCTGCAATCCCACATGGCCACCCGTGGGCATGGGCGAGGCTGCGGTCTCCTGCTTGCAGTAAGGACAGGTGGTCTGCCCATGCAGGCCCTGCAGGGAAATGAGCCGTTCGAAGATGCCTTCGCAATGGCTGCAGCGGATGTCGTACAAAGGCATGTTGTCCTCCTCAAGAATCTGCGACAAAAAACCCGACCAGGCCTGCGCCCGGCCGGGAACACACACGTCACTGCGTTGATCGCTACGCTTTGCGGCCCCAATAGGATTTGTCGTTGAGCATGCCCTTGGGGGTGATGTCCTGATCGAAGATCGAGGTCGGCAATGCCACCGTACAGGCGCAGTTGGGAATGTCGACGATGCCGCCGATGCGCCCTTCCACCGGTGCGGCGGTCAGCAGCATGTAGGCCTGGCTGCCGGTGTAGCCGAAGTGGGTCAGGTAGTCGATGGCCTTGAGGCAAGCCTGGCGATAGGCCACGGTGGCATCGAGGTAGTAGTTCACACCGTTTTCCACGCTGATGCCTTCAAAGGTCAGCCACTGCTCGTAATGCGGCTTGACGATGCTGGGCATGAAGATGGGCGAGGTGATGTTGTACTTGGCCATGCCGCCCTTGATGAGATCGAAGCCGACGTGGCTCACGCCATCCATCTCGATGGCGCCGCAGAAGCCGATCTCGCCATCACCCTGCGAGAAGTGCAGGTCCCCCATCGAGAAGCCGGCCCCCTTCACGTACACCGGGAAGAAGATGCGGGTACCCGCCGACAGATCCTTGATGTCGGTATTGCCGCCATGCTCGCGCGGTGGCACGGTGCGGGCAGCAACCTTGGCCATCTCCTCGAACTTGGCGCCGGTCAAGCCGCGCAGCACCGCCGTGCTGGGGTTGGGCGGCTGCGCCAGGCCCTTGGCGGCCAGCGGCGCTTCGCGGCGGTTCCACTCGGCCAGCAAGTCATGCGAGGGCAGGCAACCCATCAGGCCCGGGTGCGTCAGGCCGGCGATGCGCACGCCGGGGATGTGGCGCGAGGTGGCATACAAGCCCTTCAGATCCCAGATGGCCTTGTCGGCTTCGGGGAAATAATCGGCCAGGAAGCCGCCACCGTTTTCCTTGGCGAACACGCCCGAAAAACCGACGGGTGTCACCGGCTTGATGTCCAGCAGGTCAATCACCAGCAGGTCACCCGGCTCGGCGCCTTCGACGTGGAAGGGACCGGTCAGCGGATGGGCGCGGGTCAGGTCGACGTTCTTGACGTCGGAGACGTCATCGGTGTCCTGGATCTGCGCGTCGAGGAAGTCCAGCGACTCGATCATGATGGATTCGCCCGGCTTGACCGAGGCCAGGAACGGCAGGTCGGGATGCCAGCGGTTATGGCCCAGTTCGGCCTGCTCTGCCAGCGGGACGCCGGGCTTGATCTTGAAGTGCTGCATGCGATCTCCTTGGTGGTGGGTGTGTGATGGCGACCTTGGGACCGTGGGCCTCAGGCCGCCGGCTCGGTGGGAATCCCCGGCATCGGACATTCGGGCGTGCCGGCACTGTTGCGGGTCAGCGCCTCGACCTGGGCGCGCGCCGCCTGCGGATCATTGACCCAGGTGCGATAGAAGTCGAAGGGACACTCGGCCACGCCCGCCGGCGATTCGCCCGAATTGATCTTGCCGGTGTAGCCGCGATGCAGCAGCTTGTAGAGGTGGTTCTGCGACTGCCAGTGGCGGCGCGCATCGCGGATGGCCGAGACCGACAGTTCGGCATACTGGATGCCCATTTCCTCGGTACCACACTCGCCCAGCGTGCGGCCATCGAAACCGACGATGGCCGAATGGCCGAAGTAGGAATAGACGCCATCGAAACCGGAGGCATTGGCCACGGCCACGTACAGGTTGTTCATCCAGGCCATGGCCTTGGAGACCATGATCTGCTGTTCCTTGGCCGGATACATGTAGCCCTGGCAGCGCACCACCAGTTCCGCGCCCTTCATGGCGCAGTCGCGCCAGATCTCCGGATAGTTGCCGTCGTCGCAGATGATGAGGCTGATCTTGAGGCCCTTGGGGCCGTCGCAGACATAGGTGGTATCGCCCGGATACCAGCCCTCGATGGGCGTCCACGGCATGATCTTGCGATACTTCTGCACGATCTCGCCCTGGTCGTTGATGAGGATCAGCGTGTTGTAAGGGACCTTGCGCGGATGCTCTTCATGGCGCTCGCCGGTCAGCGAGAACACGCCCCACACACCGGCGATGCGGCAGGCTTCGGAAAAGATGGCGGTCTCGTCACCGGGGATGGTGGCGGCGGTTTCGAACATTTCTTCACGGTCATACATGATGCCGTGGGTGGAATACTCGGGAAACACCACCAGGTCCAGCCCCGGCAATCCCTGCTTCATGCCGACCAGCATGGCGGCGATCTTCCTGGCGTTCTCCAGCACCTCTGCGCGTGTATGCAGGCGCGGCATCTTGTAGTTCACCACGGCCACGCCGACGGCGTCGCGGCTACTTGAAATGTCTCCATGTCGCATGGGCTTGCTCCTCTGAAAAGACGGTCAGATCAGACCGACAGATACTTGCTGATGGTGGGCGCATCGACGTTCTCGCGCGTGTCTTCGTAGACGAAGCGGCCCTTGTCGATGACCAGGAAACGATCGGCAATCTCCAGCGTGAAGCTCAGCACCTGCTCCGAGACCACGATGGTGAGCGCGCGTATCTTGCGGATTTCCTTGAGGCTCCTGGCGATGTCCTTGATGATGGATGGCTGGATGCCCTCGGTGGGTTCATCCAGCAGCAGCACGCGAGGATTGGTCGCCAGTGCGCGCGCAATGGCCAGTTGCTGCTGCTGGCCACCGGAGAGATTGCCGCCCTTGCGGGTGCGCATGTCATAGAGCACCGGGAACAGCGAATACAGTTCGTCGGGCACCTTGCCCTTGGCCGAGGCGGGCAAGCCGGTCTGGATGTTTTCCAGCACAGTCATATGCGAAAAGATCATGCGCCCCTGCGGCACGTAGGCCACGCCGCGCTCGACGCGCTGGTGGCTTTCCAGACCACCCAGTTCCACGCCGTCGATGCTGATGCTGCCGCCGCGCAGCGGCAGGATGCCCATCAGGGTCTTGAACAGCGTGGTCTTGCCCATGCCGTTGCGGCCCATGACGGCGACGATTTCTTCCTTGGCCACCGACAGATCGACGTCGTGGATGACCTTGCTCTGGCCGTAGCCGGAAGCGAGTTGCGAGACTTTGAACATGGCAGGCTCCGAGGGTGATAGGCGTTCAGTGACCGAGATAGACATCGATCACCTTGGGATCGGACTGCACCTTCTCCATGCTGCCTTCGGCCAGGATTTTCCCCTGGTGCAGCACGGTGACCTTGTGCGCGATGCTCTTGACGAAATCCATGTCGTGCTCGATCACCACCACCGAACGGCCCTGACTGATGCGGCCCAGCAGCTCGGCGGTCTTTTCGCGTTCGGACACGCTCATGCCGGCCACCGGTTCGTCCAGCATCAGCAACTCCGGTTCCTGCATCAGCAGCATGCCGATCTCCAGCCACTGCTTCTGCCCGTGCGAGAGCAGGTCAGCCTGGGTGTGCAGTTGCTCTTCCAAAAAGATGTCGGCAGCCACCGCCTCCACCCGCGCCACCACATCCGGCGAACGCTTGAAGGTCAGCGCACCGAACACCTTGCGGCCACGCGGGAAGGACATTTCCAGGTTCTCGAACACCGAAAGGTTTTCGTAGATGGAGGGGGTCTGGAACTTGCGCCCTACCCCCACGCGCACGATGGCGTGCTCGCTCATCCTGGTCAGTTCATGGTTGTTGAACTTGATGCTGCCGGAGGTGGCGCGAGTCTTGCCGCAGATCAGGTCCAGCACCGTAGTCTTGCCTGCGCCATTGGGGCCGATCACCACGCGTACTTCATTGCGCTGCACGTAGAGATTGAGCTTGTCCACGGCCTTGAAACCGTCGAAGGACACGGTCAGGTCTTCGATGGCCAGGACCGGATGGGCATCCGATTCGAAACCGATGGGGTTCTCGCTCATTTGCTGGCCTCCAGGGTGGCGCCCGGCTCGATGCCGTCGCGCTTGGTTTCAGGGTTGGCCGGACGGGCCGCAGTCTTGACCGGTTCGGGCGCAGTCGGCGACACCGGCTTGGGTTCACCACGCAGCCTGCCCATCAGGCGCTTGCCCTGGGTCTGCCACAGACCAGCGAGACCATTGGGGAAATACATCACCACCGCGATGAAGAGACCGCCCATCAGGAACAGCCACAGCTCGGGGAAGGTTTCGGAGAAGTAGGTCTTGCCAAAGTTCACCAGCAGCGTTCCATACACCGCACCCAGCAGCGACATGCGCCCTCCCACCGCAGCGAAGATCACCATTTCGATGGAGGGCACGATGCCCACGAAGGACGGCGACATGAAGCCCACCTGCAAGGTGAACATGGCCCCGCCGATGGCCGAGGACATGGCCGCCACGCAGAACACGAAGACCTTGAAGCTGGCCACGTCATAGCCCGAAAAGCGCACCCGTTCTTCCTTGTCGCGCATGGCCACCAGCAGGCGGCCCAGCTTGGAACCGAGGATGTAACGGCCGAACAGGATGCAGCCGAACAGCAGTCCTGCATTGACGAAATACAGCACCAGCTTGGCGTGGTCGGTGCGGATATCCCAGCCCATCAGGGTGCGCAGGTCGGTGATGCCGTTGACACCCCCGGTCAAGCCCTGCTGGCCGATGATGAGGATGGACAGGATGGCCGCAATGGCTTGCGTGACGATGGAGAAATACACGTCCCCCACGCGGCGCTTGAACATCGCCATGCCGATCAGCATGGCCAGCACGGTCGGCACCGCCAGCACCGCAAGGATCGTGAAGGCAAAGCTGTGGAAAGGCTCCCACATGGCCGGCAAGGCGGTGATCTGGTTCCAGTCCATGAAGTCGGGAATGCCCGGCGTGGACTGGATCTTGGTGCTGATGGGGTCGGAGGCTTCGAGCTTGAGGAACATGGCCATGCAGTAGCCACCCAGGCCGAAGAACACGCCCTGCCCCAGGCTCAGGATGCCGCCATAGCCCCAGCACAGCACCAGGCCCACCGCCACGAAGGCATAGGAAAGATATTTGCCGACCAGGTTGAGACGGAACATGTCCATCGTCAGCGGAAACACCAGCAGCAGCAACACCGCCATGACCAGCAGGCCGAGCGCACCGGAGCGCCCACCCAACAGTTTTTCATAGGCTGCATTCATCATCGGACCTCGCTCATGTTGTGGGATCGGTAGAGGCTCTTCATCACTTGCGCACCTTGGCCGAGAACAGTCCTTGCGGCCGCAACATCAGGATCAGGATCACCGCCGACAAGGTCAGCACCTTGGCCATGGAACCGGTCAGGAAGAACTCCGCCGTGGATTGGGTCTGGGCAATCGAGAAGGCCGAGGCGATGGTGCCGATCAGGCTTTGCGCGCCACCGAAGACCACCACCAGGAAGGTATCGACGATGTAGAGCGAACCGCTGGTCGGACCGGTGGAGCCGATGGTCGTGAAGGCCGCACCCGCCACCCCGGCCACCCCGCAGCCGAGCGCAAAGGTGGTACGGTCCACCTTGCGGGTGTTGATGCCCACCGCCCCGCTCATGACCCGGTTCTGCATCGTGGCCCGTACCTGCAGACCCCAGCGCGAACGGAACAGCAGCACGAAGATGGCGCCGGTCAGCAAGACCGTCAGGCCCATCATGAAGAGACCGTTCAAGG
Source organism: Herbaspirillum sp. C7C8 (assembly GCF_022627875.1). Classification (NCBI taxonomy): domain Bacteria; kingdom Pseudomonadati; phylum Pseudomonadota; class Betaproteobacteria; order Burkholderiales; family Oxalobacteraceae; genus Herbaspirillum; species Herbaspirillum sp. C7C8. The sequence goes on from NZ_JABXGG010000010.1 coordinate 135,308, forward strand.
GAATGTCGATGGCATCGGTGGGCTTGAAGGAACCCATGAGCCAGTCCGGCAAGGTAGCGCTGACTTCCTTGGCGCCGAAGATGGACCGGAAGGTCTGCTGCATCGCCAGTGACAGACCCCAGGTGGCCAGGAGCGTATCGAGCGGACGCTTGTAGAGGCGACTGATGAGCAACAATTCGGTGAGATAACCGATGCCATACGCCACCACAAAGGACAGGACGATGGCCGCAAAGAAATAGAACGGCTGCAAGGCCGGTGCATAGGTCGTGGTCAGGTGCGACAGCAGGTAGGTGATGTAGGCACCGATGGTGAGGAATTCACCGTGGGCCATGTTGATCACCCCCATCTGCCCGAAGATGATGGCCAGGCCCAATGCCATCAACAGCAGCACACAGAAGACCGAGAGGCCGTTGAAGCCCTGCATGGCGAAGATGGCGCCAAATTCGGATAGAGAAACCATGATGACTCCCGACGGGGCAGAGTTGGAGAGAGGACGAAGGGGCGGCAGCGCCCGCATGTCACAACAGACGCCGCCGCTTTGCTGCACGAGGGGCTGGTCCCTGACCAGCCGATACGCCTTACTGATAGCCCTTCGGGAAAGGATTCGGCTCGATCAGCTCGGACTCGTAGACCACCTTGAACTGGCCATCCTTCTGCGCTTCGCCGATGCGGGTCTTGCTCCACAGGTGATGGTTTTCGTGGACCTTGACGTAGCCTTCCGGCGCGGTCTTGAGTTCGATACCGGGCGAAGCGGCCACCACCTTGTCGACATCAAAGCTGCCGGCCTTTTCCACCGCCGCCTTCCACAGCCAGGGACCGAGATAGGCGGCCTGGGTAACGTCGCCGATGACCGAATTGGCACCGAACTTGGCCTTGAACTCGGCCACGAATTTCTTGTTGTTGGGGTTGTCCAGGCTCTGGAAATATTTCATCGAGGCGAAGAAGCCTTCCACGTTCTCGCCACCGATGCCCAGCATTTCATCCTCGGTCACCGAGATGGTCAGCAGGTTCTGGGTCTTGGCGGTCACACCTGCCGCTTTCAACTGCTTGTAGAAGGCGACGTTGGACCCACCGACCACGTCGGCGAAGATCACGTCCGGCTTCTTCAGCTTGATCTTGTTGATGAGAGAACCGAACTGGGTGTTGCCCAGCGGGTAGTACTCCTCGCCCACCACCGAGCCCTTGAGCACGTTCTCGATGTGCTTGCGGGCGATCTTGTTGGAGGTGCGCGGCCAGATGTAGTCGGAGCCGACCAGGAAGAAGGTCTTGGCCTTCTTTTCCTTGGCCACCCAGTTCAGGCCGGCCAGCACCTGTTGTGTCGCCTCCTGCCCGGTATAGAACACGTTCTTGGATTGCTCCAGGCCTTCGTAGAAGGTCGGGTAATACAGCAGGCCGTTGTCCTTCTCGAACACCGGCAGCACCGCCTTGCGCGAGGCCGAGGTCCAGCAGCCGAAGACAGCCGCCACACGGTCGTTCTCCAGCAGCTTCTTGGCCTTCTCGGCGAAGGTCGGCCAGTCGCTGGCACCGTCTTCCTGGATGATCTTGATCTTGCGGCCAAGGATGCCGCCCATCGCGTTGATCTGGTCAATCGCCAGGCGTTCAGCCTGGATCGAACCGGTCTCGCTGATGGCCATGGTGCCGGTGGCCGAGTGCAACTGACCGACGGTCACTTCGGTATCGGTGATGGCCAGCTTGGTGGTGTTGACCTTGGCGGTCGGATACTGCTGGGCCGAGGCCATGCCCGGCAGGGCCGCTGCTGCCGCCCCGGCGGCCAGGCCCATCAAGATCTTGCGGCGCGGGAACGAGGGAGGATTGGAAGACGAGGAATGCGACATGCGGTACTCCTTTCGGGCGTTGTTGTTGGACTCGGTCTGGGCCATCGTGGCGTCATGCAGGCGATGAAACGAAGGCCCCGGCGAGGTACTGCCCGCAAGGTGAGAAAGATGCGCACCGCACCTGCCGTCTGCCCTTCGTTCTGGGACGCAGAATAGGTTCGCCGGTGCAGCGCAACAATACGTTGTTTGACGTAAGCCCCCAGCTGGTGCGCCACACGCGCCTGCACAGCTTTCGCCCACGGTTTGCCTGCTGTTGGTGCGCACTGCCGCCGCACGGCGTCGGGATGCAGCGACAGGGCTTGCAAAAACCGCTGCGTTTTGGTGAATTCCCATGGGATGCCATGCGGCATCTACGTCATTTGACGTATGCCCTCGCGCTGCGAATGGTTTGAAAATTGCTTCACCATAAACACGCACAGCGCAGATCGTGTGCGGCGCAACGAGACAGACAAGGCACTGACGACAACGACCGTCCGGATCCCCGACCTCACCAAGAGCCAACGTGACCCATCCCGCCACACAACGCATCGTCAAGGTCCGGCGCGACTACAACACCTGGGTCGCCAACGAAACGCTGGAAGACTACGCGCTGCGCTATACGCCGCTATCCTTCCGCCGCTGGTCCGAGTTCCGCCTGGCCAACACGGCCCTGGGCGCGACCTCCTTCCTGGCACTGGAAGCCATCAGCGGCGCCATTACCCTCAGTTATGGCTTCACCAATGCCTTCTGGGCGATCGTCTGCGTGATGGTGCTGTTTTTCGCCACCGGCCTGCCCATCAGCTACTACGCCGCGCGCTACGGGGTGGACATGGACCTGCTCACGCGCGGCGCCGGCTTCGGCTACATCGGCTCGACCATCACTTCGCTGATCTATGCCAGCTTCACCTTCATCTTCTTCGCGCTGGAAGCGGCCATCATGGCCCAGGCCATCGAGATCTATTTCGGTCTGCCGCTGGTATATGGCTACGTGCTCTGTTCGCTCATCATCATTCCCATGGTGGCCTACGGCATCACGCTCATCAACCGCCTGCAGATGTGGACCCAGCCGCTATGGCTGGTGCTGCTGGTGCTGCCCTATGCCTGCGTGCTCTACAAGGAACCGGAAGCGCTGTCGAACCTCCTGAGCTTCGCCGGCCGCGCCGAGGAAGGCAGTTCCTTCAATCTCACACTGTTCGGGGCCGCTGCCACGGTGGCCTTCTCGCTCATCGCGCAGGTGGGTGAGCAGGTCGACTTCCTGCGCTTCCTGCCGCAGAAGACCGCCGCCAATCGCGGGCGCTGGTGGAGTGCGCTGTTGCTGGCCGGCCCTGGCTGGATCCTGCTGGGCGGGGCCAAGATGCTGGGCGGAACGCTGCTGGCCTTCCTCGCCATCCAGCACGAGGTGCCCATGGTGCGGGCCGTGGAACCGACCCAGATGTACCTGATCGGCTACCAGTACGTGTTCGGCAATCCGGCCTTCGCGCTGGGGGCGGTCGTACTGTTCGTGGTGGTGTCGCAGATCAAGATCAATGTCACCAACGCCTATGCCGGCTCGCTGGCCTGGTCCAATTTCTTCGCGCGCCTCACGCACAGCCATCCGGGGCGGGTGGTGTGGCTGGTGTTCAATGTGTTGATTGCGGTGCTGCTGATGGAACTGGGCGTCTTCAATGCGCTGGAACATGTACTGGCGCTCTACAGCCTGGTCGCCATCTCGTGGATCGGCGCCGTGGTGGCCGACCTGGTCATCAACAAGCCGCTGCGCCTGAGCCCGGCCCACATCGAATTCAAGCGTGCCCACCTGTATGACGTGAACCCGGTCGGTGTCGGCTCGATGGTCATCGCCACCCTGCTCTCCACGCTGGCCATGTCGGGCGTGCTGGGCAAGACGGTGGCGGCCATGGCACCCTTCATCGCCCTGGGTACCGCACTGGTGACGGCCCCGCTCATTGCCTGGGCCACCGGCAGCCGCTACTACATCGCGCGGCGCGATACGCTGTCCGAACAGAACTATCGCCCCGTCACGCCGGGTCAGACGCATTCAGTGCTCGATTGCGTGATCTGCGGCAATGCCTTCGAAACACCGGACATGGCCCATTGCCCGGCCTACCAGGGCGCCATCTGCTCGCTGTGCTGTTCGCTGGATGCGCGCTGCAAGGACCGCTGCAAGACACCGCGCGCACGGTTGCCCAACCAGATCCTGCACACCTTGCGCCAGCTGATCCCGGCGCGCTTCGCGGTCAAGCTCAATACCCGCCTCGGGCATTACCTGAGCGTGTTCGGTCTGCTGGCTGGCGGACTGGCGATTGTGTTGTGGATGCTGTATTTCCAGCAGATGGCCGATCTCTCCGGACTGACGCTCTCAGCCCCCGACTCGCTGCGCGGCGTCTTCATCAAGCTGTTCTGCCTCTTGCTGGTGGTGGTCGGCGTGGGTGCCTGGTGGCTGGTGCTGACCAACGAGAGCCGCGCCGTGGCCCAGGAAGAATCAGAGCGCCAGACCAATCTGTTGCTGCAGGAAATCGAGGCCCACAAGCAGACCGATGCCGAACTGCAGCGCGCCAAGGAAGCGGCCGAATCGGCCAACCTGGCCAAGAGCCGCTTCGTGGCCGGCATGAGCCACGAATTGCGCACGCCCTTGAACAGCATCCTCGGCTATGCGCAGATCCTGCACGTGGACGCCACCATCCCGCCGGCCCGCAAGGAAGCCATCGCCATCATCCGCCGCAGTGGCGAACACCTGTTGAGCCTCATCGACGGCCTGCTCGACATTGCCAAGATCGAGGCTGGCAAGATGCGCCTGGCCTCCGACGAACTGGCACTGGAAGCCTTCCTGGAGCAGATCGTCGGCATGTTCGCCCCGCAGGCCGAACAGAAGGGCCTGCACTTCCGCTTTGAGAAAAGCGGACGCCTGCCGCAGATCGTCCATGCCGACCAGAAACGCTTGCGCCAGATCCTCATCAACCTGCTGGGCAATGCCGTCAAGTTCACCGATCACGGCGGCGTCACGCTCAGGGTGCGTTATGCACGCGAGATTGCGTATTTCGATGTCATCGATACCGGCATCGGCATTGCCGACGACGACCTGGAACGTATCTTCCTGCCCTTCGAGCGCAGCAGCGCGGCCAATCTGCGCGAAGACATCGGCACCGGGCTGGGACTGGCCATCAGCCGCATGTTGGTGCACATCATGGGCGGCGAACTGGGGGTGGAGAGTCGGGTCGGGCTGGGCAGCAGCTTCCACCTCAAGATCTATCTGCCGCAAGTGCACGTACCGCGTCCGCGCATCAAGCTGGAGGATCAGATGTCGGGTTACGCAGGCCCCTCGCGCCACATCCTGGTGGTCGATGACCAGGCTTCACAACGGCGCCTGCTCAAGGACATGCTCATGCCGCTGGGATTCGTGGTGAGCGAGGCCGACAGCGGGCTGGCCTGCATGGAGCGGCTGGGCCACGACATCCCCGACCTGCTCCTGCTGGATATCGCCATGCCGCAGATGGATGGCTGGAGCGTGGCACGCGCCATCCGCGCGCGCGGGCTTGCGCAGTTGCCCATCCTGCTGGTATCGGCCAATGCCTTCGAGAACCTGCATGAGCGCAACGAGCCAGCGCTGGTCAATGATTTCGTGGTCAAGCCGGTCTCGTATCACGAATTGCTGGGCAAGCTGCGCCAGCATCTGCAACTGGACTGGGTGGCGTCGGCACAGCCTGCCGAGCCGCCGCCAGCACCGGCAGCGACGCAAGCCCTCCTGCTGGTACCGTCCCAGGACAGGCTGGCCTCACTGCTGGAGTTGGGCCGCATCGGCTATGCCAAGGAAATCCTGCGCCAGCTCGACGCCATGGAACGCCAGCAACCGGCCTACCTGCCCTTCACGACCGAGCTGCGACAGCTGGTCAAACAATTCCGCTTGAATGAATACGTCACCCGCATCCAGGAGCTGATCCGACATGATCTCAACGACGTTCGATAGACACGTGGTCCTGATCGTCGATGACATGCCCGACAACCTGGCCATGTTGTCCGATGCGCTCGATGAAAGCGGCCACATCGTCCTCGTCGCCACGGACGGACTGGCGGCGCTGGAGCGGCTGGACCACATCACGCCCGATCTGATCCTGCTGGACGCGATGATGCCCGGCATCGACGGTTTCGAGACCTGCCGCCGCATCAAGCAGGTCAAGCGCGTGGCGCATGTTCCGGTGGTGTTCATGACGGGACTGTCGGAGACTGAGCACGTGGTGCGCGGCTTCGAGGTGGGCGGCATCGACTACGTGACCAAGCCGATCCGTCCGCAGGAAGTGGTGGCGCGCATCGGCGCGCATATCCGTACCGCGCGCATGATGACGCAGACGCGCGGCGTACTGGAACATGCCGCCCATGCGGTGATCGTGCTGGGCGGCCATGGCCTGCCGATGTGGCAGACCAGCAAGGCATCACAGTGGCTGGAGAAGTATTACGGTCCGGCTGCACCGAACAGCCACAAGTTGCCGGCTCCCTTGCAGGTATGGCTCAACGAGCAGTTGGTACGGCAACGCCAGGGTGAGAGCCTGGACCGGGTGCCACCGCTGATCGTGCGACAGCAGCAGGACGAGCTGCACATCACGCTTTGCGGACCCGGGCAGGGGCATGGCGTGAGCCTGGTGCTGGAAGAAAAAACGGCGGGCGCCACCCAGCGTGGCGACGACGGCATGAGCCTGCCGCCTACCCTGGAGGGGGCGCGCCTGACGCCGCGCGAGAGCGACGTCCTGCTCTGGCTGGGCAAGGGCAAGACCAACCGCGACATCGCCGAAATCCTCGGCATGAGTCCGCGTACGGTCAACAAGCACCTGGAACATATCTTCGTGAAGCTGGGCGTGGAGACGCGTTCGGCGGCGGCGGTGCTGGCGAGCAGTCTGGCCACCTCTAGCGGTGCCAGCAGCGGGACACAGTTGCTGCAATGAAGCCGACGCAATAAAGGCGCACACGCCGGGCGAGTTTGGCCTATCCTTGCACAGGGCACTTACGCCCATCATTATCGAAGCAAGGAGGCAACATGCCCAAGAAAGAGAAACTGGACCCGGAAACTGAAGCCCTGATCCAATGGTGTACCGAAGTCGAGCAATTCCTGGTCAAGGGCGGCGCCACGCTGGACCAGGCACAGGAGCACATCGAAGAACAGGTGGAATGGTTCACCGACCTCTACTACGATGGCCTCACCCCGGAAGAAGCCGCCAAGGAAGCCCTGGCCTGACTCTTCTGCGCCACTCCCCCAACCGCATCCCGGCCCGCAAGGCCGGGATTTTCTTTGCGGTCACACCGTATTACGTCCGCCCAAAGCGCGTGGGTACCCGCCGCAAGGCGTCATACAAGGGCCGGCAGGATTCGGCCAGACGCTCCAGGCTGGCCTCGCGCAAGGCATCCAGATCGACCGGCGCGCTGCCCGCCAATCCCGCCCAGCTCAGCAGTGCGCCAAAGGCTTGCGGTGTATCGAACATGCCGTGGAGGTAGCTCCCCAGGATCTGCCCGTCGTCCGATTGCGCACCCTCGCCGCGCCCCTCGATGACGAACGCAGGACGCGCCAGCGCCGGGCCGGAAGACACGCCCATGTGGATCTCGTAGCCGCTGACCGTTGCAGCCGTCTCACTGAAGACACAGTGGCCGCTGACCTGCAGCAGCTTCTTGTCTCGCCTCAGTTCGGTACGCATCGGCAGCAGGCCGAGACCGACACTGCTGCCGGGCACGCCTTCCACACCATGCGGATCATCCACGCTCTCCCCCAGCATCTGGAAACCGCCACAGATACCGATCAGCTTGCCGCCATAGCGCAGATGACGGGCAATGGCCGCCTCCCAGCCATGTTCCCGCAGCCAGTGCAGATCCCCGCGGGTATTCTTGCTGCCGGGCAGGATGATGAGATCAGCCGGCGGCACCGGCTGGCCCGGGCCGATGAAGCGCAGATCGACATCGGGATGGGCGCGCAGTGCATCGAAGTCGGTATGGTTGCTGATGCGCGGCAAGACCGGCACCACGATACGGAATTGGCCGCGACTCTCCTGCGTGGCCGCCACCGCATCCTCGGCATCCAGGTGCAGCCCATGCAGGTAGGGCAGCACCGCCAGCACGGGCTTGCCGGTGCGGGCCTCGAGCCAGTCCAGCCCCCCTTGCAGCAGGCTGATGTCGCCACGGAAGCGGTTGATGACGAAGCCGATCACGCGTTCCCGTTCGCTCTCGGAAAGACAATCGAGCGTGCCGCTCAGGTGCGCAAAAACACCACCCCGGTCGATATCGGCCACGATGATGACGGGACAATCGACCGCTTCGGCAAAACCCATGTTGGCAATGTCGCGCGCGCGCAGATTGATCTCGGCCGGACTGCCCGCGCCTTCCACGATCACGCAGGCATATTGCGAGCGCAGCCGCGCATAGGATTGCAGCACGGCCTGCATGGCTTCGGTCTTGTAGCGGTGATAGTCACGGGCGTTCATATCGGCGCGTACCTTGCCCTGCACGATGACCTGGGCGCCGGTATCACTGGAGGGTTTGAGCAAGACCGGGTTCATATCGGTGTGCGGCGCGATGCCGGCGGCCTGCGCCTGCAGGGCCTGAGCGCGTCCAATCTCGCCACCGTCGCTGGTCACCGCACTGTTCAAGGCCATGTTCTGCGGCTTGAAGGGAGCGACGCTGATCTCATCCTTCTTCAGCAGGCGGCATAGCGCAGCGGCCAGAGTGCTCTTGCCGGCATCCGACGTGGTGCCCTGGATCATCAGCGTATGAAAAGGAAAATCAGCCACGTTGACTCCATCTGTTCAGGGCCTCTTGCAGGCGTACCCAACCCGCCTCATCCGGCGGCAGTCCGAGGCGGATACCACCAGCACCGCGCGTGAAAAGGCGCACCCAGATGCCGGCGCGCGCCATCGCTTCATGAAACGCCAGCGCCTGAGCTTCGGGCCACCACTGGAACAATGCCGTGCCACTGGCGCGGATGCCATGCTGCGCCAGCAGCGCATGCAGGCGCGCGCCTTCGGTCAACAGGGTCTGTCGCGTCGCAGCCTGCCAAGGGCGGTCGAGCAGTGCCGCGCTGCCGATCTGCTGGGCCGGACCGCTGATGGACCATGGCCCGAGCCAGTCAGCCAGCGCATCCAGCAAAGGGGCTGCCGCCCCGACAAAGCCCAGCCGCAAGCCCGCCAGCCCGAAGAACTTGCCGACCGAACGCAGCACGATCAGGCCCGGCTGGTGGCTGTGTGCGCACACGCTGTAACCATTGACGGTATCGCCGAAGGCTTCATCGACCACCAGCCAGCCCCCCCGCCCGGCCAGCAGGGCCGCCCAGCGCAACAGGTCCGCCGGCGCGACCATGGCACCGGTCGGATTGTTGGGATTGCACAGCACCAGCACCTCGCACGATGTATCGCGCACGGCCTGATCAAGATCGGCATACGCGACTTCACGCACGGCATGCCCCGCACGCCGCCAGCAGTGCGCATGTTCCGCGTAGATGGGGGCCGCCACCACTACCTGTGCAGGGCGGCGCTGTTGTTGCAGACGCAGTTGCGGCAGCGCCTGAATCGCCGCCTGGGTGCCTGCCACGGCCAGCAGACGCGGCGCATCGTAATACGCACAGGCCGCTTGCTCCAGCGCATGTGACGGCTCGGGCAGGCGGTGCCAGGCGTGCGCCGCCAGTGCAGCTGCCGGGTAGGGTCGCGGGTTGATGCCGGTGGAGAGATCCAGCCAGTCACTGCGCGGACGACCATAATGGCGGGCCGCCGCGTCGAGGTTGCCACCGTGCTCAAGCATGGCTCGCCCCCACCCCGGTGACCAGGCTCAGCAGCGCCAGGGCGCCCACCACGGCCAGCCACAGCGCCGTGCTCATGGCCACCAGGCGCCAGGCACGGACGATGTCCGGTCCCTGCGGCGGCAGGCCCGATCCCAATGGCGGGCGCTCTTCGAGCTGGCCGTCATACCGGGCCGGACCGCCCAGGGCCAGGCCCAGTGCTCCGGCGCCCGCCGCCATCACCGGACCGGCGTTGGGGCTGCTCCACGCAGGCGCCTGCGTCTTCCAGCAAGCCAGGGCCTGGCGGCGCTGGCCCAGCCAGGCATAAGAGCAGGCGGTCAGTCGCGCAGGCAACCAGTTGAGGGCATCATCAATGCGCGCCGCGGCCCAGCCGAAATACAGGAAGCGCGCATTGCGGTAACCCCACATGGCGTCCAGGGTATTGGCCAGGCGAAACAGCAAGGCGCCCGGGCCACCCGCCACCAGGAACCAGAACAAGGTACCGAAGACGGCATCGTTACCATTCTCCAGCAGCGATTCGACCCCGGCCTTGGCCAGCTCGGCTTCGTCGGACTGGCGCGTCTCACGGCTGACGATCAAGGAAGTCAGCCGCCGCGCCAGCGGCAAGTCCCGCTGCGCCAGCGCCTGTGCAATCGGCAAGGTATGCTCGCGCAGGCTGCGCAGGCCGATGCAGAAATACAGCAGCACCGCATGGATCCATGCCGCCATCCAGACGGGCAGCGCGGCCAGCAGCCAGGTGCAGGCCAGTACCGGCGGCAACACTGCCAGCGACCAGGCCAGCACGCCGCGCAGGCGCAAGGCGGGGGCGTGATTGAGCCGCGCTTCGATGCGCTTGGCCAGATTGCCGAACCCGACCAACGGATGCCAGCGCCGCGCTTCCCCCAGCAGCAGATCCAGGGCCAGGCCCAGCGCCATCAGCAGCGCCAGCCAGGGCATGGACAAGCCGCTCAGCACGCGCTGTCCTTGAAGGTCAAGGGCAAGCCGGCAGCGACCCATTGCACGCGTTCGCACAGCGCAGCCACGGCCTGGTTCAGCCGCCCCGCCTCATCGACGAACCAGCGCGAGATGGCCCCCTGCGGCACGATGCCCATGCCGACTTCGTTGGACACCAGGATGACGGTCCCCTGCACTTCCTCCAGGGCCAGCAGGAAATCGGCGCGTTGCTGCGCGAAGGCCGGGGGCGGCGTGACCGGTCCCAGTTCCGGATAGTCCACGCCCTCCGCAAAGAGCAGGTTGGCCAGCCAGACGGTGAGGCAGTCGACCAGCACCACGGTCTCGGGCCGGCTCAGGCAGCGCAGTGCGTGGCCCAACGCCAGTGGCTCTTCCACGGTACTCCAGTGTGCACCCAGCGCGCGGCGGCGTTGCTGATGATGGGTGATGCGCTCCTGCATCTCGGCGTCGTCGCGGCTGGCGGCGCGACTGGCGGTGGCCAGATAGACGATCTCGCGCGCGCCGCCGGGTGATGCGGCCAGCGCCAGGCGTTCCGCATGGGCGCTCTTGCCGCTGCGGGCGCCGCCAAAGATGAGGCTGCGGTATCGGTTCGAGGATGCGGTGGTCATGCTTGCAGGTCTCCTTGCACGGGCCAGCGGTCTTCAAAGACCAGGTCTTGCAGGTGCTGGCGGCTGGCCCACTGCTCCTGTTCCAGCATGGGCTTGTCATAGAAAGCGGGGACATGGCCCAGACAGAGTACGGCGACCGGTTCGGCGCCCTCGGGCAGGTGCAGCAAACGGGCCAGCGCGGCCGGTTCAAACAGCGACACCCAGCCCATGCCCAGCCCTTCTGCGCGCGCGGCCAGCCACATGTTCTGCAAGGCGCAGGACAGCGAGGCCAGGTCCATCTGCGGCAAGGTGCGACGACCGAAGACATGGCGCTCGCGCTGATCCATGAGCGCAGCCACCAGCAATTCGCCACACTCGCGGATGCCTTCCACCTTCAGGCGCATGAATTCGTCCTCGCGCTGATCCAGTGCGCGAGCAGTGGCGATGCGTTCCTGTTCCACCAGGGCATGGATCTGCTGGCGCAGCGCCTGATTGCGGATGCGGATGAAGCGCCAGGGCTGCATGAAGCCCACGCTGGGGCCCTGATGGGCCGCCTGCAGCAGGCGTTCCAACAGCTCGGGCGCGACCGGGTCGGGCAGGAAATGGCGCATGTCGCGGCGCTCGCGGATGACGCGATAGAGCGCATCGATCTGCACCTGAGGATAGCGATGCGAAACAGTTTGCGTCATGGCGCCCCACCAAGCAGCGCCGCCACCGTCCGTGGCGCCGAGCGGAAATACGCATGCAGATAGCTGGCCGTGACCTGACCGCGACGATAGACCACCTCCCCTTCCGAGGAATCGAAGAGTCGCTCGCCACGCGCCATGAACTGCGCCCCGACCACCGCCCGCGAATAGTGGAAGGTATGGCAGCGCAGATGCTCGCCCACCGCACCGGGCAGGTTCAGTTGCAGAGTCTGGTAACCCAGCCCTTGCAGGCGCGGCTGCACCGTCGCCTGGCCGGGCAGGATGCCGCACAGCTGGCCGCTGCTGCCGTCACCGGCGACGACGGTCTCCAGCAGGAACAGCATGCCGCCGCATTCGGCATAGAGCGGCTTGCCGGCCTCGGCATGGGCACGCAGGCTGGACTGGGTGCGCTGCGCGGCCTGCAAGGCCGGCAGGTGCAGTTCGGGATAACCGCCCGGCAACCAGACCGCATCGCAATCGGGTAGTGCTTCATCGGCCAGCGGCGAGAAGAAGCTCACGTGCGCACCCATCAGCGCCAGCAGATCGAGGTTGGCGGTGTAGATGAAGGAAAATGCCAGATCGCGCGCCACGGCGATGGTCTTGCCCTCCAGGAGGCGCGGGAAGGCGCGTTCCGGCGGGGGCGTACCGAAGTCCACCGGCGCGGGCAGATTGGCCAGTGAAGTCGCTGACATTCTTTCGGCCACGGCATCCAGGCGTGCCTCCAGATCGGCGATCTCGGGCGCGGCCACCAGGCCCAGATGGCGCTCCGGCAAGGCGAACTGCATGTCGCGCTGCAGCCCCGTCAACAGTGGCACCGAGGGCCGCGCATTCTGCAGGCCCTGGCGCAACATCTGCGCATGGCGCGGGCTGGCCACGCCATTGGCCAGTACCCCGGCAAACTTCAGCTCGGGACGATAGGCCAGCAGGCCCTGCGCCAGCGCGCCGATGGTCTGGCCCATGCCGCGCGCATTGATCACGGCCACGACGGGAATGCCCAGCAACTGGGCCAGGTCGGCACTGCTGGGCTCGCCATCGAAGAGGCCCATCACGCCCTCGACCAGCAGCACATCCGATTCGGCGGCAGCCAGCGCCACCTGGCGGCGGCAATGATCTTCGCCTCCCAGCCACAGATCAAGGTTGATCACCGGCTGGCCACTGGCCTGCTCCAGCACCATCGGATCGAGGAAATCGGGGCCGGTCTTGAACACCCGCACGCGCTTGCCCTGCTGCCGGTACAGGCGGGCCAGGGCGGCGGTGATGGTGGTCTTGCCGTGGCCGGAAGCCGGGGCCGAGATGAACAGGGCCGGGCAGCGGTAATCCGGATGCGTCATCAGAATTCCACGCCTTTCTGCGCCTTCACGCCCTGCTCCTTGTAGGGATGCTTGAGCGGGCGCATCTCGCTGACCAGATCGGCCTGCTCGATCAGCGCCTCCGGTGCATGGCGACCGGTGACGACGATGTGCAGCATCTCGCGGCGCGCCGCAAATACCCGCAGTACTTCCTCCAGATCCAGATACTGGTATTTGAGGACGATGTTGAGTTCATCCAGGATCACCATGTCATAGCCGGGGTCCTGGATCATGCGCACGGCCTCGGCCCAGCCACGTGCAGCGGTGCGCATGTCGGCCTCACGGTCCTGGGTGTCCCAGGTGTAGCCTGCGCCGACCACATGGAAGTCGCATCGCGCGTGGCTGCCCAGGAAGTCACGTTCGGCGCTGTAGAGTGCGCCCTTGATGAACTGCACCACGCCCAGCCGCATGCCGTGGCCGAGGATGCGCATGCCCATGCCGAAGGCGGCGCTGGACTTGCCCTTGCCGGTGCCGGTGTTGACGATCAGGAGGCCCTTCTCCTTCCGGGCGGCGGCCTTCTTCTTTTCGAAGCCTTCCTTGTGACGCTGGGTCATGCGCTTGTGCGATTCGGGGTCGGTTTTCATGATGTGCTTCTTTCTTGATGCTGCTGCGAAATCAATGCCAGTCGGTCGCCGTCAGCGAGGACAGCAATTGCGCCACACGTGCGCGGCTGGGATGGTAACCGATGAAGACCAGCTCCGAAGTCCCGGCCCGCTTGCCGCCACCGGCCTCGGCCACCACCGCACGCGCCCGCACGGCTTGCAGCAACTCGGTACGCCCGTGGCCGGTGACGATGAAGCCCTTGCTGCGCAGGATGGGCTGGTCCAGCGCCACGGCGACCACGGCGCGGCGCAGGGCTTCGGCATCCTGCGCATCGGCGCTGCGCAACGTGAAGGATTGCCAGCCGGGGTCCTGCTCGTGGAAATGCTTGTGGGTGGACAAGCCGTGGCTGTGCGCCCCCAGGCCGGAATGCGCATGGCCGTTGAAGCGCCACTGCTCGGCCGCCACCGTGGCGCGCTCGCCCGGCATGGCCACCGGCGTGTAGTGATGATGCACGCTCGTACCGGCCTGGTGCAGCCGCAAGCCCAGCGCCAGACGGATATCCAGTCGCGCATCATAGGCCAGCTCCAGGAAGCGCACGTTGGGCGCCAGTGACCGTACCGTTTGCTCTGCTTGCAGCAAGGGCGCTTCCTCCATGCCGTCGATCTTGTTGAGCACCACCACGTCGGCGCACTCCAGTTGCCGGGCGAACAGCTGCGCCGTGGCATCGCGCACGGCATCGCCGCTGGCGAAGGCTTGTTCTAGCAGGAGCGGCGTGTCGACCACGGCCAGCGTGGCGTCCAGCACGAAGTGCAGTGCCAGTTCAGGGGATTGCAACACTTCCATCACCGCACTGGGCAAGGCCAGACCGGAAGTCTCGATGAGCACATGGTCGATCTGCGCGCGGCGCGCGGCCAGGGCCAGCATGGCGGGAACGAAATGTTCATCGTCGCCGTAGGCGATGAGGCCATGGGCGAAATCCTGGATCTGCACCTGGCCCTGCGCATCGCCTTCGGCGCGCAACAGGTCGCCATCGATGGCGACCTCGCCGAACTCGTTGATGAGCAAGGCCAGTCGCCGCGACTGGCGACGCTGTACCAGGCCGCGCAGCAAGGTGGTCTTGCCCGCCCCCAGAAAGCCCGTGACCACCGTCACCGGGATCGGCGGCAAGGCAGGCGGCATGGAAGACTGAAGACTGGCCATGCTCAGGCTCCGGCCAACGCTGCCAGTTGCGCCTGCAGGGTGGGCACATCGTGCGCCATCTGCGGATAGGCAAGTCCTGGCCGACGCACCGTCACCAGAGGGATGCCCAGGGCGCGCGCAGCCGCGACCTTGGCCCGGTAGCCCCCGGCCTCGCCGGAATCCTTGGTCACCACGCAGTCGATACCCCAGTCGCGCCACAGCGCTTCATTGAATGCCTGCGAGAACGGTCCCTGCATGGCGCACAGGTGGGCGCGCGGCAGGCCCAGTTCCAGTGCGCGCCGGAGGAAGTCCGGATCGGCCGTGACGCGGGCGAACCATTGCTTGCCCGCCGCGCCGGGTGCCCTCAGGAAGCTGCCCAGATCCTTGGAGCCGGTAGCCAGGAAAATGCGGCGGCCCAGGGCGGTGGCGCGCCCGGCGGCTTCTGTCATGTCGGCGCAGACATAGGGGTCATCGGCAGCGATCTCGCTCGGACGTTCATAGCGCAGATACGGCAGGCCCAGCTCCTGCGCCAGCATCATCAACTGCTGCGACATCTGCACCGCAAAGGGATGGGTCGCATCCACCAGCACCCGCGCCTGGCTGTCGCGCAGCGCTTGTCGGCGCGCCTCCACACCCTGGCGGCCGGACCAGACCTGGGCACCCGGACAATCCTGGCTGGCCAGCTCGCCGCCATAGGCGGTCGCCGTGGAAATGACCACGCGCTCGCCCTGCCCGGCCAGTTCGCGCGCCAGCTGGTTGCCGTCACTGGTGCCCGCAAAGACCCACACCGCCCGGCGCGGCAGTTGTGCCGCCTCAGGCGCCTGCGCCTGTTCGCTCCAGTCGTTGTAGCCGCGCGGGGTAAAGATCCAGTCGCGCTTGCGCTGCGTAAAGCGGTTGCCGATGACGATCGAGGTCAGCATGTCGAACTGCAGGCCGGGCAATTCATCCAGGCGATGAATGGAGACCTGCTGCCCTGGGCGATAGGCATTGCGCACCACCCCGCACAGGGTATGCGGGGCCTTGTGTTCCAGCATCAGTTGCAGGATGCGGTAGACGCCCTCCTGCCGTCCCGCGCTCTGCACGTTGTAGAGCACGCAGGCCAGGTCCGCCTGGGCGATGTGACTGGCGCGCTGCTCGATCCATGACCACGGGCACAGCAGGTTGGACAGCGACAAGGTGGCGAAATCATGCGACAGCGGCGAACCCAGCAGCGAGGCGCAGGCATTGGCCGAGGTCACGCCGGGGATGATATTGACCTCGAAGCTATCGTCCTCGCGCATGTCGTCGAAGGCCAGGGCGGCCATGGCGTAAATGCCGATGTCGCCGCTGGAGATCAGGGCCACGCGCCGCCCCGCACGGGCCTGTTCGATGGCCAGCAAGGCGCGCTCGCGCTCCTGGGTCAGCGGCGGAGTATGAATCTCCTTGCCCTCGATATGCGCGGCGATCCAGCGCAGGTACAACGCGTAGGCGACGATGACCTCGCTCTCGCGCAAGGCTTCAATGGCGCGCGGGATGATCATCTCTTCGAAACCGGGGCCGACCGAGACCAGGTTCAATACGCCTTTTTTCTTGACTGCTTCCATCGGGTTTCCTGCAAATGATTTACGGATTTTCCATGAAACTGCGCCAGCCATCGCCATCGTCGACGATGGCCACGGTCACGCCCTCCAGCGCGCTCTTGCCCAGCAACAGCCGTCCACGCGGACTGGCGATCAACGCCGCCGGCTCGCACACGCCCTCCACGCCCACGTTCTGGCGCACCCAGTCCGAGGGCTTGCCCACCCAGGCGCGCTGGGCGATCTGCTGGCGCGCGATCACGCGCAAGGGCAAGCCATGCGTGGCGCAAAAGGCCAGCAGGCCGGGTTCCCCGGCCTTGATATCGATGGTGGCCACTTCGCGCACCTGGGACAGCGCGGCACCGGGGCACTGTGCCAGTGCCTGCGCGACGGCACGACCGATCTGCTCGGCCGAGGCCAGCTTGCGGCAGCCGATGCCCAGCACCAGCGGCTTGACGGCTTCGGTCGCGGTGGTCACCACCGGCTGCGCGCCCGTGATCTGGGCCACGCGATAGGCCAGGCTGTTGGCACCGCCTTCATGCCCTGCCAACAAGGGGATGGCAAAACGTCCCGCCTCATCCAGCACCACCAGGGCGGGATCCCGGTGCTTGTCCTGCGGCAGGCCGTCGAGGAAGCGCACGGCAATGCCGGTCGCACCAATCATGATCCACTGCCGGTGGCGGCGGTAGGCCAGAGCAAACTGCTGGCGCTGCGACAGGCCGCCCTCTGCATGAAGCCAGGGGCGGTAGAGTTCACCGCCCAGGCAGTCCTGCAAGTGCATGGCCAGTGCCACCGCCTCGGCGCGCACGGGCCACAGGCCCAGGTCTGCCGGGACGACGGGCGGATTCATGCGGCATCCTTGTTCTTCTTGACCACGCGGAAGAGGTGCGTGAAGTCCTTGGAGTACAGACTGGATTCGGCCACCTGCTCCTTGTTCAGCGCGGCACCGACCAGCATCATGGTGGTGAGATTCCACTCCCCGCGCTTGTTCTCTTCCAGCACCTTGTCGAGCCGGCCCTGATAGACGCGCTGCTCCGGCCAGGTGGCGCGATAGACCAGCGTGACGGGCGTCTCGGGGGGATAGTGCAGCAGCAGGTCGGTGACGATCTTCTTCAGGTGCGGCCCGGACAGGAAGATGCACATGGTCGCCCGGTGCGCGGCCAGCGAGGCAATCGATTCCGATTCGGGCACCGCCGAGGCACGGCCCGAGACACGGGTCAGAATCACGCTCTGCGACACTTCCGGCTTGGTCAGTTCAGCCGACACGGCGGCCGCCGCAGCGGTGAAGGACGACACGCCCGGCACCACTTCATAGGCGATGCCCAGGGCATCGAGCCGCCGCATCTGTTCCGCCGTCGCCCCGTAGATCGCCGGGTCGCCCGAATGCAGGCGCACCACGTCGATACCCTGTTGCTGCGCACGCACGTAGCAGGCCTGCTGCTGCTCCAGATCGAGTGCGGCGGTGTCGACAATCTCGGCCTCGGGGTGGCAATGTTCCAGCAAGGCGGTGGGCACCAGCGAACCGGCGTACAGCACCATACGCACCTGGCCCAGCAGGCGTGCACCGCGCAGGGTGATGAGGTCGGCTGCACCAGGACCGGCGCCGACGAAATAGACTTTCATGGATTTCCTTTCGATGATGCTTGCGGCGCGCGGTGACGTTGCGCCTGCGCCGTCTTGCGGATCAGCAGCACGGCCAGGTAGCCGCTCGCCTCTGCCGCATCCAGCGTGGTGAGGTCGCTGACCAGCACTTCGCCATCCAGCCCGATGCGACGGGCAAAGCCGCAATGCTGCGCAATGTCCATCTCGCGCAGCAGCGCCAGCACCCAGGGCAGGCGCGCGCCGACCTTCATCAGCACCACGATGTCGTGGCTCTCGATCTCGGCCTGCAGGGTCGCCGCATCTTCCGGGCAAGGCAGGATCAGCGTGCGCTCCTTGCCCACGCCCAGCGGCCATTCCAGCGCGGCGGCAGCAGCGGCATAACTGGTGATGCCTGGCAAGGTCACGCAGTCGCACTCGGGATAGAGATCGCGCACGGCGGCCAGTACGTAGCCATAAGTGGAATAGGTCAGTGCATCACCGATGGTGAGGTAGACCACCTGCAGGCCCTGCCGCAATTGTTCGGACAACTGCTGGCCGAGCCGGGCGTAATGTTCCTGCAGGACCTGACGATCCGGGTCCATGTTGAACTCGATCTCGCACAGACGGCTGCGGTCGAACTCCACGCCTTCCAGGCATTGCAGGGCCACCGACAGGTCGGCCCCGCGTGCGCGCGGAATGTAGATCAGGTCGGCACTGCGCAGCGCAGCGATGGCTGCCAGCGGCAGGTAGCCTGCGGGGCCGGGGCCGACACCGATGCCGGTCAGACGCCCGCTCATGCGCCTGCCCCCAGTTGCTCTCCATCGAGGTCGAACAGGCGCACTTCGATGCGTTGCACTGCCGGCACGCGCGCATGGGCAAGCACGGCGATGCGGGTTTCGATCTCGCGCCAAAGGCGGCGCGACAGTCCGACGTCCTGCTGGCGGACCAGCGTGATGATTGCTTCCACCGTATTGGCTTCCTTCATTTGCTGCAGCAGGGCGGCGTCAAACAGCACGCCCTGCCCTGCCGTATTCATTTCTTCAGCCACGCGGGCCACGCCCTGCATGGCCATGTTGCTCTTGCTGGAATGCGTATCCCACACCCCATCCAATACCTTGGCCAGCTTGCCGGGATGCCCGGCCAGCCACAGCAGCGGCAGTGTCCTGCCCTCCTCGGCCAGCGCCTTCTGGGTGAAGTCCAGCGCATCGCCCAGGAAATTGGCGATCTGCACGCTGCGCTTGTCCGGCAGGCCCAGTGTCTGCGCCACGAAGACGCGGCCGATCTTGCCCGGCAGGTAGGCCACCGTATCCCCCGGCGCACAGGCGGCCAGGGCCACGCGGATGTAGACCTCGATGGAGGCGATCCAGGAGGCCATGGACATCGGTTCTACGATGCCCGAGGTACCCAGGATGGAAATGCCGCCGACGATACCCAGCTTGGGATTGAAGGTCTTGGGCGCAATGGCGAGGCCCTCGCGGCAACCGATGGTCAGATCAAAACCGCAGGCCGGTTCGCCCGACTGCAACTCCGCCAGCACCTCTGCCACGGCGGCCCGCATCATGGCGCGCGGCACCGGGTTGATGGCGGGTTCACCGACGGCCACGCGCAAGCCCGGCATGGTGGCCGTGCCCACGCCCTGGCCCGCAAAGAAACGGATCTCCCCTGCCGCATTGCGCCGCACCTGTGCCACGATGGTCGCGCCGTGCGTATTGTCGGGATCGTCTCCGCCATCCTTGAGTACCTCGGCCTGGGCGGTATCGGCATCGATCAGCGTGACCGTCTTGATTGGTACGCTCAGATAATGCAGTCCATCCGGCAGGCTGACTTCGGCGTGCTGCACGCTCATGCCGCCCAGCAGGCGATAGAGTGCGGCGCGTACCGCGGCGGTCGCGCAACTGCCGGTGCTGCGGCCACGACGCAAGCCATTGGGGGCGAGTACGGCGAGGTCATACTCGGCCCGTTGCAGCTCGGGGGGCGCGTCCATTACTGCACACTTTCGCTCTGCGCTTCCTGGGCGACCAGCCAGGCGATGGCATCGATCATCAGGGCATTGACCACGCTGGCCGCCCAGGGCGAACCACCGCGCGTGCCGCTGTTGGTGATGCGCGGCACCTGCAGGCAGCGACGCAGTTCTTCCTTGCTCTCGCGCGTGCCGACGAAACCGACCGGCAAGCCGATCACCAGTTGCGGACGCCAGCCGTGCTCGCGGATCAGGCGTACCGCCTCGGTGATGGCGGTGGGTGCATCGCCGATGGCCAGCACCAGGTCATTGCCGAACTTCTGCCAGGCACGGCGAATCCCCGCCGCCGAGCGCGTCATGCCCAGGTTCCGGGCCATCAGGTGCGATTCGGGATCATGTACGCCGCACCATGTCTCTACGCCCAGCTGTTGCAGCACCGCGCGCTTGAGACCGGTTTGCACCATGGTCACATCAGTGACGACTCGCTTGGTGCGCAGCAGTGCTTTCATCCCGGCCTGAACCGCACCAGCGGAAAAATAGATTTCATCGGCCACGGCGAAGTCGCCGCTGGTATGGACCAGGCGCTGCAAGACGGTCAGCTGCTCGGGCGGGAAGCCGCCCCAGTCGCGCCCGGCCTGGATGATTTCCATGCTCTCGGCTTCGATGGGATGCGCTACGTAAGGGGCGGTGCCCGTGACGGCCGGGGCCTGCTGCTCGCGCGCAGAAAGATCGCGCACCTGCAAGTGATGTGCCCGCTGCGGCTCGCCGACCTGCTGCTCGAAACCGACGATCTGCACCCGGTACTTGCAGAGCGTGCAGTTCATCGCGGCGCGGCCTTCGGCGGCATCGCGGGCGCGTTCCAGCATGACATCGGCCACGTGCGCATGCACGCCCAGATAAGCGGCCTTGAGCACTTCCACACCTGGCTCGCGCAGCATCAGCTCGTCGGCGGCGGCATAGATGCGCTTGACCAGCACACCATCGAAGAGGAAGAACGGCAGCACCACCAGCCGCTGCCAGCCTTCACCGGCAGCCTGCGAGAGGCCATCCCGCACCAGCGGCGTGGCCGTGCCCGAGAAGCAGACTTTGACGCCGCCAAAGCCCATGCCCTCCTGCACCATGCGCGCCAGCTTGGCGATCTCGCCATTGGCATCGGGATCGGTGGTACCGCGCCCGACCAGCACCAGACAGGCATCCTGGCGATGGATGATTTCTTCAGAACCGGCCTCGGCTTCCACCACGCGCTGCTGTACCAGTTGCAGCAGCAGCGGATGCAGATCCATGGGCGCGCCGAAATGGAAATCGACCTGCGGATAATCCCGCGCCAGCGCCAGCAGTTCGGCTGGCATGTCGTTCTTGGCATGACGCGCCCCCAGCAGCACACCGGGTACCACGGCCACGTCGGTGGCGCCCTCGGCCACGCAGGCGGCGGCAGCCTCCGAGATGGTGGGCGCGGCAAATTCCAGATAGCCATGGCGCACGATGCGTCCCTCGGCGCGTTCACGCACCAGCGCCACCAGCGCCTCGAATTCGCGCAGGGCATCGGGATCGCGACTGCCGTGGCCGGCGATCACCACGGCTGACTTGCTCGGGCTGTTCATGCCGTGGCTCCGCTGGCTGCTTGCGGCGGTGGTTCGATCTGGCTGGCCATGGGCGTGAGCGTGCGGATGAGCATGATGCTCATGTCGCTGAATTCCTGGTCGGCACAGTCGGACAGCTTGCCATGCCATTCGGCGTCGCCCCGGGTGAGGTTTTCCCAGACTTCCGCGGGATGGTCCGGGCTGACCCCTTGTTGCAGCAAATAGGTGGCGATGTGACGCGGCATGAAGGAGCGCGCCGCATCCCACGGACAGGGGATGACGATGGCATTGCGTCCATCGTTCAAGACGTTCACCAGATGGCGCTTGAAGGGCTCCAGATCGCCGCGCCGGTGGAAGGTGATGAACGTTGTTTCATCAAAGCACACACGCGCCCTGGAGGCGAGGATCTGGGCCGAGGAAATGCCCGGCAGGGTTTCCACGCGATGGCCACAGGCGCGCTCCACCCGTTCCAGATACTGGAAGCCGCTGAAGTGGATATCGCCCATGAAGACCACCACGCAGCGCTTGCCGGCGTGATGCAGGGCGGCGACTTCGTCGAGCCTGGCAACCTGATCGCGGTAACCCATCAGCACCACTTGCGCGCTGGCGGGGATGAGGTCCTTGACCACATCGACCACGGCATTGAAGCCGGCCACCACGTCGGCATTGCGGATCAGGTCCGCGCCGCGCAGGGTCAGGTAGGAATGGTCGCCGGGACCGGCGCCGATGCAGATGATCATGTTCTTTCCTTTCAGCGCGCGCCCAGTTGCGCGCGCACGGTCAACGCCAGGGCGTCGCCGGTCAGTTGTTCCAGGGTCAGGCAGGGCGCACCCAGCGCCTCGGCCAGTTGCGCCGCGCGGCCCAGGCGCAGGTAGCCGGATTCGGTATCGAGCACCAGCGCGGGCACGCCTTGCGCAGCCAGGGTCTGTGCGACCTGCAGGGTTTCGCTCCAGGGGTCGCCGCTGCTGCCGGGCAGGCTGACGTTGGCCTTGCCGTCGGACAGGATCACCAGCAGGGGCGGTGCTTCCTGCATCTGTTGTTGCAGCATCTGCGCCGCCAGTTGCAGCGCATGCGGCAGCGGTGTGCGGCCCCCGGTGGGCAGTTCGCGCAGGCCCTGCTCGGCCAGGTCGGCGCTGCGGGTCGGGGCCAGCAGCAATTGCGCCTGCTCGCCTCGGAAGGCGATCACGGCCAGTTGATCACGGCGCTGGTAGGCATCGGTCAGCAAGGCCAGGACCGCACCCTTGACTGCTTCCATGCGGCGCTGTGCGGCCATGGAACCGGAGGCATCCACGACGAAGACGATCAGGTTGGCGCCGCGTCCGCTGCGGACCTGACGATGCAGGTCGGCGCGGGTGATGCTCAGTGGCTCGCCTGTCTCACCGGCCAGGGCGCCGCGGACGGCAGCGCTGCGCAGGGTGGCACCGATGGCCAGCCGGTCCGGATTGGCGTCCGGTACGGCGCGCACGGCGCTGCCCCGGCTGGCATCGGCCACGGCACTGCGGCGGCCGCTGGCCACGTTGGCCGATGCCCGGGCCGTGGCGGCGACGCTGATCTTGCGGGCCGTTCCGGGGGCGGCGATGGCGAAGGTCTGTTGACCACCCTCGCCTTGCTGTTCTTGCGAAGCATCTTCAGACGGCGGCGGCTCGGCCGGTTCATGATCCGGCGACGCGTCACCGCAACCTTGCTGTTGTGGCGGTTCAGGCTGGCGCGCCTGGTCGACCAGTTCATCGAGCTTGTCCTCATCCATGCCGCTTTGCTCGAAGGGCTTGCGACGGCGGCGATGCGGCAGCACCAGCAAGGCGGCCGCGCGCACATCGTCCGGGGTGACACGCGTGCGCGCCTGCAAGGCCGCGATGGCGCGCGCGGCCTTGTGCATGACGATGTCGGCGCGCAGGCTGGCCACCTCGAACTCGCAGCAGAGATGGCTGCTCAGTTCCAGCATGGGATCGTCCAGCACCACCTCGGCCAGCAGACCTTGCGCCTCGGCGACCTGGAGGCGCAAGGCGTCCTGCTGCGACTGCCAGCGTTCGGCAAAGGCGGCGGGATCGGATTCGAAGGCGATGCGCCGGCGCACCACCTCGGCGCGTACGGTCTTGTCGGTCGGTGCGCTCACTTCCACCATGAGGCCAAAGCGGTCCAGTAGTTGCGGCCGCAAGTCGCCCTCTTCCAGATTCATGGTGCCGATCAGCGTGAAGCGTGCCGGGTGACTGATGGACAGCCCCTCGCGCTGCACCGAATTCACCCCCATGGCCGCCACGTCCAACAGCACGTCCACCAGGTGATCGGCCAACAGATTGACTTCATCGATGTAGAGGATGCCGCGATGGGCCGCCGCCAGCAGGCCCGGCTGGAACGCACGCTGGCCGCCTTGCAGGGCCTGTTGCAGATCGAGCGAACCGAGTACGCGGTCTTCGGTGGCCCCCAGTGGCAGGTTCACGAAGGGGACGGTGGCCGGAAAGTGTACTGGTGCTGTATTGCACACTGTACAGGCAGTAGCCGGCTGACCGGGCGCGCAGTGGAAGGCACAGCCCTCGGCCAGGGTGATGGCCGGCAACACCTGGGTCAGACCCCGTGCGGCGGTACTCTTGGCGCTGCCCTTGTCACCGCGCACCAGCACGCCACCGATGGACGGATCGACTGCGCACAGCAGCAGCGCCTGCTTCAGCAGCGGCTGGCCGACGATGGCGGCAAAGGGATAAGACGCGGGGCCGTTGACTGCTGCGCTCATTGCATGTCCTTGGTATGTTCGCTGCCGCGCACGGTCTCGCCGCGGGCTTCCAGCAGGGCTTCACTGTGCAGGTAGAGTGTGCGCAACTGTTCGAGTGTCTGTACCGCCGGTGTTTGCCACATGCCACGGCTGGCGGCTTCCAGCAAGCGCTCGGCGATGGCGTTCTGGGCCCAGGGATTGGCCTGTTCCAGGAACTCGCGCATGGCCGGATCGAAGCCATAGCTCTCGGCCAGTTGCTGGTACATCCAGTCTTCCAGCACCTGCGCGGTGGCGTCGTAGCCGAACAGGTAATCGACGGTGGCCGTCAGTTCCAGTCCACCCTTGTAGCCGTGTCGGCGGATGCTGGCCAGCCACTTGGGATTGACCACGCGGGCACGGAAGACGCGCAGGGTCTCTTCCTTGAGGTCACGCACGGCAGCGCGCTGCGGGTCGTGGCTGTCGCCGAAGTAATGGCGCGGCTGCTGGCCGGACAAGGCGCGGATGGTCGCGATCATGCCGCCGTGGTATTGCAGGTAGTCGTCGCTGTCGAAGAGGTCGTGCTCGCGGTTGTCCTGATTGTGCAAGGCGACCTGCACGGCGGAGAGGCGCTGGCGGAATGCCTCGCGCTGGTCGGTGCCCTGCACCTTGCGACCATAGGCGTAGCCGCCCCAGTTGATGTAGGCCTCGGCGAAGTCGGCCTGGTCCTGCCAGTTCTTTTCCTGAATCAGGGGCAGGATGCCGGCGCCGTAGCTGCCCGGCTTGGCGCCGAAGACGCGATAGGACGCCTGGGCAGCGGCTTCGGCCTGACCCAGTCCGCTTTGCATGGCCTGCTGCAGGTCGCGCAGGTAATGCTTGCGCACGAAGTTCATGTCTTCCGGTTCATCGGCGGCAATGGCAAGCTGCACGGCATCGTCGATCAGTTCGATCAGTTGCGGGAAAGCATCGCGGAAGAAGCCGCTGATGCGCGTGGTGACGTCGATGCGCGGGCGCTGCAATTGCTCCAGCGGGACCAGCTCGACACCGGCGACCTGCCGGTTGCCCTCGCGCCAGACCGGGCGCGCGCCCATCAGCGAGAGGATCTGCGCCACGTCATCACCGTGGGTGCGCATGGCGCTGGTGCCCCAGATGCTGATGGCCACGCTCTCGGGATAGTCGCCGCTTTCGCGGTGGTGACGCTGCAGCACTTCGCGCGCCAGTTGCTGGCCCACGCGCCAGGCCGATTGCGAGGGCACGCTGCGCGGGTCGACCGAATAGAAATTGCGGCCGGTGGGCAGGATGTGCGCCATGCCGCGCGTAGGCGATCCACTGGGACCGGCCGGGATGTAGCCACCGCGCAGGCCGTTGAGCAGGTTGCCGATTTCTTCGTGGGTGCGTTGCAGACGCGGCACCAGTTGTTCGCAGGTGAAGGCGAGGATGCGGCCCAGGGCGCGGGTATCGGTCGGCTTGATCGTCGCTACCGGTGCGGCACGTTTTTGCGGGGCAAGCGGTCGCGCCATGGCGCGCATGCCGCCCAGCACGCTGCCTGCACTCTTTTGCAGGGTGGGTTGCAGGCGCGGTTTTTCTTCGACGGGCGCGGTGAACAAGGGCGCCAGCAGCGACTGGATCACGCCATCGATGGCCTGCACGGCAAAGTCTTGCTGCTGCAGCGACTGCATCAGCGACAGGCACAGTGCGTCGATGGCTTCGAGCGCATCGGCACGGGTGACGATGGCGCGACCGGCAGTGCGCGCGAGGGCGTCATCGATGTTGAGGCGCCGTCCCTTGTGCTCCAGCAGCATGTCCAGCGACAGGCCGAAGAGGCGCGCCACCTCTTCCTGCAGGCCCGGCAAGTCCTGGTTGGGCAGGCGCGTGAGCGCCACCAGCATGTCGGGCAGCTGCGCTGCATCGGGCATGCGGCCGAGGATGTGCAGGCCGTCACGGATCTGGGCTGCGCCCAGTTCGCACAGGTAGCCATCGAGATCCTCGATCAGGTGCGCCACACCGGCACCGTCCAGTTCGGTGAGGGCATGGGGCAAGGTGCCGTCTTCGTGGGCGTGGTCGTGCGGATGATGGTGGTCATCATGGTGGTGATGTCCATGATGATGGTGAGCATGGCCGTGGTCATGATCGTGGTCATGATCGTGATGAAGCAGCTTGTATTGCAGGTCCGACTCCAGATTGGTCTGTCGCACCAGCTCCCAGATCTGCTGCTGCAACAACGGCAGCTTGGCAGGATCGAGCACCTCGACCTGGTAATACTCGTCCACCAGCTGCGTCAGCTGGGCCAGCGCGCCGTAGCTGTCGGCGGTGGTCATCGGTGGGGTCAGGTGATCCACCACCACGGCGTGGGCGCGGCGCTTGGCCTGCGAGCCTTCGCCGGGGTCGTTGATGATGAAGGGATAGAACAGCGGCACGTCACCCAGCAGGGCATCCGGGAAACATTCTTCAGACAATCCCACGCCCTTGCCCGGCAACCACTCCAGCGTGCCGTGCTTGCCGACGTGGACGATGGCATCGGCGCCCCATTCTTCATCCAGCCAGCGGTACAGGGCGTAGTAGTGATGCGTGGGCGGCAGGTCGGGCTGGTGGTAGATGGCGTCCGGGTCCATGCCGTAGCCGCGCGGCGGTTGCAGGGCCACGAAGGCGTTGCCCAGGTCCAGGCCGGCAATGACCAGGTGCTGATCGTGAACATAAGCCTGGCCGGGTGCGGCGCCCCACTGGCGCTGCATGCGCATCTGCAAGGCCGCGGGCAAGGCGGCGAACCACTGCGCGTAACGCGCGGCCGGAATGCGCGCGGCGGCGCGCCGCAACTGGTCTTCGGTGAGGAGGATATCGTCGTAGGAGCAACGGTCCACCAGTTCGTGGATCAGGGCCGTGCCGGTCGCGGGCAGTTCGCCGATGGCATAGCCGTCAGCAGCCAGTGC
The DNA here is from genome assembly GCF_022627875.1 of Herbaspirillum sp. C7C8. Classification (NCBI taxonomy): domain Bacteria; kingdom Pseudomonadati; phylum Pseudomonadota; class Betaproteobacteria; order Burkholderiales; family Oxalobacteraceae; genus Herbaspirillum; species Herbaspirillum sp. C7C8. The sequence continues at coordinate 162,466 of NZ_JABXGG010000010.1, forward strand.
GCGCAGCACGGCCATGAGCGACTCGGGCGCATCCAGCCCGACGGCATTGCCGATCTGCGCGGCCTTGCTGCTGGAATTGGTGAAGATGAAGGCGATGCGCTTTTGCGCATTGGGCGTGCAGCGCAGCCGCACCAGCCGCTGCGCCAGACCGGCGAGGCGGCGCACGCGGTCCGGCAGGGCCTGGTACTGCACCACGCCACTGTCCGTGGTGTGCTTGAAGGACAGCGGTACGCCGATGATGCGGCCATCGAATTCCGGCAAGACCACATTCATGGCGGCATCCAGCGGGTTCATGCCGCGCGTGGAATGCTGCCACTGGTCTTGCGTCATGCCGCTGGTGATGGCTTGCAGCACCGGGCGGTCCAGCTGTTCCAGCACCGACACCGACCAGCCGGCTGGTGTGACCCCGCCTGCCGTGATCTCCCCCATGGCGAAGCTGGTGGTATTGATGATCAGGTCGACCCGGCCCCGGACGAAATACGCCAGCGCGGGCGGCAGGTCCGCGCCACGATGAGCAGACACCCGCAGCGAGGAAGTGAAGACCGGCAGCACATCCATGCCGCGCGCCTCCAGCGCCGCGACCAGTGCATCGATGAAGGCGGTATTGCCCGAGAGCCAGTGCGCGCGGTAGAAGATGATGCCCACGGCGGGCTTGCCTGCGGGTGCGCTGGCGCGCAGGGCCAGCCAGTCATCGAGGCTGGCATCCTGTTCCAGATCAGGATGGTAGAGGCCGTGTTCCGGCAAGGCTTGCGCAGGCTCATAGCCATAGCCGCTCAAGAGCAGGCGATCCGACAGGTAGCGCAACAGTTGCGCCAGATTGACGCTGCCGCCACCGTTGAAGTAGGCCAGTGCCTGCTGCTGCACGTCCGCTGCGACGGTGGAGGCTGCCGCCAGTTCGGCATCGGGTTCGCCGGTGCCGGAGAGCAGGATCAGGTGACGCCCTTGCGCACGCGCGACCCGCAACAATTCGCCCACACCGCTCACCGCACCCAGCCTGCCCAGCACCCGCAGCACGATCACCTGCGCGCTGGCCAGCTCCGAACGCAGCAGCGTGGCCAGCGTGCGCAGGGGCTGGCCTTGCTCGTCGGTACGGGATTGCAGGGCCTGCAGATCATGCCCCGCCAGTGGCGCAAAGTCGGGCGGCAACTGGCTGCGCGCCGCCGCCAGCAGGGCCAGGTCGGTCGGGGCGTGGGTCAGCAGGACGATGCGGGGCAAGGGTTCAGACATCGCCGGACTCCGGTTGCGGCAGCACGTCGCCGCTGCCCAGGCGATGGAAGATGAGCTCGCTCACCTCGCGACCGCCTTCCAGGTGCTCCACTACGACGCGCTCGATGGCGCTGGCATCCTCGCAGCGGTACCAGACCCCCTCGGGATAGACCACCAGCACCGGCGCCTGCGCCTTGCAGGCCACCATGCAGTGGGTTCGGGTGCGCTTGACGCACAGCGCGGGGCGGGCGTCGATCTGCTCGCCCAACACGCCGAACATGGCTTCGGCCAGCACGCCATTGTCGGTACAACGCGGACCCACGCACATGAGCACGTGACGATGATGAGTTCTCATGGCTTGCTTGCTTTCTTTCCCCGACGGACCGGACCCATCAGCCGAAGCGGCGATAGAAGAAACCGCTCAGGCCGCCCAGCGCCAGCCAGAACACGGCATTGGCCGCCGCAGTGGCGCCGATGAAGGCTTGCGCCAGTTCTTCCGGCGCCACGCTGCCGTGCACTTCCGGTTGCGGCGCCCCGATGAAGTGCGGTGCCACCAGCAGCAACACGCCGATCAGCTTGCCCGGCCAGCCCCGGGTGAAGACGAACAGACCCAGGCTGGCGGCCGTCATGGCGGCGGTCATCACCCACCAGAGCTGACGCGCCTGCAGGGGCGCGGCCAGCGTACCAGGCACTTCCGGCGGCAAGCCCAGCGAAGGCGCCACGAAGAACACGCCATAACCGGCCAGACCCCACAGCAGACCGCTGCGCCAGCTGATCTGGCGTCCGCTCAGGGCAAAGGCCGCCACCAGCATCAGCGCAAAACCGACCGCCATGCTGACGTTGGCCAGCACGGTGTAGGCGGTGCGTTCGGCACCGTCGGCGGGCTCCCAGGCTTGGGCGTCGTGATGGTGGCTGTGCTCATCGGCACCGACATGGGCATGGTCGTGCGCACCCGCCTGGGTAGCGGGTTCGCCGCCAGGGTCATGGGCTGCGGAGGCCGTCGCTTCGCCGGCCTTTTCATATTGCTCGGCCTTGAGGATGAGCTTTTCCACCTGGAATTGCTGCACCCCCGACAGCAGCAAGCCCGACAAGGCCCCTGCCACCACCACCGCCGACGCCATGCGCCGAAACACCGTCCAGTTCATGATCCGCTCCTCAGTGGCAGGGGAAACCGGCCGAGTGGCGGCCATCGTGGGCGGCATTGTGCAGCTCGACGCGGGAGGCGAAGCCGGCGCCGTAGATCAGCGCCACGCCCAGCGCGAAGGCCAGCAGCGACGGCGCGATGCGGTCACGCCAGACCTGGCTGCCGGTGCGGCTGGAAGTGGAAGAGTCGGCGGTGCTGCGGGCATTGAGACCGGAGGGAGTGGACATGCGCTTTCCTTGGGCAGGTGGATGAAACGAAGGAAGCCACACGGCGAGCGCCCATGCCACATCCCGCCGTGCACCGACGGCGCCGCTCAATGCCAGCGGGACATGTTGGAAGCTTTCCGCATGATCGCCCTCCGCGATACATTCAAGAAGTTGCCACTGGCCGGTCTCCGGGCTGGCGAGCTGAAGCCTGGGGCTTCCGGACAGGCGCCTTCCCATGCGCGGGGCACAGTGGCGTAGTGCGTGTCCTTGCTCGCTTACCGTTGCGGGGGCAGCGCCGGCCTTGGCACGATGCTGAGGCATCGGCCGCACCGGCTTCCCGTTTCAATCCCGGGCGCGGCTGCACACGGGATACCAGAAGCAATGCTAAGGGGCGAAGTATAAAGGCGGGGACGGGCTTGGGCAACCGGCATTGTCAGCCTGATCGGCCAGCCGGTCGGCTGCTGGCGAACTCAGCGGGGCGCCGGCGGGATCGCGTCCGACTGCTTGTAGTACAGCCGCATGTCCGCCCCCATGCCGCGCGGGATGCGGGCCACATAGGCCGAGCGCTGGCCCGTCCGGTCGCCCTGCCCGTGCACTTCCATCAGGCACAGGTAGCGCTCGCCCAGGTAGCCCAGTACGGCAAAGGAGGCCCGGTGCGGACGCTCCAGCCGTAGCGGTGCGTCCGCTGTCAGGCCGACGGCGCGGTCCAGGTAGCCACGGTGCGCGTTGACGAAGAGGTAATCGCGCACGGACGCCTTGCCGCTGGCATAGCCGATGCGCAGCATGCGGTTGTCGGCATCCGGCAGATAAAGGCTGTAGGGTGAGGTCGCGCCGCCCTCCATGACTTCCACCCGCCCGGCCACCGGCTCGGTGCTGACCGGGCCCACCGTCATGCGGTCGACCACCAGGCAGCGATCCAGTACCTGCGCCGGCGGCGTCGGCGCCCCGGGCAGCGCCACCAGACAAACCAACAGCAAGACCACGGGCAGGCAGCGCAATGCGCTCGCCGTTGAACTGCATGCAGCAGGAAGTAAGCGGTTCAAGGGCAGCTCCTTCGGGGAACAGGAATCGGAGTGGGTGCGGCAGAGGCCACACCCACTCCGAATAGTTGCAGAAGGGAAACCCGATGGATATCAGAAAACTCTCAATGACCGTCAGTAAGTGACGCGGCGGGCGGGGACGTCCCGGCCTGCCCACCGTGGTGTCAATACTGGACGGCGGCCGGCCCGGCCAGCAGATCCAGCGAGATGAAATGCCATTGGGCCGATTCGGCGTCATACACCGCGACCTGGTTGATCTGGCGGCCTGGCGGGGCGGTACCGGGCAACCGGTCGATGGCGCGGGCGGCATGGCGGTGGCGCTCCAGCGGACTCATTGCCAGCAGGCTGGCCTGCGTCTCGCTGCGGGCGAACAGTCCGGCGCATTCCCACAGCCGGGCGTAGCACTCCAGATCGGGCAGCGCGATGTCCAGCGTGATGGAGTCGATCAGCGGCGAGGCCTTGGCCAGGCTGGCCGAGGACAGGCGTACCGGCTCGCCCTGCGCGCGCACCGCCAGGCGACCGTCGCGCGCGCCCCAGGCCACGTGCAGACAATAGGGCAGATAGCCGTGGTGGCGCGCCACCAGTTCGTCCGGGGAGAAGGACGAGGCCGGCAAGACCTGGTAGGCCGTCGGCGGCATGCCCCGCCAGAGCGCGTCCAGGCTGGCCTCGAAGGGCGACAGATAAACCACCATCGCCTGGCTGCCGGCGGCCTCGCCGGCGATGACGGGTTCGCACAGTACCTGGCCGGGGCCACTGCCGGCACTGGGCTGACGTACCAGCACGTAGAGCGGAAGAGCCGACAGCAGCGTGTGTCGACGACCGGCAGGAAAGCCCATTGACAGCGGGGAATATGGAAACACGGCGCTACTCCTCAGAGAAAACACGACCGTGGCGGCAGCCTTGCTCAATTCATCTTCTGTCGCCGGAAAAAAGAGATGCTTTCACGAATACTTGTCGGCTTGAATGAGAAAAGTCTCAATCCGCGCAAAAGAATGAAGAAACCCCCGCAGGACGGGGGTTTCCGGGGCAGATGAAGAAAAAGGAAGAGGATGCCTCGCTACGCCCTTGCACAGGGTCGGCAGCTCAGGCAGCGCTATGGTGTCATGAAGGAAAAGGCAAAAAAGCGAGACAATCAGGCCGCAGCAGATGCTGCGACCGGATCGGTGCGAAAGTGCAAAATCAGCCCTGCATGCGCAGCGGCGGGTCAGAAGGCCGGGGGCTCAGCGGCGGCTCTTCCACCGGGACCGGCTCATCATCGGGCAGGGGCGGCGGCGGGATGTTGGGTTCGTTGACGGGAGGGGTCTCTTGGGGCGTATGCAGATTCAGGTTCAAACAGATCTCCTCGGAGCGATCCCTGGTCGGAGCGACCGGGGTGTGCCGACAGCAGGTCGTCAGCGACCGGCCATCGGGTTCTGATGCGGAATGGGGTCCTGCGGCGGGGTCGGGTCCAGCGGCGGCACCTCCACCGGCGGGGTGTCCTGGGGCTTGTGCATGGGGTTCTCCTGAGTGGGTGGAAGGGGCGGACTGCGGTCCGGATCGGCACTGCCGGGGCGAGGCAGCAGGCCGTCATCGGCGTTGGCCAGGGGATCTTCGGTACCGTCGGGCTCGATCACCTGGGCCGGGTCCGGCTGGATGTGGTCCGGCGGGGTCGGCGTTTCGGCGGCAGCCGACATGGCGGGGGGACGCAGCAAGGCAGGCGCCGCACGGGTCGAGACGGGGTCCGGATCAGAATGGGCCATGAGGGTCCTCCTTGACGGGGATGGCAGACGATGACCATCTTACGAAGCCCCTGCCCTGCTCTCAGCCAGACATCGGCCCATTTTCCTGTAGGAAGGCAGGAACAAAAACGCCGCCCCGAGGGCGGCGTGGTCATGACAGGCGCGGCGACCGGGCTCAGTCCGCCTGCAGTGCGCGGGTCACGATCTCCTGCGCCTCGGCAAAGATGCGGTCCAGATGGGCCTGATCGCGGAAGCTCTCGCCATAGATCTTGTAGATGCTCTCGGTGCCGGAAGGACGGGCGGCGAACCAGCCATTGTCCGTGACGATCTTCAGGCCGCCGAAAGCCTTGCCATTGGCCGGGGCCGTGGTCATGACTTCGCGGATGGTTTCACCGGCCAGTTCGGTGGACGTGACATCCTGCGGCGACAGCCTGGACAGGCGCGCCTTCTGCTGCGGCGTGGCGGCGGCTTCCTTGCGGCCATTGAGCGGTGCGCCCAGTTGCCGGGTGAGATCCTGATAGATCTGGCCGGGATCGTTGCCGGTGCGGGCAGTCATCTCGGCGGCCAGCAAGGCGGCGGTGATGCCATCCTTGTCGGTACTCCAGGGCTGGCCATCGAAGCGCACGAAGGAGGCGCCGGCGCTTTCCTCGCAGCCGAAGGCCAGGCTGCCGTCATAGAGGCCATCGACGAACCACTTGAAGCCCACCGGCATTTCCAGCAGCTTGCGGCCCAGGTGGGCGGCCACGCGATTGATCATCTGGCTGGACACCAGGGTCTTGCCCACGGCGGCATCGGCACGCCAGGCCGGACGATGGCCGAACAGGTAGTACACCGCGACCGACAGATAATCGTTGGCCGGCAGCAGGCCGGTGCTCCTGGCGACGATGCCGTGACGGTCATGGTCGGTATCGCAGGCCATGGCCACGTCGAAGCGATCCTTGAGCGCGATCAGCTCGCTCATGGCATAGGGCGAGGACGGATCCATGCGGATCTGTGCATCCCAGTCCAGCGGCACGAAGCGAAAACTCGCATCCACATCGGTATTGACCACTTCCAGATTGAGCTTGTAGCGATCCGCAATGGCCGACCAGTAATGCAGCCCGGCGCCACCCAGCGGGTCTACGCCGATCTTGACGTTGGCCGCCGAGATGGCGCCCAGGTCGATGATGTTGGGCAGGTCGCCGACGTAGTTGTCCAGATAATCGTAGCGGCGCGTGGTGTCGGCCTTGAGGGCCCTCTCGAAGCTGATGCGGCGTACGCCTTCGAGCTTTTGCTCCAGATAGGCATTGGCGCGCTTCTCGATCCAGCTGGTGACGTTGGAGTCGGACGGGCCGCCATTGGGCATGTTGTACTTGAAGCCGCCATTGTCCGGCGGATTGTGCGAGGGCGTGACCACGATGCCATCGGCCAGCTTGTCGCGGTGCACCCGGTTGTGCGTGAGGATGGCATGCGAGACGGCCGGCGTGGGCGCATAGGGGCTGCCTTCGGCCAGCATGGTCAGCACCGCGTTGGCCGCCAGCACTTCCAGAGCGCTGTGCCAGGCCGGCTCCGACAAGGCATGGGTATCAATGCCGAGGAACAGCGGGCCCTTGAAACCCTGTTCCTTGCGGTAGTCGCAGATGGCCTGGGTGATGGCCAGCACGTGCCATTCATTGAAGCTGTGGGCATTGGCGTTGCCGCGATGGCCGGACGTCCCGAAGGCCACCCGATGGCTGGCCTCGGCCACCTCCGGACGCAGGCTGTAATAGTTCGACAGCAGCACCGGCAGGTTCACCAGGGCCGAAGGCGCGGCACGCTTGCCGGCGAGGGGATGGACGCTACTCATAATTTTTTCTGGATGAATGGATATCGGAGGAAGCGAAGCGGACGCGGTAGATGCCGGACATCCCCTTCGCTACTTGATCTTTTTTCAACGTCCCGGACATTGTAACGCCAGGATGGCGCGCTGCAGCATGGATATGCAGAAACTTGCAGGAGCATTGCCGCAGATCACTCCCCATGCGCCTGGCCGGACATGGGCGCTACGCCCTGGGCGGGCAAGATGAAGGCGCGTGTCCAAAACGCAAAACGCGTCCGGGCCGGGCCGCGGACGCATTGCTCATGGGTCAGGAGCGCCAGGCCTGCGCCGGGAGCCTGCCTCCACGGCGCGGGCCTGCCGGGTCAGGCCCTGCGGAAGGCCCGCACGATCACCAGCAGCACGACCGCGCCCAGCGTGGCGGTAACGATCGAGGCCAGGATGCCACCACCCACGGCGATGCCCAGGAGGCCGGCCAGCCAGCCGCCGATGACGGCACCGACGATACCGATCAGGATATCGGCCAGCAGACCGAAGCCGCCACCCTTGACCAGCACGCCGGCAAGCCAGCCGGCAACGGCACCAATGATCAGCCATGCGATGAGTCCGTGTTCCATGATGTTCCCTTTCCATTGTTCTGTCGTTCTTGGATTGATGTCGGAAGCCGTCGGCAGGCCTCCTCCTTTCTGCAAGCGCTCTGCGCAACAGATGAGGTGATGATAGAAAAACGCGTCCCGGCCAGCTATCGGACAGCGGCCCATTTCCTTGTAGGACAAGCCCGGCATGGGCGGCTGTCGCGCTGACCGCGGCCTGCTCGTGGCGGCGCAGTACCCGCGTGACGGGCGGGCCGGGGTCTTCCTCTTTTCCTACAGCGCAAAAGGCGGCATTCCTATAGAGAGGAAGCGCGAGTTTTCTTACTCTTGCTTCCGTAGGCACAGTGCAGCATGAATCCGTCAGCCGCACCGTATACCGATACCGCATTTGCCAGCCCGATTACGTAGAGAGTCGCCATCATGTCCGCCACCGAATCCAGCGCACGCCCCTCGTCCGTCTTTGCCAATGCCTACGCGCTCAATGCGTTCGGCAACGCACCGCGCGCCGAAGAAGGCGCTGACTTCGTCGAGCACTATGCACGCTATGCCCGTGAATCTGCCGAGCTGCTGCATCAGATATCGATGAAGGCGCCGCAACTGGCCTCGGTGCTGGAACAGCTCAACGAAGGCAGCCTGGCGCAACGCATCGCGCTGGCTGATGACGAGGCCAAGGCCAGCGCCCCGCAGCGACGCACCCGGCTGCGCGAAAAGGCCGGGCATGCCCTGGCTGGCGTGGCCTCGTTGTTGCAGGGATGCCGTGCTCTGCTTCAGATGAAGATGATCAAGAACAACAGACAGGCGTAAAGGCGTAAGGAGGCGCATTCGCCAGCGAGCCTGCATTGTGTGCATGAGGGTGCCACGCCCGTCACTCAACCAAACCTGGACTTACCATGAAAAAAATCACCAAAGCCGTTTTTCCCGTCGCTGGCCTCGGCAGCCGTTTTCTTCCCGCTACCAAGGCACAGCCCAAGGAAATGCTGCCCATCGTCGACAAGCCATTGATCCAGTACGCCGTTGAAGAGGCGGTGGAAGCGGGCATCACCGAGATGATCTTCATCACCGGCCGCAACAAGCGCGCCATCGAAGACCATTTTGACAAGGCCTACGAACTGGAATCCGAACTGGAAGCCGCCGGCAAGGTGAAACTGCTGGAAACCATCCGCAACGTCATCCCCAAGCACATCAACTGTGTCTACGTCCGCCAGGCCGAACCGCTGGGCCTGGGACACGCCGTGCTGCTGGCCAAGCCGCTGGTGGGTGACGAACCCTTCGCCGTGCTGCTGGCCGACGACTTCATGGATGCCGCCCCCGGCCAGAAGAACGTGATGGCGCAGATGACCGAACTCTACGAGCGCGAAGGCAAGAGCCTGCTGGCCGTGCAGGACGTGCCGCGTCCGGAAACCCGCCAGTACGGCATCGTCAGCGGCAGCCCGCATGGTGAGCGTACCGAGCTGCTCAGCGGCATCGTGGAAAAGCCCTCGCCCGAAGATGCCCCCTCCACCCTGGCCGTCGTGGGCCGCTATGTGCTGACCCCGGCCATCTTCGAACGTCTGGAAAACATCGGCACCGGTGCCGGTGGCGAGATCCAGCTCACCGATGCCATCTCGGCCCTGCTGCAACAGGAACAGATCCTCGCCTATCGCTACGAGGGCCAGCGCTTCGATTGCGGCTCCAAGCTCGGTTACCTCAAGGCGGCCGTGGCCATGGGCTTCAAGCACAAGGAAGTCGGCAGCGGCTTCGCGCAATTCCTGCAGGAATTCGTCAGCCAGCATGACCTGACCCAGGCCGCCCAACCCAAGGGCCCGGCCACCGTCACCCCATTGAAGCCCGCCGCCGGCAGTACGCCCGCCAGCGCCGCAGCCTCCACCGAAAAGCAGCCAGCCGTAGCCCGTAGCGTCATGTAATCCTGTCAGTCCCCGGTAGAGACCGTTGTTGATTGCAGTCCGTCCGCAAGGCCGGGCTGCTTTTTTTCGTGCCCACGCTTCTTGTAAATTGTTTTGACCTTTGTCACGGAGTTTTAACCTGGACTTGCTAGCATCGCGGCCATGAATCTGGAGAAGTTCATTTCGCCCGGGACAAAGCAGGTCGCCGCACTTCCCCTGCCCACAAGCGTATGCTGTGGCCACCGCACACAAGCTGTAAACGTTTGCAGCGTAGAAATCCGACGATGAAATCGTTGCCAGTCGGCAGGAATGTTGCGGCAAAGGCGCAAAAAATATATATTGTTTATATCAATTTTCAGAGGAGCGTTCATGGCCACCAGAGTTCAAGCCGCAGCAGCAGCATCAACCGAAACGAAGAAACCTGTCGCCAAGGCGGCAGCCCCCAAGCCCGCAGCGGTGAAGAAACCTGCCGTCAAGCCCGCCATCCGTGCGGCCGCCAAGCCCGCCGCAGCAGCACCGGCAGCAGCCAAGCCCGAAAAGAAGGTCGAGAAAATCGCCAAGCCCGAAAAGACTGACAAGCCGGTGAAGGCCAAGAAGGTCAAGCAGGTCCGCGACAGCTTCACCATGCCCGAGAACGAATACGCAGTCCTGGCCCAGGTCAAGAAGTCCTGCCTGAAGGCCGGCGTCGAGATCAAGAAGAGCGACCTGCTGCGCATCGGCGTGTCGCTGATCAAGAACCTGAAGATCGCCGAACTGAAGGACATCCTCGGCAGCCTGACCCCGCTGAAGGTAGGCCGTCCCAAAAAATAAGCAGGCCGACAGCGGGCCGTGATGTCATGGCCTGCCGCCCTGCCCGCCTGTCCCTGATGCCGCCCGGTTACGCCCGGGCGGCATTGTTTTTTTGCGCACGTTTTTCGGCCGCGGCGTTCAGTTTCTGTCGTGCTGGGCCATGCTGCGCACGACGCGCCAGTGGCCGCCGTTGACGCGGTACAGGGTAAAGACCGGATCGCGCAGATTGCCCTGGGCATCGAAGGCGATATTGCCGGTGATGCCCTTGTAGCCAATCCGGTGCAGGCTGGCCGTCACCTTGCCCGGATCGGTGGAATCGGCCTGCTGCATGGCCGCCGCGATCACGCGCACGGCATCATAGGCAAAGGGCGCATAGAGATAGATTTCGTCCTGCCAGGCGGCCTTCCAGGCCTGTTCGAAATGGCGCCACTGCGGTCCCTTGTAGGAGGGAAGTCCTGGCTCCACTACGCTCACGCCCTCGCCTGACGGACCTGCCAGCCTCAGAAAGGTCGGCCCCACCAGACCGCCGATGCCGACCAGCGGGGCGCGGATCTGCAGACGCCGCATGTCCTGCACCAGTTGTGCAGCCTGGGCATCGAGACCGGCGAAGAGCACCACATCGGGCTCGCTGTCGCGGATGCTGCGCAAAACGTTGTTGAAGTCGGAGGTCTTGCTGCTCACCGTGTAGCGTCCCGTCACCCTGCCCTGCAAGACCTTGACCGACTTGGCGAATTCATCGGCATAGGTACTGCCGAAGAGGGTGCTGTCATCGATCACGGCGATGTTGCGGGCCTTCAGCTCACGCACCACGTAGTCGGCGGTCAGGCGCGCGCCCTCGCCATCGTGCGGCACGATGCGAAAGGCGCTGGCATCGCCCTGCTGCGTATAGGCCGGAGCCGTCACGGCGGGGGCCACATGGGGAATGCCGGCAGCGGCGTAGATACGCGCGGCCGGAACACCGACGCCACTGTTCCAGTGGCCGACCACGGCAGCGACCTTGCTCTTGACGAAGTAGTCGGCGATGAGCTCGCCCGTGCGCGGATCGGCGCGGTCGTCCTGTGGCAGCAGCCGGAACAACACCGGCTCGCCACCGATGACGGGCTTGCCGTGGTTGATATCGTCCACGGCCAGTTGAGCGGCGCGCTCGAGACTAACGCCGGTGCTGCCGGAGGGACCACTCATGGGGGCGGCCAGGCCGATGACCACGGTGCGCGGCGTGGCCCATGCGCTGCTGCCGGCCATACTGCACCAGACGCCTGCCAGGGCCAGGGCGAGCAGGTGGCGGCGGGCAGCCCTGGTCATGAGCTTGCCTGAGATCGTGCTGATGGCGCGTGTCTTGATGTTCACTGGAGATCGCATTGATGTGGACTGGATGGCGTCCTCGTGGACGTGCTCAGAAATTGAATTCCCATTCGCAGGGCTGGCCGACCTCGATCTGGCCACCCTCCCCGGCGATGACGATGGCGTTCTGGCCAAAGGTGATGCCCCCGCCCACCCGGGCATTGGCGCGATAGGTGCTCAGCGTGTCCAGCGGCTCATCGGGCCATTGCGGATCACGCTGGCCGCTGCGCTGGTCGATGCCGGGAATGGGACATCTTGCACAAGGCTTCACCAGCTTCAGTTGCACCGGACGGTCTGCACTGCCCAGGCGCAGGGTATCGATGAAATCTTCTTCATATGCCTCCAGACCGGCGATCACCAGGTTGGGGCGGAAGCGATCCATGGGCAAGACTGGCGCCCCCTTGGCCGCCAAGCGGGTGTTGAGCTCATCGAGCGAAGCCTGGCCGATCACCAGCAGCGGATAGCCATCCGAGAACTGTGTGGTAGCGCGGTAGTCACCGGTCCAGCGGGGGCTGCAGGCGCGTTTGACGGCCGGATTGAAGCGCACCAGCCGGGCGTCGGCCTGCAGGTAGTCGGAGAACCAGGTGCGCGCCTGTTCGCCCTGGTCCAGGGCTTCCAGGCGGCTGTCCCAGACGGTGACGGCGAGCGTGGCGCCGTCCTCGCCGGCAGCCGCCAGGCGCAGCGGGGACATGCCCGGTGCGCGCAGCACCAGCGCATCGCCCTCGAAGGCGGGCGTGATGCAGGCCATCCCGGGATGGGTGCGCTGGGTCAGGAATTGGCCCTGGCGATCCACCAGCATCCAGTGGCGGTCCAGCGCCAGGCCCAGCGGGCCGATCTCGGCCCGGGTCAGGGAGAGCCCGCCACAGGACTTGATGGGATAGAAAAAGATGGCGCTGATGGTGCTGATGCTGCTGTTCGTCATGGACCGTCCCCCCGGATGGTGGCGCCTGCCAACGCCTGAAAAGTATTGGTGATAATGTTTCGGCAAGACATTACCACAAGCGGGCGCTTTGCCGGCATGACGATACGTTGTGTTCCTGCTCATGCGACAATGCGCCACGGATTGATATGAACTTTTTGACGGGAGCGCCATGTTGTTTGCCAAATTCTTCCATCTGCTGGGGCTGACCGTCTGGGTCGGCGGCATGTTCTTCGCCCACATGGCGCTGCGGCCCGGGCTTGGGGTGCTGCATCCGGAGCAGCGGCTCTCTCTCATGGCGGCGGTGCTGGCCAATTTCTTCATCTGGGTGTGGGTGGCCATTGCGCTGGTGCTGGGCAGCGGTCTGCACATGATGGCCGTGATGGGTGCGGGTGCGGCCAAGCTGCCGCCTTACCTGCACGCCATGACCGGTATCGGCGTGGTGATGATGCTGATCTTCGCCCACATCTTCTTTGCACCCTTCCGCCGTCTCAAGCTGGCCTCCGCCCAGCAGGACTGGGACCGCGCCTCGCGCGCGCTGCGCCAGGTGCGCGTGCTGGTGGGCATCAACCTGTGCCTGGGCCTGCTGACCATCGCCATCGGTGCCCTGGGCCCCTTGAGCCTCTGAAAACAAGCAATCTGGAGGGAGACATCCGTGCTGACCGATACACAATGCCAGGAAGCGGCCGACCTGCTCTGGGACTGCTGGGCGCACAACCGCCGCATCGCCCGCTTGCCCGTGCATCTGCAACCGGGCGACCGGCGCCAGGCCTATGACATCCAGCGCCGCCTGGAAGCGCGCAGCTTCGCCCCGCTGGCCGGCTGGAAGATCGCTGCCACCGGCCCCGGCGGACAGGGATTGCTCAATGTCGATGCGCCGCTGGCAGGCCGCTTGCTGGCCGAACGCCTTCACCGCAGCGGTGCGCACATCACGCTGGGTGACAACCTGATGCGGGTGGCCGAGGTGGAAGTGGCTTTCCGCATGGGCAGTACACTGGCGCCGCGCAGTACGCCCTATACGCAGGAAGAGGTCATGGCGGCCGTGGCGGCGGTGCATCCGGCCATCGAAATCCCCGATACCCGTTACGACCAGTTCGACCAGGTCGGGGCGGCCCAACTGATCGCCGACAACAGCTGCGCCGACCAGTTCGTGCTGGGCGCACCGGCCAGCGTGGACTGGCGCAGCCTGGATCTGGCCGCGCTGACCACTTCGGGCAGCATCGAGGGCGGCGAGCGGCGCAGCGGCAGTGGCGCCCAGGTGCTGGGCGATCCACGCGTGGCACTGACCTGGCTGGCCAACGAATTGCGTGAGCACGGCCTCACCCTGGCGGCCGGACAGCTGGTGGCCAGCGGTTCGACCATCGTGCCCATGCCGGTGCGCGCCGGACAGCGCGTGCTGGCCGAACTGGGCGTGCTCGGCTCGGTGGTGGTGCATCTGGATTGACCGTCGGCCCGGGCAGCACGTAAAAAAGGGATGCGTCCGACGGGCGCATCCCTTTTTGCTTTCGCGGCTTGGGCCGCTTAGCCGACCTTGTCGTTGCCGGGCTTGACTTCCTCGTAGCGGCGCGCCAGTTCCTGGCGCAGCGACTTGCGGATCACGGCTGCATCGAAGCGGCGCTTTTCTTCCTGCGAGAAGGGACGCAGCGGCGGCACCGGGATCGGCTTGCGCTGATCGTCCACGGCCACCATGGTGAAGAAGCAGCTGTTGACGTGGCGCGTTTCCTGGGTGCGGATGTTTTCGGCCACCACCTTGATGCCGATTTCCATGGAAGACTTGCCGGTATGGTTGACGCTGGCCAGGAAGGTCACCAGCTCCCCCACGTGGATGGGCTGACGGAACATGACCTGGTCCACCGACAGGGTCACCACGTACTGGCCGGCGTAGCGGCTGCCGCAGGCGTAGGCCACCTGGTCAAGCAGCTTGAGGATGGTTCCCCCGTGCACGTTGCCGGCGAAGTTGGCCATGTCCGGGGTCATCAGGACCGTCATGGTGAGTTGGTGAGATGGCAGATCCATGGTGCTTGGCTCTCTCTGTAGTGTGATGGCGATGGGTTGGTCTTGGAGTCGTTGAAACGGCGGCGCCGTCGGCCGACACGCTCCCCCGAGCGCGCGCTGGCGGCCGGCCGGACAGCTTTCGTGGAGGAAAGCGATCCGACCGCGGCCGACATTATCGGCCAGCCAGCCCCGCTATGGCAAAAAAACTCGCATCCGCGCGCGCTGGGCAACTTGCTCAGGCGCGCACCACCGGCTCGGCGGCGGCGAAATGTTCCTCGCAATTGCGCAGGAACTGCTGGACCGAAGCGCTGATGGCCTCCGGCGACCAGCCCGCGATATGCGGCGTCAATACGACGTTGGGCAAGCCGATCAGGGCGGCGGGCGGCTTGGGTTCGCCCTCGTAGACATCCAGGGCCGCACCGGCCAGACGCCCGCAGGACAGGGCTGCCGCCAGTGCCTCGGTATCGACGATGCTGCCACGGCCGATGTTGACCAGGTAGCCACGAGGACCGAGCTCTTCCAGCACCCGCGCATTGATGAGGTGCTGCGTCTGGGCGCCGCCCGGCGCGGCCACGATGAGGCAGTCGGCCCAGCCGGCCAGCTGGGCGACGTCCGGGAAATAATGGAAATCGACATCATCGCGCTTCTTGCGGTTGCAATAGGCGATCTCGGCATCGAAGGCGGTCGCGCGGCGGGCGATCTTCTTGCCGATGTTGCCCATGCCGACGATGCCCACCCGCTTGCCCGCCAGCTGAGGTTGCAGGGGAATGGTTTCGCGCCAGCCGCCCTCGCGGGTGTAGCGGTCCAGCACGGGAATATTGCGCAGGATGGCCAGCAGCAGGCCCAGGGTGTGATCGGCCACGCAGTCTTCGTTGGTGCCGGCACCGGTGGCGATCTCAATGCCATGTGCACGGGCGTGGGCGGCGTCGATGTTTTCAAAGCCGGCGCCCAGTGCACAGACCAGTTGCAGATGCGGCATGGCGCGCATTTCGTCAGCACTCAGGCCGGTGGACCCATTGGTCAGCACCACCGCCACCTTCCTGGCCGGGCCGGCGATCATCGCGTCGCGGCGCGGGCGATCCGGCGCGTAGAGGATGTCATAGTGGGCGGCGATGGTGGCCGTGCTTTCTTCGGAGAGGTGAATCAGGACGAGCAGAGGGGGTTTCATGAGGGGACCTGGCCGGACGAGGAAAAGGAAAATAGGAAGAAAAACGCAAGATGCGTCATTCTATTGCGAAACGGCACAGCGGGCAGCCTGTCGCCCATCGGCCACTGCGCCTTTCTGCATGCGAATTCCATGCCATGACGGCCCTGTGTGACAACTGAAAAAGCCCGACGCGCCTGCGGGCGCATCGGGCCTGGAGTCAGGCTTGCCGGAGCACTGCGGTCAGTGCCGCGCTGTCTGCTTCTCCAGCAGGTCATGCGCAGCCTGGCGCGCGCCCTGCTCGGCCGCCTTTTCGTCGGCAAAGGTCTGGTCGGGCAGCACGCGCTGTACCGGGAACACCGGATTGCGGTGCATGGGATTGGTCGAGTGGCCGAAGATGGCCACCTGGGCCACCCACTCCTCGCCGCCGATGAGGCGTACGCCGGCATATTCCACTTCGTAGTCGCCTACTTGTTCGGTGGGCATGATGGTCTCCTCTGTCGATGGCGACGGCTTCAGGCCGCGCCGTCGCCGCTGCGTTGGTTCAGATGGGTGATGGCATAGCCTTTCTCGCCGATCTGCATGAAGGCGTCTTCTGCCTCCAGCGTGAAATGCCGCTTGCCGTCGCGCTCGAAGTCCACATTCTGCTCGTGGAGTTGCCAGTCGGTATTGGTCACCTCTGGCGGCAACGCTTCTTCGTGGGGCAGGACGAGGTAGGAAAACAATCCGCCGCCGTCCGGGCGCTTGTACACATCGACTTTCATCTTGGGGCCTCCTGGTCGGGTTGAACATGGGCACTGCTTCCAGATGCGACTGGACTATCTGCCATTGGTTCGCCACAGGAAGGTACGGGGATGCACAAAGCGGTTTGCGCTGTCAGCCTGATCCGACAGCAGTACGCGGCGAAGGAAAGGAAAGATGCTTCATTTCAAGATAGCACCGACAACACCGGACTACCAGCCGGATGTGCCGGCCGGGCCACTCAGTCGGCCTGACGGCGCAGCCAGGCCAGCGCGCCGGAGAGGCTGCGAAAATCGGCCAGCGAACGGCAGGCGATCTGCGGATGGCGTTCGCGCAGCATGCGCGAGAGCGCCGCGCCCGGGCCCAGTTCCAGCGCGACCGTGACGCCGCGTTCGACCAGGGCATCCATGCAGGCGGCCCACTGGATGGGTTCGACCAGCTGGCGCACCAGCAGCGCCCGGGCCTGGGCGGCATCGGTGATGGCCTGCCCGGTGACGCCCGCCAGCAAGGCCGGGCCGGGTGAGCGCAGGGCATGCGCTGCCAGCTCGGCAGCAAACGGCGCCGTCGCCGACTGCATCAAGGGAGTATGCGAGGCCAGCCCAACAGGCAGCAAGGCAGTGCGCGCTCCCGCTGTAACAAGCGCATCGGCTGCGGCTTGCAGGCAGGCGTTCACCCCTCCGGCGATCAGCGTGTCTTCACCGGTGACGATGGCGACATGGCCGCCGTGACGCGCCAGGCACTCGTGAATCACTGCCAGCGGCAAACCACCGATGGCCATCAATGCTTGCGCCGGTTGCGCGCTGGCGGCCTGCGTCATGGCTGCGGCACGTTGCGCGGCCAGCGCGACTGTCTCGGCGGGATCGAGGAGTCCGGCCAATGCGTAGGCGGACAGTTCGCCCACGCTGTAGCCCGCCACCACCGTGGGCACCCCGGCGATGGCTGCCAGCGGCGCGTGCAAGGCCTGCCAGGCAGCCAGCTGCGCCGCCACGATCAAGGGTTGGGCATTGCGATTGGCGTACAACTGGGCGGGGTCCGCCAGCACCGTTTCAAGGGGCGCTTGCAGATGCGCCGACAAGGCGCTTTGTGCAAGGAAGGCGCTGGCCTGCGGATCATCGCGCAGCAGGTCAAACATGCCCGCGTGCTGCGCGCCCTGCCCCGGGCACAGGATGGCCAGGCGCAGGCTCATGCCTTGTCGGCCTCCAGCAAGCCGACCGCATGGACCAGGCAGGTCGCCGCCAGCAGATCGGCCGCTCCGCCCGGAGACAAGCGCCGGGCGACGAAATCACGATGACAGTCCAGCGCATCGGCTTCCCAATCGGCGCGCGCCGTGCCACCGGCGCAGAGAAAGGCGGCACTGCGATTGCGTACCAGCGCCGCCCCCTCGGCACCGCCGCGATGATAGACATTGGTATCGCTGAGATGCGCCATGAGCGCGAAGAGCGTATCGATGCGGGCATGATGGAGATCCCGCCCCGCCGCCAGGGTGGCCTGCCATTGCGGCAAGGCCACTTCGAACACGGCGGGAAAGCCCAAAGCCCCCTCTTCACGCGCCCCGCCCACGGCATGCCTGGCCGCTACGCGCTGGCCGTGACTGGGCGCTTCGGCGTCGGCGACCGCTGCGCTATGACGCGCCAGCGCATCGCCCCACTGGATCAGCAGGGTGGCGCGCAGGGTGGCCGGCTGCAAGGACATGTGGCGGCCACGCGCATAGGCCGTGGCAGCGCACAGCATGCCCAGTACGAAGATCGCGCCCCGGTGCGTGTTGACGCCGCCCGTGGCGCGCAGCATGCGCTCTTCGGCGCGCAGGGCCAGTTTCTGCAAGGTGTGGAAGGGTGCGCCATCCAGTCCGGCAGCGGCAATCTGGAAAAAATAATGGCGCAGCGCGAACAGGCTGCGCAAGAAGGTCTCAGCCGTCATGTCGGTGTGGCTGCCATTGTCCACGCGCGAGACCAAACCCGGTTTGGGATAAAGCACCAGCTCCTGGTACAGGCTGCGCACCGCCAGCCGCGCCAGTTGCCGGCAGAACGCCAGGTTCTCGCGGGCAGCACGACGCTTCTGCGTGTGATGCAGGGGCTGCCTGAGCGTATCGGGATGCTGCATCAGGCGGCGCATGAATGCTCCAGTGGCAGGCTGGCCCGCAATGCGCCCACGCGCTCCAGCGCCACACTGGCGGGCCGCTTGACCAAGACCTGCCCCTCAGGGTGGTGGCCCAGCACCGCCACCTGTCGCCATTCTTTCCACGACACGGCGGCGCCGTCGGGAAACACGATTTCGCCATCCAGCGGCAGGAACATGGCCTGCCAGGCCAGCAAGCGTACGCCCGCTTCCAGCTGGGACTGGCTGCGTGGCTGGAACAGCAGGTCGATGTCGGAACTGCTGCGCAGATAGGTTTGCGCAGTGAGCGCCTGCCAGGCCAGCGAACCAAAGACGGACAGCGCGATGTCCGCGCGCCCCATGTGCTCCTGCAACTGTGCCAATCCCGTCTGCCACGCGGCGGGCAGCGTGCTCAGACGCGCAGCGACGATGTCACGCAGCAGCAACGGCGCCCGGCTGGCCGCCACCTCCTGCGTCCCCACCCGCAAGACGATGCGCGGTTTGTTGCCCTGCGCATCGGGCGGCAGGGCGATGCCCACGCAGATCTCTTGCTCGCTGGCCTGTGCATCGCGACGACGCACGATCACCGGCCAGCGCATCTGCTGCCAATGCTGCAGCGTGGCGTGTTGGCGGGCATCCATATCAGTGGCCTGCAGGCGCAGCCAGCCGGCCTGGCTCAACCAGAGCAGGTGGTGGCGCGCGTGGACCAGGGACTGCGCGGACGACATGCTCATCCGTTCAAGGCAGTATCGTGGGCGACCGCATCGATGACCCGTTGCGCCCATTTGCGTCCGCCGCGCGCAAACCCGGTGGCTGCACGGGTATCGGCGCTGCGATCCTGGGCCAGCGCATCGGCCAGCGCCCGGGCCAGGTCGGCGTTCCAGATCTCGGAGACACCGCCCATGCGTAAATAATTTTCGGGACCGGGCGCAAAGACCGGATTGCTCCTGGCCAGTTCGGTCAACCGTTCTTCCGGCACCTTGGTAATGCGCGCCATCGCGGGCAAGCCCATGACGCGGATGGTGGCGTCGGGCAAGGCATAGCAGGCATCGGCGATGAGGCCGCTGGTGATGAAGCCGCCCGAGAGCGCCTGGTCATACACCAGGCCGATGACCCGATGGCCCTGGCGGCGCGCCAGTTCCACACACTTGCCCAGATGCGCCATGTAGCTGTTGATGCCCAGCATTTCATCACGATGGCGCAGGCGCTGGCCCTGGGTATCGACCAGGATCACGATGGGTCGGCCCGGATGTTCCCGCACCGTCTCCAGGATCACGCTGGCCTGGGCCAGGGCGATCTCGATGCCGATGGGCGTATGGCCGGTGGTGCCAACCACGGTGACGGTACGGCCATCAACCTGCGCCGTGCCGGAGAGGAACTGATCCTGCTCGGTGATCGCGTGGCCCTGCGGGAACAGGTCCTGCGCCAGTGCGCGCCAGTCGACCTGGGGTGGAGTAACAGTCTGGTTCATGAATTCCTCTCAGGCCTTGGAGACAATGCGCAGGTGCTCGGCCATCGCAGTGAAGGCAGCGGCTTCGAGCATCGGCACTGCTTCCGGACGGGCCACACCCAGCTCGGCCCAGATGTCCATCGGATCTTCGGCGTGGCCGAAGGTGGCGATGCGACGACGCAGCATTTCCTGCTCGGCTTCCAGCGATGCCAGGGTCAGTTGCGTATCGGCGATGCTGCCCAGCGCGCCGATGGCGGCGGTGCGAAATGCCTCGGTATCATCGCTGACCAGTTGCTGGCAGTCGCCGATCAGGTAGCGATGCTTGCCGCCGGTGGTGCGCCAGACCAGGGCACGGTCGCGCGAATCGAATTCCTCGACGCCGTTGGCAGTCTCGATCACTTCCGGACCGGACATGGCCAGCCGCCCTTCCTCGGACATGATGACGGTATTGGCACAGCGCGCCACGATGCCCATGCCGCCGAAACAGCCATTGGCACCACCGACCAGCACGATCACCGGGATACCGGCGGCGCGCGCTTCCAGCACGGCGCGCATCACTTCAGAGACGGCAATGAGACCGGCATTGGCTTCATGCAGCCGCACCCCGCCCGTCTCCAGCAGCAGGATCACGCCGGCGGCCTGGCGCGCGATGGCGCGCTTGAGCAGGCCCACCAGCTTGGCACCATGCACCTCGCCCACCGCCCCGCCCATGAAACCGCCCTCTTGCGCAGCGGCCATCACGGCACGTCCGCCCAGCAGCCCTTCACCGATGATGACTCCATCGTCGAATGAGACCGGTGCGTCCAGTTGTCCCAGATGCGGGCTCACCACGCGCTGGGCCGGTGGCAGCAGTTCCTTGAAGCTGCCGGCGTCCAGCACGGCCAGAATGCGCTCGCGCGCCGTGGCTTCCAGATAGCTCGCACTCATGCGCCCTCCTCCACCATGGCTTCCACGGCCTGGTCCAGGCGCAGGCTGACCACGGCCGGCGTAGCACCCATGTCATTGATGGAGATACGGGTATCGGCCAGTTGCCAGCGTTGCTGGAAGTCGGTCATCACCGCTTCCCAGATAGTGCCGAAACCGCGCGCGGCGGTCTTGACCTCGATGGCGCAGGCACCGTTGAGGGACGCATTCTCGATCAGCACTTCCAGGTTGCCCGAGCTGACCACGCCAACCAGTTCAGGCGCGGCCTTGAGACGGCGCTGGCCGTGCTCAAAGCGAAAAGTCAAAGTTTCCATAGTGTCGCTTTCGTTGCAGAGGGATTACCAGTTGCGGAAACGCTTGGGCGGGTTGTAGAGCCCACCGGAAGCCCGCACCAGGTCCTTCATGTTCTTGGCCGCCAACAGGTCGCGGGTGGCCATGCGCTTGTCGATGCCCAGGTCTTCGGCGCGGCGGATGATGCCGCGGTCGCGCAGGTTTTCCACCATGCGCTTGTCGCGCCCCATGCCCACGGCCGTGTAACCGGCCACGCCGCGAATGGCCTGCTCGCGCTCTTCTTCGGTGCGGCACAGCAGCAGGTTGGCGATGCCTTCTTCGGTGAGGATGTGGGTGACGTCATCGCCATAGATCATCACGGGTGGAATCGGCATCTTGGCCTGTTCGCCCAGTTGCCAGGCGTCGAGTTTCTCGACGAAGGCCGGCTGCATGTGCTCGCGGAAGGTCTCCACCGTCTGCACCACCAGTTTCTGCCCGCGCGGGATGGTATTGCGGCCGGCGCGCGCCTGCTGGCCCGCCTTGAGCCAAGCCTCGCTGGCATGGCGGCGTCCGCGCGCATCCGCACCCATGTTGGGGGCGCCGCCAAACCCGGCGATGCGACCCAGGGTGGCCGTGGAGGAATTGCCCTGCAAGTCGATCTGCAGGGTCGAGCCGATGAACATGTCGCAGCCATAGTGACCGGCCGTCTGCGAGAAGGCGCGGTTGCTGCGCATGGAGCCATCGGGGCCGACGAAAAAGACATCGGGCCGCGCGCGGATGTAGTCTTCCATGCCCAGCTCGGAGCCGAAGGAGTGTACGGACTCCACAAACCCGGCCTCGATGGCAGGAATCAAGGCCGGATGCGGATTGAGCGCCCAGTGCTTGCAGATCTTGCCGCGCAGGCCCAGCGATTCGGCGTAGGTCGGCAGGATCAGCTCGATGGCCGCAGTATCGAAACCGATGCCGTGGTTCAGCCGCTGCACGCCGTATTCGGCATAGATGCCCTTGATGGCCATCATCGCCATCAAGACCTGGATTTCGGAAATCTGCGCCGGATCGCGCGTGAAAAGCGGTTCGATGTAATGTGGCGTGGGCGCCTTGATGGCGAAGCTGACCCAGTCCGCAGGGATATCCACGCGTGGCAGCTCATCGACAATTTCGTTCACCTGGGCAATCACGATGCCGCTGGAGAAGGCCGTCGCTTCGGCAATGGCGGGCGTATCTTCCGTATTGGGCCCGGTATAGAGATTGCCGTGGCGGTCGGCGGCCTGTGCGGCCACCAGTGCCACGCGCGGGGTCAGGTCGACGAAGTAGCGACCGAACAGTTCCAGATAGGTATGGATGGCCCCGATGTTGAGCTTGCCGGCCGAGGCCAGCTTGGCCAGACGGCCGGCCTGCGGACCGGAGAAGGAAAAATCGAGCTGGTCGGCGATGCCCTTCTCGAACACGTCCAGATGTTCCGGCAGGGCCAGCACGGAGAACAGCATGTGCAGGCCATGGACCCGGGCCGGGTCGAGCGCGGCCAGTCCCTTGGCCAGGAAATCGGCCTGCTTCTGGTTGTTGCCCTCGACACAGACCCGGTCGCCGTTTTCCAGCACCGCATAGAGCAGCTCGGCCAGTTTGTCGGCAGGGGCGATCTTGCCCTGCAACTGGCTGCCCAATGCGGCGGTGGCGCGCGCCAGCCGCTGTTCACGGTTCTTCTGGCGCGCATTCCACACGCGTTCGTTACCACTCATTTAATTGGCTCCCATCAACAGGTCAGGCAATACGGTCGCGATGCCCGGGAACATGCACAAGAGCAGGACCGCGAGAAACATCAGCGCCAGGAAAGGAATCGTCCCCTTGATGACATCGCCCAGTGCGATATCGGGTGCGATGTTCTTGATCACGAACAGGTTCAGCCCCACCGGCGGGTGGATCAGGCCCATCTCCATGACCACGGTCATGACGATACCGAACCAGATCAGGTCGAAACCGGCCGCCTTCAAGGGCGGCAGGATGATGGGCGCGGTCATCAGGATGATCGACACCGGCGGCAGGAAGAAGCCCAGCACGATCACCATGGCCAGGATCACCGCCAGCAGCAGCCATTTCGACAGATGCAGATCGACCACCCACTGCGCCGCCGACTGGCTGATGTGCAGGTAGCTCATCACGTAGGAATACAGCAGCGACATGCCGATGATGAGCAGCAGCATCCCCGATTCCTTGATGGTGGAACTGAGGAAGGGCGCGATCTCTTTCGGCTTGTAGATGCGATAGACCACCGCGATCAGCACCAGCGCCAGCAGCGCGCCCAGGCCGGCGGTTTCGGAGGGCGTGGCCAGGCCACCATAGAGAGCCACCATCACGCCGATGAGCAGGATCAGGAAGGGCAGCACGCGCGGCAGCATTTCCACCTTCTGCGCCAGCGTGAAATGCTCGTCATCCAGATAGGCCGACTTGGCGCCACCGGCGCTGTAGACCGCATGTGCCAGCTTGTATTCCTTGCGGGCACGGAAAACCGCATAGCCGGCAAAGAGCATCACCAGCAGCAGTCCGGGACCGATGCCGGCCAGGAACAGGCGGCCCAACGATTGTTCAGCGGCCACCGCATACAGGATCATGGTGATCGAGGGCGGCAACAGGATGCCCAGCGTACCCCCGGCGGCGATGATGCCGGCCGCGAACCCGGGCGAGTAACCGCGTCGGCGCATCTCCGGAATACCTGCCGAACCGATGGCCGAGCAGGTCGCAGGCGAAGACCCCGCCATCGCCGCAAACAGCGCGCAGGCGAACACGTTGGCAATGCCCAGCCCGCCCGGCACCTTGTTCAACCAGGCGTGGATGGCCGAATACAAGTCCTTGCCGGCAGGTGATTTGCCGATGGCCGCCCCCTTCAGGATGAACAGCGGGATCGACAGCAGGGTGATGGAAGCGATTTCCTCATAGACATTCTGCGTGATGGTGTCCAGCGACGATGCCGGCATGAAGAAGACCATGAAACCGGTGGCCACCACGCCCAGCGCGAAGGCGATCGGCATGCCCGAACACATCACCAGGATGGTGACCACCCCATAGAGCACACCCAAGGTCAGCGGACTCATTGCGCACCTCCGCTCTGTGCGGCAGGAACGGTGCCGGTGATGCGGGTCAGGACCTGCACCAGCAATTGCAGCGTCAACATGGTCATGCCCAGCGCCATGAGCGAATAGGGAATCCACAGCGGCGGCGCGAAGGTCGACGACGTGGTCTGTCCTTCGGCCCAGGCTTCATGGAACAACGTCCACGATTTCCAGGTGAAGAAGGCGCAGAACAGGAAGGACAGCACATCCACGATGAACATGCGCACCTTGTTGGCCAGCGGCGAGAGCATGCCCGCCAGTGCCTCGATGCCAATGTGGCCGCGCAGCGACTGCACGTAACCCGAGCACAGGAAGATCACGCCCACCAGCATGAAGACCGAGGCTTCATCCTGCCAATCGGTCGGCTGGTGGAAGAAATAACGCACCACCACCGAATAAGTCAGGATGCAGGAGGTCACCAGCAGCGCGATCATCCCCAGGAACACGGCCACGCGATGGTAGCCCTGCAGGAAGGCCGCCAGCCAGGCCACCGGGGCACTGGCCGGAACGGCCGGGCGCGCTACTGCCGCGCCGGGCATCTCGAAACCATGGCTCATACGGTCTTCTCCGCCAGCGCCAGCAGCTTGGCGCAGTTGGCATTGCGGGCCGCAAAGTCCTTCCAGGCGGTATTGCGGGCGATGTCCTGCCACTTCTTGACGACCTCGGCGTTCAGGTCGACCACCTTGGCGCCGGCCTTCTGGTAGACCTGGGCCACGGCGATGTCATCGGCCTGCGCGGCCTTGATGGCGAACTGCTCCATCTCGGCGCCGACGGCCATGATGACGGCCTGCTGGTCCTTGGGCAGGCGTTCGAAGACGGCCTTGGACATCATCAGCGGTTCAAACATGTACCAGTAGGCCTTGTCGCGACCGGTGGTGAGCGCCTTGGCCACTTCCTCCAGACGGAAGGACATGAAGGAAGTCGACGAGGTCATCGCCGCATCCATCGCGCCGGTCTGCATGGCGGCATAGATTTCATTGGACGGCAGGGTCACCACGGCGGCACCCGCTTCCTTCAGGATCAGGTCCATCTCGCGTGAACCGCCGCGCACCTTCATGCCCTTGGCATCAGCCGGCTCGACGATGGGCTTGCCGCGCGAGGCCACGCCGCCAGCCTGCCAGATCCAGCTGACGATGACCACGCCCTTCTCGCCCAGGATGCGGGCCAGTTCCTTGCCAACCTCGGCATTCTTCCAGGCCGCGCCCTGCTGGTAGGACGTCACCAGGCCGGGCATGAGGCCGATGTTGGTTTCCGGGACTTCGCCGCCGGCGTAGTTCAGCGGCACCAGCGACATGTCCAGCGCGCCCTTGCGCAGGGCCGAGAACTGCGCGTTGGTCTTCATCAGGGACGAGCCGGGATAGATCTCGAACTTCAAGGCCCCTTTGGTCTTTTCGTTCACCTGCTGGGCGAACGTGCGGACCAGGCGGTCGCGGAAGTCGCCTTCGGTCAGGGTGCCACCGGGGAACTGGTGAGAAATCTTCAGACTGGCCGTTTGCGCCCATGCGGCGGGCATGGCGGCGGCCAGAGGGGCGGCGGCAAGGGTGCCAAGGAAGTGGCGGCGGCTTTGGTTGCTTGTGCTGGTCATGCTGGTGTCTCCTCCAGATATTGATGGAACTACGCGTGTGTTTTTATGCTCTCATCGTGTATACAATTTCAGCCGAAACGAATACATTGTCAAGCATTAATCCACTGGGAGCCCTTCCCTTTACAATGCTTGCTTTGAAGACAAACCACCATGGACACGCCCAAGACCCGTTCCGAAACCCTGCGCGAATCGATCGAAGAGATGATTGCCGTCGGCAAGCTGGCGCCGGGCCAACATCTGGACGAAACCTCGCTGGCCGAGGAGTTCGGCGTTTCCCGCACGCCCATTCGCGAAGCGCTGATCCAGCTGGCCTCGATGGGCATCGTCGAGATGCGCCCGCGCCGGGGCGCCATCGTGGCCGAGATCGGCCCGCAGCAACTGATCGAGATGTTTGAAGTGATGGCCGAATTCGAGGCCATGTGCGGTCGCCTGGCCGCACGCCGCATGACACCGGCCGAGCATGCCGAACTGCTGGCGGCGCACCAGGCCTGCCAGGCCGCGCGCGATGCCTGCGATCCGGATGCCTATTTCTACCTGAACGAAGCCTTCCACGACCACATCTACGCCGGCAGCCACAATGGCTTCCTGGCCGAGCAGGCGCGCGCCCTGCACCGTCGCCTGCGCCCCTACCGTCGGCTGCAGCTGCGGGTGCGGGATCGCCTGAAGATGTCCTATGACGAGCACCAGGCCGTGGTCGACGCCATCATCGCCGGTGACCCGGAGCGCACCGTGGAAGTGCTGCGCCAGCACATCATGATCCAGGGGCAGCGCTTTGCCGACCTGGTGGCCTCGCTGCACCAGCTCAAGTCGGCCGCATGAGCTGCGGCCAGCCGGCTAGAGGCTGCGCTGGCTGACGAAATGGCGCTCGCTGCCGTCCAGCGGATCAATGAAGAACAGCGAACGCGCCAGCAGTTTGAGTGGTTTGTCCAGATCATCGGCCACCCCGACCGGGACGGCATCGGGATAGAACAGATCATTGAGGATGGGAATGCCCAGCGCGGCCATGTGCACGCGCAACTGGTGGCGCCTGCCGGTCACTGGCTCCAGCTGGTACAGGCCCAGTTGTCCGCGTGCCTCCAGCAGGGAAATATGGGTTTCCGAATTGGGTGCGCCTTGCGCCTCATACATTTTGAAGAATTGTTCAGGCATCTCTTCCACGCGGCTGCGATGCACCCGTGGCAGCGCAAGATCAGGCCGCAGCGGGGCGATGGCTTCATACACCTTGAACATCGCCCGCTGCTGGAACATGGACTGGTACTTGCCCCGGCTGGCCGGCTGATGTGAAAAGACGATCACCCCGGCCGTCTCGCGGTCCAGCCGGTGGATGGGCACCAGGTCCTGCAGGCCGGTGGCCTTCTTCAGGCGCACCAGCAAGGTTTCCTGCACGAAGCGGCCAGTCGGGATCACCGGCAGGAAATGCGGCTTGTCGGCTACCAGCAGGTGATCGTCCAGATGCAGGATCTTTTCTTCCACGGGGATGCGTTCTTCACCCTGGGGCAATTCCCGGTAATAGAAAATGCAATCCCCGCTGCGATAGGGCGACTCCGGACGCAAGTGCTCCCCTTGCTGGTTGCGCACCTCTCCACGCAGAAGACGCTCGCGCCAGATCGCTTCGGGCACAGCGGTGAAGTGCTCGGCCAGGAAGGACAGCATGTCGCGCCACGGTCCCGGTTGCAGCCACAGATAGCTGGGTGACAAGCCCTCGCGCATGGGCAGGGTCGGCGTGGGTCTCATGCGCCCTCCCCGTTCACCGGTTTCCTGCGCGCGGCGCGGCGGCGCCAGGCCACCACGCTGGCATTGGCCTCCAGATGCGCCAGCAATCTGGTGCGCTGGGCATCGGTGAAGGGCAGGCTCTCGATCAGGGCCGGCCATTGACTCATGGCGCGCTCCACCGTCTCCACCAGCACCGCCTGCAGCCGGGGTTCGGGCAGACGCCACAGGTTAGCCAGCTGGCGCAGGATGGCAGGCGTGAGCAATTGCTTGCCCTTCTGCCCTGGTACGAAGGCCAGCGCATGACCATTCCCGCCCACGTAGGCGGCATAGGCCACGATGTCATAGGCTGGCGACAGCGCTGCAGCCTGCGGCGTGTGGTAAAGCAGGCTGAAGTTCTTCAGGTGCGCATCGAAGTTGCCGAGCAGTTCATTGACCTTGATCCGCCGCAGCAATTCGTAGACATCCTCGGCCCCGCGCGTACTGCGTTCGAGCAATACCACGCCGATGGCCGCATAGGTTCCGACATACTTGGCCGCCGGCGCAGTCCCGGTGACCTGGGCGAAATCTTCCATGTGCCGACGTGCCGTGGGCGTGGGGGCATCGCGGTCGAAACGCTGTACCAGCAGGAAACGGCTGGCGTCATTGCGCAGCCCGAACGGCAGGTGCTCGGCGATGGCCGACAGCGGCTCCAGGCTGAAGCGGCAGGTCCGTACGCCGGCCGCCTCGGCCAGGGTGAGCGAAGCGAACTCCACCTGCGGCATGTTGGGATAGTCGGTGGCCGGCAGCTTGGCGATGAAGTGGCTGCCCTGGCTATCCCTGGAGCGCATCACATAGCGCCCCCCGCTCTCGCGCACCAGTGCCAGTTTGGGTTGCACGCCCGAGAGCGATTCCCCGTCCGGTACCGGCAACTGGCCGGAGCTCATCTCGTAACTGTCATGTCCTTGCCCCAGCAGGCGGCCCAGTGCGCGCTCATCCAGCGCTTCGGCCAGGGCCGAGACATCGCCGGGCAGATCGCGTCCGCAATAGGCCAGCAGGCCAAATTCATCGTCCGGCGCCAGTCCGGCGCGCTGGATCAGGTGTTTGCGCAACTGCCCTTCAGGCAGCAGGTTCTGGAAGAAGGAGGGCAATCCGCCGCGACCATCCCCCCGGTTGGCGGCCAGCGTGGGATCGAGCAACTGGGCCCGGGTGCGTTCTTCGCTCGAGGCCAGGTAGAGCTGCGACAGCACAGGACGATCCGGCCCCTGCATGGCATAGGCATCATCGAAGCGGAAGTAGCAGCGCCCGTCATCCAGGGCAAACAGCGACCCGACGTCGGTCTGACCGAGACGGATGCGCAGCGAACGCAGCATGCTCATGCGCCCTCTCCTTGGCCCATGAGCGCCTGCAGGCGCGCGCCCAGTTCGGTCTGGCTGCCGCTGCCCTGGGCATCGGCAGCACGCAGCGGTGCGGCCTGGCGCGGCAGCAGCAGCAGATCCAGGTCCAGCGCTTCACACAAGGCCAGCAGCTTGACCAGCTCGATGTTGCCACGCCCGGTTTCCAGGGCCAGCAAGGTATTGCGGTGCATCCCGGCCAGCTCGGCCAGGGCGATGGCGGTCATCCCGCGCGACTTGCGGGCAATGCGAATGCGGTGGCCGATGTCTACCAGAGTGGTCATGGGAAGATCCAATTAAATGGTTCTTTTTACATATGACCATTGTATTGGTCATCTGAGCAAAATCAAGACCAATTAATTGGTCTTTTCATTAAAAGACCAATTTATTATTCTTTTTGAGGAAGGGAAAGCGCTGAACTCGGCACGAAGTACGCAAAAAAATCGCAGCCCGGCAAGGGCTGCGATTTCAAGAGGACGGTGTTCAGGCAGTGGTATTGACGTTGCGCCCGATATTCGGGTTGGCCGGCAACGGCGGCAGTGCCTGCAACACCCCCACGGCAGCGGCAGCCTGGGTGTTGAGCGCCTTCTTCAGCATCAGTACGTTGACCGAATCCGAAGTCTGCGCCGACGCCATGCTGGTGGCCAGTGATGCGATTTGAGTGACATCCATGGAACTCTCCTTGTGGGGGATGCCGGGAAACAGGATGCGTCGCCCGGTGCCTTGATTACGGCATTGAACGCTGTTTCTTTACATCAATCAAGGATTTTTTTGAGTATTTGTCAGTATCACAAGACTCGCCTTGATGAAGATTGCTTCACTCAAAAAAAATCGCACCCCGAAGGGTGCGATCGAGCCGACGCCAGTCCAGCACGCCGTGACTGCCTAGACGATGGTATTGATGATGCGCCCGATGTTGACATTGGACGGCAGGCGCGCCACTGTCGTGGCCGCACCTAACACGTCATCCACCGCCGTCTTGGCGACCTTGCCCAGATCAATGCCGACGGACTGCGCCGCCTTGTCGACCAACCAGGCCGTTGCTGCACCGCTGGCGATAGTTGCTAGCTCCATATGAAACTCCTTGTCTGAAGTGCAACCGGACCATGACGCCCGCCTGATCGGCCATGTTTTCTCTACCCCCCTACCATGGTTGATCAGGCTTTACGTCATGGGTAAATGTGTTAGCGGCAGGCAAGCGGCCAGTCTTGACAGGATTTGCCCCGTCCTTACGCGCTTTTGCATGTGTAAACCTCAAGTCGGGGCGACGCCGGCCGTGGGAGGCTCAGCGTGATGGCGCCGCCGGCAGCGAGACTAGAACCCATTTCATAAATAGGCGTGAGATGCGTTCTGTCCAGAAAGGGCGCTGGCAAGGCGCGCGACGCGTCGTG
>NZ_JABXGG010000011.1:0-188154 GCF_022627875.1 Herbaspirillum sp. C7C8
TTTGGGTCAAGACGCCCAGTCTTGACCCAAATTCGCGCCTTGCACTTCATCCCAAACGGGACTCGCTCGCACTCACGTCTATTTATGAAATGGGTTCTAGCCACAGCGCTTGACGACCGACGCTCGCGAGTGCTTCAAGTCCAAGATCGTTAAATGTGGCGCACTCCTTGAGTGTTCCTGAAGGCTTTCCGGTCCAGAAAAATTGAGGAGTGCCATGAGGGTCGTCGAGAGGCAAATAGATGCCGGTACGCGGCGGTGTTGTGCCGCTGTGGGCGTTGATGTCGCTTCGAAGTCTCAATGCCGTCGCGTCTCCAAGTGCTTCGGGATGTTTCGCGAGGCATACTGTCAAATCAAAATCATCCCATCCTCCAGAGATACCGGATTTCTTTAATGTTCTGTCGATATTGTGCGCGTACAGGTATAGATCATCGAAGCGGGATTGGAATTCATCTTCCTCCTCCGGTGTCATCCAGTTCAGAGAGTACTCCGACAGGCCGCGCCCACAATTGTACGCATCGGTAAATGAATAGACTTCGAATGCACGCTCTGCAATCTGCGTGGCGACAGATAGTTCGAAGGCGGCAAGAAATGGCCAGCCATTATTGGCCCAGTTCTCCGAGGTGTCACGTGTTCCCCAGCGGCTATTGGTCAGCAGTGCGTCGCGGCCTTGAAGCTTGGCCTTGGCCAACGTCGGGTCGACGAATCGCATCAGCTCGTGCAGGCGTACTTGAAGGCCTTTCAGATATTCGAGGGAGGCGAAATGGTAAAGCAGGCAGACAGACGTGTTTTTTCTGGGGCAGGCTGAGTTCAATGGGGTACTTGCTCATTCTATTTGTCCTGGATTTTTCGCTTCTTGAGGCAAGCAAGATGAGCTGATATGCCAGAGAATTCGGTCTTTATCCTGATCAAGCTGCTTTTCTTTGCATCTTGCGTTCAATCCTGATCTGCATCCCATTGCCAGATGGTGGCACCATATTGGGAATTCAGGGTTGGCATGGTCTCTCCGCGCTTGAACTTGCGTCGGGAATTCAGTTGGGCAGGCGTGAAATAATATCCATCCTCCGGGCAGAGTTCTCCGCTTGCAACGCGTCGCTTGAAATCCTGCGGTGCGCTTAGCGATGTTACCTTCCGTTGATGGGCCACCTTCTTGACCAGCGTCCATGTGCATGGAGCGGTCTGATGCAGAGCTTCTTCACCGTATTTTTCTGAGGTGCCCGGAATGTAGAGAGATTGCATTCCCAGGAATATGCTGCATTCGGGTGCCTCATCAATGTCCGGCCCCAGGAACTGAGCGCTGGAATTGGATTGGTCTGGAACATAGATGCCTGGTCTTGGCGGTTGCTGTCCTGTTCGCGCGGTGGCGGAAGGATCAAGCGCGTAGCCAGGCCAGGTATCCGGCGCATCGAGTGGCCCGCGGTCCTCCGGGGTATAGCGGGGTGACAAGGTTCCGGCCGACCAGTATGCACCTTGAGTAGAAATGATGTTGCGAGCCCGGACGAGCGCCTGACTCAAGAGGTGCCGATACGTAGGTACGCCTTCATCGCCCATCCAATCGGCGGAAAATTCGAGCTGCCCCTTGAAGTCCGAGCGCACTCCATGCGCGCTCTTGAGTCCATCGAAGTCTCCATGAGACAACTTGATATAACCGCTGCAGAGGCCGTCGAATGTATCTCGGAAGTTGGGAAGCACCTGTTCTCCCCAAACGATATCAGGTTGTTCAGGTAGAGCGCGGTTGCGGTAATCAGGAGGCAAGTTTTGCATGAACTGATTCAGTCGTGACTCCACAAATTCAAGTAGCTCTTGCCATCTGTCTCGCAATTGGCCCAGGTATTCAAGAGACGTGTAACGTTCCAAGAGAAAAATTTCTTGTGGATCGATATGGCCAGGAGAGTTAATCATTTCTTTTTTGACTCGTACCAATTGTTAGTGAGAACCGGAACACCAACCAGATCAGTTTTTTGACCGAATTCATCATAGCCCCAATGGGTAGGTTGTCGCTTGCTCACCAAGGCTTTCTTCAGGTCATCTTGGACGGGGTGAAGTAATATCCCGAACGATTACAGATGGCACCGCTTTCCAGTCGAGCTGCCTTTCCTGCCTGATCAAGGGGCACATCTTCAGAGAAGTCGATAGGCTGTCCGTGAAGTTGTTCTACGTAAATCCAATCGCAGGGACGTGAAGTAAAAGCTTGGCGCGCTATAAGACTTGCAGCGAGCTCTGGATCATTTGTACTTTCATTGAAGTACGGATCTGCCATCAAGCGAGGATCTTGAAGGTGACTTTGCACGAATTGATTCATACGGTAATCATCTAGCCACAGCGCTTGACGACCGACGCTCGCGAGTGCTTCAAGTCCAAGATCGTTAAATGTGGCGCACTCCTTGAGTGTTCCTGAAGGCTTTCCGGTCCAGCAAAATTGAGGAGTGCCATGAGGGTCGTCGAGAGGCAAATAGACGCCGGTACGCGGCGGTGTTGTACCACTGTGGGCGGTGATGTCGCCTCGAAGTCTCAATGCCGTCGCGTCTTCAAGTGCTTCGGGATGTTTCGCGAGGCATACTGTCAAATCAAAATCATCCCATCCTCCAGAGATA
Organism: Herbaspirillum sp. C7C8; assembly: GCF_022627875.1. NCBI lineage: Bacteria > Pseudomonadati > Pseudomonadota > Betaproteobacteria > Burkholderiales > Oxalobacteraceae > Herbaspirillum > Herbaspirillum sp. C7C8. The sequence goes on from NZ_JABXGG010000011.1 coordinate 2,592, forward strand.
CCGGATTTCTTTAATGTTCTGTCGATATTGTGCGCGTACAGGTATAGATCATCGAAGCGGGATTGGAATTCATCTTCCTCCTCCGGTGTCATCCAGTTCAGAGAGTACTCCGACAGGCCGCGCCCACAATTGTACGCATCGGTAAATGAATAGACTTCGAATGCACGCTGTGCGATTTGCCTGGCGACAGATAGTTCGAAGTCGGCAAGAAATGGCCAGCCATTATTGGCCCAGTTCTCCGAGGTGTCACGTGTTCCCCAGCGGCTATTGGTCAGCAGTGCGTCGCGGCCTTGAAATTTTGCCTTATCCAGGGTAGGTTCGACGAACTGCATTAGCGATCGAAGGCGATCCTGTAATCCTTGTAGGTAAGACAGCGACGCAAAGTAATACAGCAAAGAGACGTGTTTCTTTTGCGTCAAACTAAGTTGGAATGGAATGTCAGACATTTTTGTTTAGTGATTCAGTTTTGTGGTTTGACCCGGAAGACTTGGTAGTCCGATCTTTTCTCCTAATCCTGCTCCTCCGAAATCCGAATAGCCCCATCCGGTATCAAAGGGGCCGCTGATGTTGGGGTGATTGATTGATTCTCGCAGGCTGACGTAGTCTTCTCTTTGTGCGGCATCCAGCTTGTCATACTCTGCCGCACTCAGAGCATTCTGCAATTTTTTGGACTCATCGCCATGGCGAGGGTAGTAAAGCATCGTGTCGTTGCGTGCATCATTACGAGGTATGTTAAAGACGATTTGCTCCCAACCTCCCTCAAGATGCCGGTCTGGAAGGCTCTGCTTAAGTTGGGTGGATGCCTTAGGTACTTCATGGAGCAAGGGCGGATATTTCCGCGAGTGAAGCAGTTCCTTCAGCCATTCGTTGTAACGAACCGGGGCCGCTTCATCAGTGAAGCGAGATTCAAGAATATATTTTGCGCATTCGCCCCAAGCTTTTGCCAACTGGATAAGCGCTTCACGGAATTCAGCCCATCGTGGCGTATGCTCTTCGTCGATGCGATTTTCTCCAATGTCGATACGCTCCAGAAGCTGCGAATAGTGAGACAAGATACGCCGTGCCATAGCAAATTCTCCATTGGCGTCAAACTTGAAAACGCGTTTATCGCCCTTTTTCAGGCGCATAACACCTTCTTCGCAGTGGGCAAGGCATTTAAGAATATAGGCGTACTCGGAATGCGATAAAGAGGTCTCGTTGGTCCAGCCGCGATCATCAGCCTCGCGCACACTGTTCTCGGTGGCGTCCGCCCACGCGTTATAAAACCCTAGTATTCGTTGCCACGCTGTCAGCGAACTTAGTTTTTTTAGAAGATAGAAGAGCTGCTGTCGCTCGGACGGAGAGGGCAGCATAATGTCGTTGATCTTTCTGTTGCCGTATTGAGTCATGGATGAATGAGAACCTGTTCGTTATCTTTTTCCGCCTGTTCACGAGCGCCGACACGTGCAGTTTGCACTGAGCCTGTTCCAGGGGGGCGAAGGTAGCCCCAGATTCCGTTTGCATCTGTCCAGCCGGTTGCATGGAAAGTGAATTCCATGCCAGTCTCTGGATCAGTGAACGTCACTTTGGCTGTCTGTTTTGAACTTGAAAATTCTTTCCCTGTATGGCCAGTTCACTTGACCTGCAGCGGTAATTTTCAGCCAGTTAGCCAGTGAGTCGCTTGTCTGCGCCGGTCCGCAATCTTCATGCGAATGTTCACGAGTACCAACACGTATGAGGGATAATAGGAAGCTTCTGGTCAAGCCGATTCCTCATTCAGCCATCACCCAGCGCACCATCCGCCCCTGATGCAAGGGCAATAACTCACCAGCCTTCAGTTCGATGCTGGCTGTCATATCGGACTCCACCAGCCATCTACCCGTCTTAGTTGCCGCCGTACCGCTTTCAGTCCAGGTGATCTGATCGTTCTCCGAGACATTTTGCGGTGCAGAATGTTTTACTTCAGGCTGGTTGAAACGGTAATACCTCTCCTCTTCTGGAATTAAGCCGTCGATATAGCGGTCGTCTCGCCAGAGCAGGCGCCAGGTAGTGGCAAGATCGATTTCGTCATCCTTGGTACATGCGCAGATCGTCGGTGCTGGAGAAGCTCCGTGCAGATAGTTCATGCACCCCATGAGCGTAAAAGGAGGCAGTGGTGTTTCAGTTTTTCCAAGCAGGGTCATGATCATGGAAGGCTTAGGTGCATCTATAGGTTCCCAGATTCCCGAGCACGGTACCAATGAGCCGGTGCGGACTAACAAGTTATCTTGTGGATCTGGGACAGGCTCTAGAACGTCCGGAAAAGGGGATGCTTTCAGCAACGTTCTTAACCAATCGTTGTACGGAAGTAGTGCCGGCTCATCTTGATAACGAGGTTCCAGAATATTGACGCCGCATTCTCCCCATGCCTGACTGACCGTTAACAACGCTGAGGAGAATTCAGACCAAAGTGGTGTGTACTCTTCGTTGATCCGATTTTCCCCGATTTCTAAACGATAGAGTAACTGTGAATAGTGGCCCGTTGCCCTGGCAGCCATGGCGAATTCGCCGTTGGCATCGAATTTGAATACCCGCTTGTCTCCTAGCCTCAGACGGCGTACTCCATCTTCGCGATGGGCCAGGCTTTTTAAAAGGAATGTGTAGTCCGAATAAGGTAAGGATGTCATTTTCCCCCACCCCCGGGTATCTGCTTCCCGAACGCTACTTTCTGCAACGTTCACCCAGGCTTGGTAAAACTCGAAAATCCGCTGCCACGCAGTCAGCGAGCTGATCTTCTTAAGATAATGGAAAATTTGGCACCGCTCTTTCTCCGATGGGAGCATGATGTCTTGGATATTCATATCGTTGATTTGCCTTACGGCTGGACTGAGACTTGTTTATTGTCCTTGCTAGCTTGTTCGCGCACCATGCCGCAGGTGGATCGGCTGCCGCCTTTTATTGTTTAAAGACATCTTCGGTAATCCAGCAATCACTCATTGCTCGGCTATTTGGAGACAGGATTCTGTAGAGTCGAGCAGGATCTTTTATTCCATCTGCTATCAAAGTGTTGAACGATTCAATATTGCGTGAGGAAATCGGTGGCCATCCTTTTGAAATTTCTTATCAACATCTAACTTCATTTCAGAAGAAACCGGTCCCGGAATTCTTGATATTTTCCCTTGCTGAGCAACGACGGCGGAGGTACGGTCTCCCGCATCAGCTTGACCTGGATGATGAGCTGGAACTATCGGACTATGGGACCAACTTCTGCCGCATGTTCGGCGACGCGCGCATGGATGCGTCCATCGGATCGGTGAACGACAGCGTACGCTTCTTTGGCTTGACGCCGACCAGCATGAAGCTCGAAGGGCTGGATCGCCATCAGCACTTGCAGGATAGTTATCGCAAGCCGCACAAGGCGCGTGCCCGGTTTGCGCAGGCGGATTCTGCTTCAGCGGCTTGATGCAGTTGTCCTTGCTGTGCGGATGACCACTCGGCCTGATCTGCGATCAGGCCGTTTTTTTTTGGTGCAGAGCCCCGGCAGCTGCATCCATTCTCTCAACTTTCGCCTGAAGCAGGCTTTCAAGGAATAGATGGGTCCTGGTAAGCGCTATCGATGACAACGCCGCGTCGTCGCAACGTCTCTTCAGCCTGATCCCGGTCTTGCTTCAATAGCGGCAATTCCGAAGAGAGTGCGTTTTGCCAATCTGATCGCTTTGCAGGCCCAACTATCTGACGTGCCTCTTCCTTGCTGCCAACCAGGGATAACTTGAGGAAGTAAGCGCCTGGCTTGTTTCTGTCAAGTCGTTCCATGTCGCGGGTCAGGGTCAAGGTCAGGTAAGCATGTTCAAGCTGGAGGCACCATGTCGCATCAGCGGGAAGACTCATCCATTCATCCAGGTCAGGCACGTAGGCGGGATCCAGCAAGTGCACCGGTGAGGTGATGGCAAAGTGCAAGGCTTGCGCCCCATTCAGCCGCGGCAGTGAGCGCTCTATGTAGTGACGCCGGCCAGCGGCTCTTATGTTGTTCAGGATGCGCATCATTCTCTGCCTTGCCTCATCGTGCGGGATATGCTCTTCAGCGCCCAAGCCAGCGTAGATGTTCCATTCAATGATATTTTCGTCCGGGAAGTGGGGATCCTCGTTACCAGAAATTCCAAGAACATCATTGAGCATGAATGCGCGTGTGCCGTTGCGTATCTCCACGGCACCCGAGGCATCACGAGGCCAGTCCATTGAATAAAAGTTGACGTTGGGGGCCTGATGATCAGAACTATCTGATTTGGGTAGCGTGCGAGAAGTTCTTTGCCGGATTGGTTGGCGCTGATTTCGATCTGATGGAGCATATTGATCGACTTCTCTGATTTGTCGGGAGAACAGGCGGTCCGGAGCGCGATGATCCAGAACATGGAACTCATCGCGCCAATTCGGAATAGCCGGAATGCTTTCACTGGCATGAGCAATATAAAGTGAAGCTGCAGTGCGGTCTCATTGTCTATTTGGTCTTGCCCAGCTTGGGTACATGAGTCCTCATCTCGCTTTGGGTGGGGTGGACAATTATCAGAAGCCCGGCGGATCTTGATAGGCTTCGTCAATGTTGACTCCCTGTTTGCGTAAGGTGCTTTCGGCCTGCTGGCGCTTTTCTTTCAGCAGTTTTATTTCAGCGCGCAATGCTTGCTGCCAAACCGTCCGCTTGTCAGCGCCCACCAGTTGGTGGAATTGCTCTTTTTCACTCCGGAGGTTGAATTCAATGAAGTAGGCACCCGGCTGGTTGACGTCGTTTAGAGAAAGATCGCGGGACAAAGCAATCGTCAGGTAGCCCTCCTTGCTCCAGAGTTTCCAAAGCGTGCGGCCGGGAAGATGCATCCATTCGTCCAAGGTTGGCTCGTAGTCCGTATCCAATCCATAAACGGAGGGCGTGGACTCTGCATAGCGTAGCGCGTTTTCACCCGACAGCCGGGGGGCATCCGGATCGATATAGCGATGCCGGGAGCCCTTGCGCAGATTTGCACGAATGGATTGAAATTGCTTCCTTGCAGCGTCGTGCATGATCGGACTGCTTTCCGCCAGGCCAGCATTGATGTTCCATTCGATGATGTTTTCGTTGGCAAATGAAGGCGAGTAGTTCCCTGTTGCGCTCAACGCATGGTGAATGACAAACAGTGTCTCCGATGGCCCAATTTCAACTGTGCCGCGCGCGTCCTTGGTCCATCTGGCCGCATGGAACTTCGCACCTGAGGGATGATCGCTCATTGAAAATAGTCCGGGATAGTTCTCAAGGATATCGTCGCCGGACTGGCCGAGTTGGATATGAATGCGCTCGTTCATTGCGTGGTGCTCGGCTCCGCTGCTATTGCCGCAGCCGCCTAGCATTGCGGTCGCCAAAACGAAAATCACCATTCTGCCTATTGCGGATTTGAACGCGGAGCGCACACGAGTCCGCTGGTATTCAAGGGAGTAAAAAGATGAGTGCACGGGGAATTTCCTCAGCTTGATCGTCAGCGGTCAGAGATCACCATGCCAGCAATTCGTACGGGACGTTATTGGAAGACCGCCGGATCCTGATAAGCCTGATCGATGGTGACGTTGTCATTCTTCAGTTGCGCCTCCTTCTTTTCCCGGGCCTGCTTCAAGGCAGGCAGTTCCTTCCTGAATTCCATCTTCCAGTTGTCGAGTTTTTCATCATCTACATAGCCGCGCAGATAGGCGTCCTGCGCCGTCAATGAAGAGGTGACGAAGTAGGCTCCCCTCTTGTGCGGATCGAGCCGGTTGGGATCTCGGTACAGTTTGATTTCGAGGAACACGTGATCGGCGTAAAAGAGCCATGGAGTGCCGTCAGGCAGCGTCATCCATTGCGCCAGCGACAGGTCATACGAAGGGTCGAGCGGATAGCCGGGGTTCTTCAGCGCGTAGGCCAGCGCTTGTTCACCTTTGAGTCGCGGGCGGCTGATCGGGATTACCTTCGACCAACCTGCTGCGCTTAGTGCATGCAGCAATGCGGTAAATTGTTTGCGCGCGTCGTCATGGGAAATCGTTTCTGCATCGCTGACCCCACCATTCACGGACCACTGCGAAATATGCTCTGCAGCAAACCTGGTGGAGGCGGTTCCCGTGACGCTGAGCACGGACGGCATTGAAAACGATCGCGGACCATGGTCTAAGGTGACAGTACCTGGCTTGCCAGATTCCCATTTGGCCGTGACGAATTGCAGGCCGCTCGGGTGTTCGCTCGCTGTGAAAAGCCCGGGGTTGGCTTTATTAAGCGTATCGACGGGTTCGTTGATCGAAATATGAACAAGTTGGCTCATCTTGGGTTTTTCTGAAGAGTCGTGGGGGGGGCAGGCGCTTAGCCCAGCAAGCAGGAGCAGCGGCAAAAGTGCGATCCGGACGCGTGTCCGGATCGGGAGGTGAATATGTTTCAACATGGCGTGGAATTGATGTCAGATCGGAGGCAGCATCATGGGGCGGTTTTCGAGTTCCAGCGACTCGTCCATATGGACCCATCCCGCCATGGTACTGAGCTCCTGTTCCATATACGCGCGCTCTTGACCCATCAGTTGATGGAAACGACCGGCTGCTTGCGTGATCCAGTCCATGCGGCTCTTGTAGTCTTCTAGGATAGTGCCCTTGGGCGCAACTGACTTCTTCAATGGCTGTTTGCTGTCGCACGCGCTGGTGAATGCCAGGCGCAGTTCAGGCGATACGAGGTCGACAAGGCGCCAGCGTTGGACTGCGACCCAATCAGAGAAATCCTTGTCAGCATAAATCAATGGCTGGAGGATGACATATTGCTCATGCTCGGCAATCTTGATCAAGTGATCCCACTGCAGCTTGCGGCGCTCGACGCGATCTGATTCTTCTTCAATCTGCTTGACCAAGGCAAAACCGGCCTGAATCTTGTCAAAGGTCCGCATGTTATTGATCTTGGAGAGGGCCTCGTCCTTCCATGGATAGTTCGTGACCTGTTCCTTGACCGCAGTGATATAGGCGGAAGCATCCCGTTGGCTAATGCACAGATCGAAGCTCGTGCCGAATCTCGTGTAATACCAATGCCAGCCACTGATGTCATAGAAGAGCCAGAGATTTCCTTTTGCCAGCCCTTTGAAGACGGTATCAATCGTTGCGACGCGGATGTCGTCCAGAGAACAAGCGACCGTCTTGCTGGCAAACGCACCCAGGGCCATCCAGTAGAAGCGGCCCTTTTTGGCCGGATCTCCATAATCTTCCTTCTCCAGATAGAAGCGCGCATAGGTGGCTGCGATCCTGCGAGCGCGGTCACTGTAGACCGGAATGATGGAACCTTCATTACGCCCGTGTAGTTTGCAAAGGCGCTTGGTGCTCATCTCCTGGATCATCGACCACATCAGATTGCAGTCGCACTTGAGTTCTTTCTTCGAGTTCCCAGTCGTATTTGTCTGTGACTGGATTTTATCTGCGGCTCCCATCGAGCATCCCCTTTGCACCTTGGTTTATCTGTTCAGGTTTTGGTCGGCACGACCTTGAACCATTCCATGGCAAATTCCACGTTTTCGCTGGCCTCCGTACTGACCCGCTCGCTCATGCCGTCCTTGGTGGTGGCCGCCAGCTGATCACCGGCTGAACTCTTGATCCGGTAAGGAACATTGGAAAGTGGATTACCATTCGGATCCTTCACCACGAAGGCCTCGTCAAAGAGCTTGTACTTGGTGTCTGGCAGTGCCATCAGATCCGGCGAAACGCTCATCCCACCCGGAAACGCATGCGTCCCCCCCTTCACCGAAAACGTCCCCGGACAGGCAAACGTAATATTCCCGCCCTCCAACGTCACCGAAGCCTGTCCTGCCTGCAGCACGATCTTCTGGCGCGCCTTGATCTCGATGCCCTCACTGACGCTGATCACGCTCACGTCCTTGTCGGCCAGGATCTCCAGCGCATCGGTATGCGCCTGCAACGAGACCGGTCCATTGCCCGCATAAGCCTGGATGCCTCCGTCATGCGCAAACAGGGTAGCCGCCTTGCCAGCGGCCAGGCTGGCGGTGTCGGCAGCAGTCCAGTGGGTATCGCCCTGGCTGGCCCAGTGCAGGTTCTCGCCGGCATAGAGCACCGTGGAGGCAGCGCTGGCCCAGTTGATGTTGGCCGGAGATTCCATCAGCACCGCCGCCTTGGCGAACTTCTCGACCGGTTGCGCGGTGTCGCTCTCGCGAGACCCCTCTTTGCTCTTGAAGGCGTCCTGACCATTGACGCTGCCCGGATGCTTTCCTTGATCAGCAGGGTCGATGATGGAGATGAAATCCCTCTTGGCCTGCAAGGCATCCGCACTATGCAGCGCCTGCTGCTGCGTGGCGGCATCCCCCATGGTCTGGGCCAGTTGCTGCGCCCCCTTCAGTTGGGCGACGGCTTCCTGGGCGTCCATCTGCGTGCTGGTCACACTGGCACCGGCAGCCGGGCGCGCCGTCGAGGAAATCAGCAAGCCCTCCGCACCGCGTACCACGCCCCAAGCGTCACTACGCAGTTCAAAACCCTGACCGCGATAGCTGCCGCGCTGTGCGCCGGAGTCGGCCTGTTCGATCAGGTGGCCGAGATTGAGCTGGGACCTGGCCTGGCTGGAGGCCAGCCGCATGCGCAGTTGCGACTGCGTATCGTCCACCACCCATTGATTGAATCCACTGCCATCATGCGCCGTGCTGTGCCAGCCCGAGATCGTGCCGGCATGGTTGGCTCCGGAATCGGCACCAGCCGGGAAAGGCGGTACATCGCTGCCGTTGTAGAGCTGCGCGACCACGACAGGCCGGTCGATATCGCCCTCGATGAAATCGATCAGCACTTCACTGCCAATGCGCGGCGTGAACTGGCTGCCCCAGTTGGGGCCGGACTGGGCTTCGGCCACGCGTACCCAGGTGCCGGAGGCGTCGTTGCCGGGCGCGTTGCCGTCTTTGTCATCGAGGTTGCCGGTCTCGCGCAGGCCGCCCGGGTTCGGCGCCTGGCCGCGTTGCCAATGGAACTGCACCTTGACGCGATGATTGCGGTCCGTGGTGACAGCGGCGTCCGGCAGGCCGGTGACCAATGCGGTCTGCGTGCCGCGTGCAGTTGGCTTGAGACGCTCCGTGATCGCGGTCGGCACGACAGGAACCACATCGCGCACGGCCACGAAGCTGTTGCGGTAGGTGCCGGCTTTGAGATCGTCGTCTGAGCTGGTGCCCGGAGAGAGTGAGCTGACCAAGCCTTGCCCGAGCGAAGCGGGCAATACCTCATCAAGGATCTGGGCGATATTGTTGTCGAAATTGTTGCGAGCACTATGGCTGACCGAAAGCAGCATGAAGCGGTTCTCTCCCTCCGGATAGCGCTCATGCTGGATCAGGGCGAACTGAACACCGGCACAGAGCTGGCGCACCGCGCCTGCGCCTTCGAAGCGCTTGTTCTGCAGTTCCATGGCCTGCAGCATCAACAGGGCATGGTCCGATGCCGCCTTCTGGTCGGCGAAGTCCTGCTGGCCGCTGCCGTCGTAGACCGGCAGGGCAGGGAGCTCGCCAGCATCCAGGCTGGAGCTCTCTTCGGCCGAAGCTGAAGAAATCTTCTCAGGATGCCAGCTGGCCAGGGCCACCGCGTTGGAACGCACGCTGCGCACGGCGCTGAAGTCGGTGATGGCATCACTGGACTCGGTGGCTGCGACACGGTGAAAGCGAATGCGCGCATCGCCACCCGGCAGGTCCGGGGCCTTGGCGTTACGGTCGAAGATGATCAGTTTGTGCCGTGCCTGTTGCTGGCCGGAGGCCTGGCCATCGTCACCATCCTGCTGATGTTCGAAACGGAAGTTGAGGCCTTCGCTGGCCAGGATGCGGCGCAGGAAGGCGTAATCGCTCTCGCGGTATTGCGTGCAGATCTCGCGCCTGGCAAGCGTCTGCGTGACATCCAGCGAGAAATTGGCTTGCGGATACTCCTTCAGGACCGCGCTGGCGATGTCGGTGACGCTCATGTCCTGGAACAGGAAGCTGTCGCGGCGCCGGTCGAGGAAGGCGAGGAAGGATTCCAGCCGCAACCGGTAGCGTGCCAGACCGCCATCAGCACCCAGCCAGGAAGCCTGGGTGCAGTAGCCGTGCCAGGCGCGTCGGCTGCCATCGACCTGCAGCAGGCGCAGCGTCAGCTCGCTGCCGATGAATTGCTTGAGGTCGAGATCGGTGGAGACGGACAGCGCATCAATGTCGAACCTGAAGTTGTCATTGACGCTCTCCTGGCCGTGGAAGCGCTCCACCACCAAGGATTCAGGGAGGTTTGCGGTCTGAGCGCTGCTCAGAGTGATCAGGCGCGCGTGTTGCGACAGGCCGGGGCCGAAAAGCTGGTTGATGACACTGTTGAGAGTATCGGAAAAAGGCAGATTCATCCGAGTGGTCTTCCATGACAGTCAGGGGAGAGATCACGCTCAGGGCAGCGTAATGGTCAGGTTGGCAGTACGTGGTGCCAGCTTGACGATATCGGCATAGCCGGCCAGTCCGTTCTCGGTGCCGCTGGTGAGCATCCAGTTCAGGCCCAGGTAGGCAAACATGCCGATAAAGGCAAACAGCGAGGCCACCACCCACAACGGGACGTCATTGCGCAGCTTGTTGACGATGGCATCCGGCCGCGCCCAGTGCGGCGCGAATCCCGCGCTCTTGCCCTTGAGATGAGCGATTTCGTCACCCAGCCGCGCGGTCAGATAATTCAGTTTTTCCGGTCCTTCGAGTGCGTACTTTCCCTGGAAGCCCAGCAGCAGGCACATATGAAACACTTCCAGCGCCTGGATGTGCGCGTTGCCACGCACCCGCAGGTCTTCCAGCTGCTTGAAGAAATTTTCACCTGCCAGTTGATCGCCGAACATGGTCAGCTGCAACGGGCGACGTTCCCACGCATCGCGGATGCCGAAGCTGGAACGCAGGATGATCTCATCGACCGAGGCACAGAACGCATATTTGGCGGCGTAGACGTCTTCCGGAGAGACGTCAAGCTTCTTTGCATTGCGCTCTACGTCGCCCAGGAATTTCTGCATCTTCACCGAGAAGGATGCTTCATCCACAGGCGCACTGCCGTTCTTGAGCATGAAGAGCGCATAGAAGCCGTCATACATCAGATCCAGCAGCGACTTCGCATTCACGGGGGCGCTGGCCAGCTGGGTAGGCGGAAGGTGATCTTGATCGAGCAGGGAGGGGGCCGAGGTCATATTCATTGCGTCACCGCCAGGAGTTCGAGTTTGAGGTCACGGATGCCGGAGGGTACATAGATGCAGATCGATTGCGCCTGCAGCATGCGTTCGTACATGGCGCCCTTGCTCTCCAGCGTGAAGTAGTAGGTATCAGGGCGTACGGGCAACGCCGCCGGCACCTGCGGCGAGTGCACCAGCTTCACGCCCGGCAGTGCGGCCAGCACGAATTTCTCGACGTCCTCGGGCGCGCCGATCTTGAAGCGCAGCGGCACCACGTCGACCAGCTCGATGGCCGGGAGGTCGGCATTGACGGCCAGGTAGAAACTGGTCTTCTCGTCGATCTTGCCCGAGTCCAGCATGCCCATGTGATAAGACGGCTTGTTCTCGTGCAGGGCAATGGCGAAATAGCGCGACGAGATGACGGTGTCGAGCAGTTCGCGGATGATGCCGTCAAGCCGCGCAAACGCCGGTCCGGGATCGCGATGCTCATAGGGCGGCAGGTCCGCCAGGGCCAGGCTGCGCGAGAACGTCATCAGCGACCCTGCCAGGGCGAGCAGTTGTTCGTAGAGCCGTTCAGGATGCAGCATGGGATTGTTCAGGTAGTGCGAGAGACTGGCATAGGCGGTGCTGGCCGTATGCAGCAGCCAGAAAGAGGTGATGTCGCCGGAACGGAATTCCACCACGCTCTTGCTGGGTTCGCGATGGTGCCCGTACAGCGCGCTGACCTTGGCCTGCAAGGCATCGAGCAGGCGGCGAAGCCGCAGGAACAGCAGCGGTGCTGCATGTACCGACAGGCTGGGCGCCACGAAATCAGGATCCAGTTCGAATCCTGATGAGCTTGCCCGACGCAGTCGGACGATAGGGATGCACACCAGCGAATCGCGCGGTTCGTTCTCCGACACCAGCCTCACCGCCTTCTTCAGATAGCTCATTTCGGCCTTGGCGGCATCGGTGAAGAGATCGGGCGTCTCGATATTGTGCTGGATGTAGCGGCTGGACTGATGATTGCCGCTTCCGGTGCCGGCGGCGAAATTGCTGCCGAAGCTCTTCAGTGCGGGCAGCGCCGCGTAGAAGGTCACGGATTGCTGCGATAGCGCAATCTCGGTCAGTTCGATGGGGTCGGGCAGGTCATCGCCATCCGGAGCCTTGTATATTTCGCCATCCTGGAAGATGGCCGACAGTTCCAGGATGCGCAGTGTATTGTTGCTCAGGGCATCGCGATCGACCTGAAGCGAACAGATGCCCCAGCAATAGGGATTGAGCGCCAGCGCAGTCTGGTGCAGGCGCGTTTCGTGATAATGATCCTGGCGCTGGAAGTGTTGCGGCCGGAGGAAAAGACCTTCGCCCCAGAGGACTTTGTTGGAGTGATTCACTTGGATTGCCCCGTCGTGATGATTGTCATGTCGCGATGTCCTGCGAATTGTTGTTTGAATTTCACTGACACTGAACTGGTGCCAGCATCAGATTCTTTTCCAGCGGCTTGCCCTGCGTATCGATGGCCACGGCACCAGCACCTACGGTCAGCGAGCAGGACTGCAAGCCGACGGTGATACCGTTCTTCTCGGCCTCATCAGCCTTGAAGACGGCACGCCAGCGCTGCGGCGCCGGGTTGACGAACAGCGCTGCCACGCCGATATAGCCGGCTTCATAACTGACCTTCTCGGAAATCTCATAGCGCTGGCCCGGGACCAGCGTCACTTCCTTGACCTCCAGGAGGTCAGCTCCCAAGGCTTCCTTTTCTTTCTGTGCGCTCAGGAACGTGTCGTATGACGCCTGTTGGAAACTAATGTTCTGCTTGAGCTTATAAATTTTTACGACCAGGGCCAGAGGACGCTGCTGCGAATCGACGTTGAGAGCCTTGGATGCGTGCAGCTTGATGGGTACCGTGCGCGGCTGCTTCATGGAATCGGGGACTTCCGGCGTGTCGGGTTTCTTCAGTCCCAGCGCCTCCAGCGTGGACTTGGCGGCCTGGGCGACCCCGGAGGCTGCACCCACGGCGGCACAGCCGGATAGGGAAAAGATGGCAACTCCCGTTGCCAAGTGATTAATCAATCGTTTTTTCAACTCTGCCCCGTTCGTTCTATTGGATTTCTCATGCGCGAATTCTCGCGTGCCGAAAAAATTTTAGGAAGTCTTTACAGATTGTGGAACTGCATTTTCCCGTGAAGGTCTATGCGATACATTTGGACGAGCTTAAGTTCAAATTACTCAAAACTATTAAGTCGGGCAACAACCTGATAGTCGTAATTAGAACGTGGCGTAGTTGAAAAGTGCGGTTTCCAAGAGCATCAATTTCGCCGGAAAACTGCCGTCGCATCTCATTTGCAGCCTAAAAATCAGGAATCTCCGGAATTTTTCGGTCCCGACTAATTTGCTTGTGCGATTTCGCGCAAGGTTTTCTTAATGTCAAAAATATAAGGAGTGAATTCCAATGCGTGCGAGCAAATTGAAGGCTGGTGTGATCGTTCCGGCACTGCTGGCGGTGATGTTGGCCGGTTGTGCCAATATTCAGAACAAGCCCAATCCGGAGGACGACGCCAAGAACACGCTGGAAAACGGGGTGGCCCAGGCCAACACCGCGCAGGCCGAAGGCAAGACCGATGAAGCCGTGTCAGTGCTGAAGATAGTGGCCAGCCGCTTCCCTGCCGACAAGACTCCCTGGGTGCGCATTGCCCAGATCCGCTTCGACGCCGGCGATTACAGCGATGCGATCGTCAATGCCCAGGAAGCACTCAAGCGCGACCCGTCCGACAAGGTCGCCAACAGCATCGTGACTGTGTCCGGCCTGCGTCTGGCGACGAAGTCGCTGGCGGATCTGCGCTCGCAGAATGCGCTGAACGGCTCGGTCAAGACCGAAGCCCAGGACCTGACCAAGATCCTGCGTGAAAGCCTGGGCGAAAACACCTTGGTGCCGCCACCGGGCAAGCCTGTCGCTGCATCTCGTGCGCGCGGCAAGGTCGTGCGCAAGGCGGTCGCACCCTCAGTTGATACCGATGCAGGCAATGGTGGCGGCAGCGGCCCCAATCCATTTGGCAATCTGAAGTAAGGCGAGCCGGCGGGACGCCTTGCGTGTTCCCGCTTTTCAAGCCGCCTCAGGCGATGGGGCGAGTCACTCAAACAGCAGCGGAGCAAACATGGCCAAAAGAGAAAGCATCCAGAAGAAACTGCAGAAAGTGCGTCCCCCGCGCGTGCAGATGACCTATGACGTCGAGATCGGTGACGCCATCGAAAAGAAGGAACTGGCCTTCGTGACCGGCGTGGTCGGCGATTTCGGCGGGAACTCGGAGGTGCCGCAGCCGCGTCTGAAGGATCGGAAATTCATCAATATCGATCCCGATAATTTCGATGAAGTCATGAAGGGTATCGAACCGCGGGCCGTCTATCGCGTGCCCAACGAGCTCTCTGACAAGGGGGGCGAATTCGCGGTGGAACTGAAGTTCCGTTCGATGGAAGATTTTCGGCCCGAGTCCGTGGTGCAGCAGGTCGAGCCCCTGCGCAAGCTGCTGGAAGCGCGCACCAAGCTGGCAGATCTGCGTAACAAGATCGCCGGCAACGACAAGCTGGAAGACATTCTCAGCGACGTGCTCAACAGTACCGAGAAGCTGGCCGAACTCAGCAAGCAAACCAACAAGTAAAAGAGATCCCCATGTCCGCTCAAGCCAATACCGAAGCTGCCGCAAGTGCCGCGCCCGCTGCTGTCGGCAGCACTCTTCTGGATGACATCGTCGAACAAAGCAAGGTCGCCAAGTCCTCTTCCGAACATGATCGTGCCAAGGATCTGATTTCCGAACTGGTCAGCCAGGTCATGGAAGGCACGGTAGTTGTCTCGGAAAACCTGTCGGCCACCCTGGATGCGCGCATCGCGGAACTGGATCATCTGATCTCCAGTCAGGTCAGCGCGATCATGCACGCGCCCGAGTTCCAGAAGCTGGAAGGCAGCTGGACCGGCTTGAACTACCTGGTCCGCAACACCACCGTTGGCGAGAACCAGAAGATCAAGATCCTCAACGCCACCAAGAAGGAACTGGTCAAGGACTTCAACTCGGCACTGGAATTCGACCAGAGTGCCATGTTCAAGAAGGTATATGAAGAAGAATTCGGTACCTTCGGTGGCGCGCCTTTCGGTGCCTTGCTGGGCGATTTCGAGATCACGCGCCAGCCTGAAGATATGTACTTCATCGAGCAGATGTCGCGTATCGCCGCAGCCTCCCATGCGCCCTTCATCACGGCGGCCTCGCCCGAGCTGTTCGGCCTGGAGAGCTTCTCCGACCTGGGCAAGCCGCGTGACCTGTCCAAGGTCTTCGATACGGTTGAATACGCCAAGTGGAAGTCTTTCCGTGAATCCGAAGATTCACGTTATGTCGGCCTGACCCTGCCGCGCTTCCTGGGTCGTCTGCCCTTCAATCCCAAAGACGGGACGACGGTCGAAGGCTTCAACTTCGTCGAGGATGTCGATGGCACCGATCATTCCAGATACCTGTGGTGCAACGCCGCCTATGCCTTTGGCAGCAAGCTGACCAAGGCCTTCGAGGACTTCGGCTGGTGCGCGGCCATCCGTGGTGTGGAGGGCGGCGGTCTGGTCGAGGACCTGCCCACCCACACCTTCAAGACGGATGAAGGCGAAGTTGCCCTCAAGTGCCCCACCGAGATTGCCATCACCGATCGCCGCGAGAAGGAGCTGTCGGATCTGGGCTTCATTTCCCTGGTTCACTGCAAGAATACCGACTATGCCGCCTTCTTCGGCGCACAGTCTGCCCAGAAACCCAAGAAGTACAACACGGACGCCGCCAATGCCAATGCGGTCCTGTCCTCGCAGTTGCAATACATCTTTGCCGTCTCGCGCATCGCTCACTACATGAAGTCGATGATGCGGGACAAGATCGGCAGCTTTGCTGCCGCTTCGAACGTCGAAGACTTCCTCAATCGCTGGATCGCGCAATACGTGCTGCTGGACGACAACGCCACGCAGGAAGCAAAAGCGCAATTCCCGCTGCGCGAAGCTTCGGTACAGGTGTCGGAAGTGCCGGGACGGCCAGGCGTTTATCGCGCCGTGTCGTTCTTGCGTCCGCATTTTCAGTTGGATGAACTGTCGGTGTCGCTCCGGCTGGTTGCGGAGCTGCCGCAGGCAGGTAAATCCTAACTATTTTTTCCTCCCTCATGTTTACAGGATAAGTTATGGCAATTGACGTCTATCTGCAAATCGACGGCATCAAGGGTGAATCCACTGATGACCTGCACAAGGATTGGATCGAGTGCAAGACCGTTGACTGGGAAGTCCTGCAGCCGAAGTCGGCAACCGCATCGACCGGTGGTGGTCACACCGCCGAGCGCTGCGAGCACAAGGACATCGTGTTCACCAAGGTGGCCGACCTGGCCTCGCCCCTGCTGCTGCAAAACTCCTCCTCGGGCAAGACCATTCCGAAGGCCAAGTTCGAATTCATGCGCGCCGATGGCAAGGGCGAGCGCGTCCGCTACTTCGAGATCGAACTGACCAACGTCATGATCAGCAGCGTCAAGCCGACCATCGAGTCGGGCGAGATCCTGAACGAAACGGTCGGCCTGAAGTACTCCACCGTGAAGTGGAAGTACACCCAGCAGAAGAAGGATGGCGGTACCGCCGGCAATACCTCGGGCGGCTGGGATCTGTCCACCAACAAAGTCATCTAAGGGAACCTTGTACTGAACGGATGAGCTGTCGTCAAAAGAACAGACATTCATGAAGCTGTACGACGTCCGCCGGTCTTCCGGCGGACTTCCGCTTTCAACGCCTGTTATGCCGACTTCAATGTCGTGCGATCCAAGCAATAACCATTCGATCATCCGATCACCAGACGGGGGAAACGCAGATGAAAGGCTTCGCGCCCAGCCTGTTTGACAAGCTGATGAATGACGGACCCCGTTCCGCCGTCAGTCCTGTCGTCAGCCGTCTGTCGATAGAAGAGCTCAAGGATGTGGTGGCACGTGACCTGGAGGCGATGCTCAACACGCGCTCGGTGGTGCCTGAGGAATTGCTCCAGCAATATCCGGAGTGCAGCAACTCCATCATCGCCTACGGCCTCAATGATTTCGCCGGGATGAGTCTGGCCAGTCTCGATGACCGTACCGCGATCTGTCACTCCCTGGAAGAAGCGATCTCTCGGCACGAGCCGCGGCTGCGCAATGTGAAAGCCACGCTGGAAATCCAGGAGGGTTCGATCAACCGTCTCAACTTTGCCATCAGCGCATTGCTGGTGGTCAACGCTGCGCGCGAGACTGTCAATTTCGATGCCGTACTGCAGCCGTCGACCCTGCAATATTCCATCAGCAAGTCGCGAACGACCCGCATAGGAGTTTAAGTGCAAGAGCTGCTACCTTATTACGAGCGCGAGCTGAGCTTCCTGCGGCGCTATTCCCGCGAGTTCTCCGAGCGCTATCCCAAGATCGCGGGCAGCCTGCTGATGGCCGGCGAGATCTGCGAGGATCCGCACATCGAGCGCATGATCCAGTCCTATGCGTTGCTCAATGCGCGCGTGTCCAAGCGGCTCGATGATGACTATCCCGAATTCACCGAGGCCTTGTTCGAGGTCCTTTATCCGCATTACCTGCGTCCTTTTCCCTCCTGCTCGATCGCGCACATGGATTACGCGGCGTCGGCCGCGCAGCTGACCAATGCCACCGTGATCCCGCGTGGCACGTCGCTGGCCACCCGCCCCGTCAAGGGCGTGGTCTGCCGCTTCCAGACGGTCTACGATATTCCGGTCGCTCCGATCCGTCTGTCGCAGGCAGTCTTCTCGCCCATCATCGATGCGCCCGAGGCCGTGGTATTGCCGACTTCGGTGAGCTCATCGCTGTCCATCACCATCGAGACGACGGCGGAGTCGCTGGCCCTGGCCAAGCTGGGTCTTGCTTCACTGCGGGTCTTCATCGATGGCGAGGCTTCATTCTGCGCGGCCCTGCGTGACAGTCTCTTCATCCGCAGCACGGCGGCCTGGGTCGAATTGCCGCGCAGTGGCCGTTGGACTGCCCTGCGCAAGCTGCCTCTGGCCGAGGTCGGGTTTGCCGAAGAGGATGCACTGATCGATTTCCCCTCGCAGTCGCATCCAGCCTATCGCTTGCTGACGGAGTATTTTGCCTTCCCGGAGAGATTCAATTTCTTCGATATCGATCTGTCGGCCATCCTCGCCATCCTGCCTGCGGGGGCCAAAAGCTTCACCTTGCACCTGGGCCTGTCCGGCCTGCGTGCCGATTCGCACATCGCCCGCCAGCTCGGTGGTGTCAGTGCGGCCAATCTGCTCTTGGGCTGCACACCGGTCATCAACTTGTTCAGTCAGCGCGGTGATCCGATCCGCCTCACGCACGCGGGTGCCACCTATCCGGTACTCCCTGACGGGCGGCGCGCCTTCGGATACGAAGTCTATTCGATCGATTCGGTACAGCTGGTGCGGCAGACGCCCCAGGGGGAGTCAGTCACGCAGTTCCGTCCCTTCTATTCGCTGCGCCATGGACAGGCCCCCGAAACGGATGGCCATTACTGGGCAATGCGTCGCGATGAACTGGTCGCCCTGAAGAGTCCGGGCTATGAGACCGAAATCTCCATCGTCGATATCGATTTCAATCCGGCCAAGGTCGAAACCGATACCCTGAGCATTGACCTGACCTGCACCAACCGCGATCTTCCGGCGCTGCTCACCTACGGGCTGCCCGGTGGCGACCTCAGCATGGAGGGTGGTGGCGTCACCCGCACAGCCGCTCTGTTGCGCAAGCCGACCCTGCCTTCGCGCTTCGAGCGAGGGCGCGGGGCGCAATGGCGTTTGATCTCGCATCTTTCGCTGAACCATCTGTCCCTCATGCGCGGCGGGCTGGAAGCCTTCCAGGAGATGCTGACGCTCTACGACCAATCCAATTCACCCATTTCTCAACGCCAGATCAGTGCTATCGCCGCCATCGAGCACAAAGCCACTACGGCGTGGTTGCCGGGTAATCCCTTCGCCAGCCTGGTGCGGGGCATCGAGGTCAGATTGACCGTTGACGAGGAGGGCTTTGTGGGCAGCGGACTGCACGCCTTCGCCAGCGTGATCGATCGCTTCATGGGCTTGTACGTCCACGCCAACAGCTTCTCGCAGTTGATCGTGATATCCAAAAGAACCGGGGAGGAACTGCTCAAATGCAGGCCACGCAGCGGAGATTTGAACCTAGCGTGATCGAGCGGCTGTTTGCCGCTCCTCACCGCTTCCAGTTTTTCCAGGCCGTGCGCATGATTGAACTCTGGTTCAAGCGCAACGGCGTTCCGCATGAACGTGCGGTCAGCGATTTCCTTCGCTTTGCCAATCGCACGGTACTAGGATTTCCTGCCAGCGAAATCGAGGGCATCGACACCTACCCACCGCGCCAGGAGGCATCGGTCTCGGTCAGCGACATGGAGCAGGCGCTACGCAGCGGCCAGATGAAGTATGTCCGGCTTACGCCTACCTTCATGGGCTTTCTGGGCGGCAGTGGTTCTCTTCCGGCCCATTACACCGAGCGCATCGCGCGTCATCAGATCGAGCAGCGCGATGAAGGCCCGCGGGCCTTTCTGGATGCCTTCTCCACCAGGTCGCTGGCCTTGTTCTACCAGGCGTGGACCAAGTATCGCCTGGCCTTTCAATATGAGGCCGGTCGGCGTGACACCTTCCTGCCTTTGCTGTTGTCCCTCTCGGGGCTTGGTTTCCGTTCCTTGCGCGAGCGCCTGCAGGATTGTCATGGCAACGGCGTACGTGACGAGTCGCTGGCGCATTTCGCCGGTGCCTTCCGCCACCGTCCGGCCTCGGCACCCTACATGCAGAAGGTGTTGGGCGAATATTTTTCAGTACCGCTGCAGATCGAGCAGTTCGTCGGCTACTGGTACAAGGTGCCGCGCGAACACCAGACCATGTTGGGCTCGACCAATTCCGCTCTGGGCACGGCCATGGCTGGTGAACGTGTCTGGCAGCGCGACCTGCGCATGCGGCTGCGTATCGGCCCGCTGGCGATGAAGGACTTCGAACAGTTTTTGCCTGGCAAGAAGGCCTCTCTGGCACTGGCGCGCATGTTGGGCATGTTCACCGGAGCCACCCTGGAATATGAAGTGCAGCTGGTGCTGCGTGCTCAGGACGTCCATGGGATGGCGCTTGCAGGCACAAGTGAAGGAGGACGCCTGGGCTGGGACACCTTCATCGCTACCGTGCCCGAAACACGGGACCGTGCCGATATCCGTTACGAAATTGCAGTTCAGTAATGTGAAGAAAAACCACAAAAACCGAGACGGCCGCCACGACCGTCGCCACTACCAGCAGGAAGGAAACGCAGCATGGGCATCAACCTCAAATCCCTGATCAGCAAGCTCAACGACACTGCGCGCCTGGCCACCGAGCGTGCGGCCACGCTGTGCATGTCGCGCGGCCAGTATGAAGTGGATCTGGAACACCTGTTCCTGGCCCTGCTGGAACAGCCGCAATCCGACTTCAGCCTTCTTGCACGTCACAGCGGCATCAGCGTCGACAGCCTGCAAGCCGATCTGGAACGCGAGATCGGCACCTTTAAGAATGGCAACACGCGCACACCTGTGCTGTCTCCCCATCTGCAGACGCTGTTCGAGCATGGCTGGCTGATCGCTTCGCTGGACGGCGGCAATTCCGCCATCCGCAGTGGCCATCTGCTGCTGGCGTTGCTGACCCAGAGCGAGTTGTCGCAACTGGCCTATCGCGGCTCCAAGCTCTTTGCCAGATTCAAGGTCGATGAACTCAAGCATGATTTGCACAGGCTCACCGAAGGATCGGTGGAGGCCCCGGCGACGGCAGACACCGGTGGTGAGGTTGGCGATGACGAGATGACTGGCGGCGACCCCGTGGGAGAACTCAAGCAGCGCGGCGCCAGCAAAACGCCGGCGCTGGACCAGTACACCACCCAGTTGACCCAACGCGCCCGCGACGGCAAGATCGATCCGGTCATCGGGCGCGATGCGGAAATCCGCCAGGCCGTCGATATCCTGCTACGCCGTCGCCAGAACAATCCCATCCTGACCGGCGAGGCCGGTGTCGGCAAGACTGCCGTGGTCGAGGGCCTGGCCCTGCGCATTGTCCAGGGGGATGTGCCGCAACCCTTGCGGGGCGTGGAGATTCATACGCTGGACATGGGCTTGCTACAGGCCGGCGCCAGCGTCAAGGGTGAGTTCGAGAGTCGCCTCAAGAACGTGATCGACGAAGTCAAGAAAAGTCCGCACCCCATCATCCTCTTCATCGATGAGGCGCACACCATGATCGGTGCCGGTGGCCAGGCCGGACAGAACGATGCCGCCAATCTGCTCAAGCCCGCCCTGGCGCGTGGTGAGTTGCGTACCATCGCCGCTACCACATGGAGTGAATACAAGAAGTATTTCGAGAAAGATGCTGCGCTGGCCCGGCGATTCCAGGTGATCAAGGTCGAGGAACCGACTGAGGAAGTGGCGTGCGCCATGCTGCGCGCCATGGCACCGCTCATGGAAAAGCATTTTGGCGTACGCGTCTATGACGAAGCCATCACCGAGGCTGTCCGGCTCTCGCACCGCTACATCAGCGGCCGCCAGCTGCCGGACAAGGCCATCAGCGTGCTGGATACGGCTTGTGCCAAAGTGGCGTTGGGACAGAACGCCACGCCCGCCCTGCTGGAGGGCGTCACGCGGCGGCTTGAGCGGCTGGATGCGGAGATTGCCGCGCTCCAGCGCGAAACTGCCAGCGGCTCGGAACACCAGGCGCGACTGGTCGACCTGCAGGTGCAGCACGCCAGTGCCCTGGCTGAACAGGGCGAACTACAAACACGCTGGGAGCACGAGCGCGGCTTGAATGAAAGCATCCAGCAGGTGCGCGCCGCACTCGAAGATGCCAACAAGGAAGGCAGTGCCGCCGGCGAGGCCGACGCTGCACGTGCCGAACTGAAGCAGTTGCTGGAAGAGTTGAAGCAGCATCAGGGCGAAACGCCGATGGTCCCGGTCCAGGTGGATGGCCATGTGGTCGCCGAGATCGTGGCCGGCTGGACCGGCATCCCGCTGGGCAAGATGGTCAAGGACGAGATCAAGACCGTGCTGGGCCTGGATGCCCTGCTGCGCGAACGCGTGCTCGGGCAGCCGCAGGCAACTTCCGCCGTGGCGCAGCGCGTGCGCACCTCGCGGGCCAACCTGGATGATCCCGGCAAGCCCAAGGGGGTGTTCCTGTTCGTGGGGCCGTCCGGTGTCGGCAAGACCGAGACGGCGCTCGCCCTGGCCGACGTGCTCTACGGTGGCGAGCGCAAGCTCATCACCATCAACATGAGCGAGTACCAGGAGGCCCACACTGTCTCCGGCCTCAAGGGCTCGCCGCCGGGCTATGTCGGCTATGGTGAAGGGGGCGTGCTGACCGAGGCGGTGCGGCGCAATCCGTATAGCGTGGTCTTGCTCGACGAGGTCGAGAAGGCTCACCCGGATGTACTGGAGCTGTTCTTCCAGGTCTTCGACAAGGGAGTCATGGATGATGGCGAAGGGCGCGAGATCGACTTCAAGAACACCATCATCATCCTCACCAGCAATGTCGCCTCCTCCCAGATGATGCAGGCTTGCCTGAACAAGACGGTTGAAGAATTGCCGACCCCCGATGAACTCGACGCGCTGATCCGTCCACAATTGGTGAAGGCCTTCAAGCCCGCTTTCCTGGGACGCCTCAAGGTGATTCCCTATTACCCGATCGCCGACGAGGTGCTGGTAGAGATCATCAAGCTCAAGCTGGCCCGCATTGCCAAGCGGATCGCCGAGAACCACAAGGCCGAGTTCAGCTACGACAAGGCCCTGGTCGAGGCCGTACTGGCACGCTGTACCGAGGTCGACTCCGGCGCTCGCAATGTGGACAACATCCTCAACGGCAGCCTGTTGCCGGAGATCGCCGAAAGCGTGCTGGCGCGCATGGCCGAAGGCCAGGGCATCGCCCGCATCAAGGTATCGGCCAGCAAGAAGGGCGATTTCAAGTACACCATCCAGTAAGCTCGCGAAGTGACCAAGACCATGCCGTATTCATCTCCATTCCTTCATGCAGCCAGTTCCGCCAGTGACGCAATCCGGCCAGACGTGAGGCAGCCATGATCGCCTCAGCTATCGCCGCCCTGGCCGGTGCGTGGAATCAATCCACGCGTGTGATGCGGCTGCACCTGCCAGCGGGTGCGGACCTGGGCGCAGATGCGCTGATGGCCGAGAAGCTGCAGGCCGTCGAAGAAATCAGTGCCTTCCACGACCGAAATGACATCCCCGAGGTTGACCGGGCCATTGCCGGTTATCGCCTGCAGTTGTCTTGCCTCAGCCTGAACGCCGGCATTTCCCTGCGCAAGCTGCTGGGGCAGGCGGTGCTTGTCGAACTGGACACCGATGGCGCACCGCGCGCCTTCCATGGCCATGTCACCGATTGCAGGATGGAGGGCGCCAACGGCGGCATGGCCCGATACGTGCTCACCATCGAACCCTGGCTGGCCTTCCTGCGGCATCGCCGCGACAGTGCGGTATTCCAGGACATGACGGTGCCGGAGATCATTGACTCCGTCTTTCGCGACTATCAGGGCCAAGGCAGGCTGCAACCGGCCTGGCGACTGGACTTGCAGGATGCCTCGGTCTATGCCAAGCGCAGTCTGGCGACGCAGTACCAGGAAACCGACTTGGCGTTCGTCAACCGGCTGCTGGCCGAGGAAGGCCTGTTCTACACCATCGAGCACAAGGGCGATGCCAGTAGCGCCAGCCTGGGCACACATACCGTGGTGATTGCCGACCACAACGGCAGCTTCAAGCCCAATGCGCGCGAGCGGATCGCCTTCAGCCAGCCGGGCGCGGTGATGCCGCAGGACAGCATCGATCGCTGGCGCAGCGTGCGCCGCTGGCAGAGCAATGCAGTTGAAATCCTCACCTGGGATTATCGCCAGGCCGCAGTCAGGGAGGCCAGCAGCACGAGCAGTGGCGGCGACCACGCCAATGGCAGCCAGGGCGAAACGCCGGGCGGGCTGTTACTGACCCTGCGCGATGCGCCCGGCGTCTACGCCAACGAGAATCGCGCGCAGGCTGAGCGCCAGGCACGCAACCAGCTACAGGCCATCGAAGCGCGCAATGAAATCTTCACCGGTACGGGCACCGTGCGCAGCCTGACTCCTGCGACAACGTTCACGCTCACCGGTCATTACGACCATGTTGGCGGCGCGGAGGATCACTTCGTGCTCCTGCGTGTGGTCCATCAGGCGCACAACAACCTGAACGCCGATCTCAAGGCAGAGGCCATGCGCTTGCTGGGCGAAGCCACGCTCGACCAGGACGCAGTCACGAGTTCCCTGCTGGATGCGGCCTTGCAGCCTGCTCGCGGGGAAGCTCGGCCGGTCTACCGCAACCGTTTCGAGGCGATCCGCAGCAAGGTGCCGTATCGCCCCTTGGTAACCGATGCCGATGGCAAGCTCCTCCATCCAAAGCCGGTGGCCAGCGGCCAGCAGACAGCGGTGGTCGTCGGGGCCCAGGGACAAGCGGTGCACACTGATCGCGACAACCGCATCCGCGTGCAATTCCACTGGCAGCGCGGCGAACGTAGCCATAGCGGCCTGAGCTCGCCGGCGCCGGATGGTCACGTCGGCGCGCCTGCCAATGAACAATCCGGCACCTGGGTACGCGTGCTGGCGGGCATTGCTCCCACGGCGGGTGTCAATTGGGGCGGTCAGGCAGTACCGCGTGTGGGGCAGGAAGTGCTGATCGACTTTATCGAAGGTGACATCGACCGCCCCGTGGTCATTGGTACCTTGTACAACGGCCGTGGCCAGGACAATGCCCAGGGCAACCAGGCCGGGCAGGGTGCGGGAGCAGCCACCGGCAATGCGCCCGCATGGTTCCCAGGTGACGCCGAAGGACATCAGCATGCGGCGGTGCTCTCCGGTATCAAGACCCAGGCATTGGGTACCAGCCAGAGTGGAGGTGGCGCGTACAACCAATTGGTGTTTGACGATACCCCCGGCCAGTCGCGCGCCTCGCTGCAACAGCACGCGGATAGCCATGACGGGGCCAGCGAACTGAACCTGGGCTTGCTGCGCCAGCAGACCGACAATCAGCGGCTGGCCGCCACGGGTCAGGGCTTCGAGCTGAAGACCCGTTACAGTGCGGCCATACGTGGAGGGCAGGGGTTGCTGCTCTCTACGGAGAAGAGTTCGGGGGCTCAGCTCGATGTGCGGGGTGCGCTTTCGCAGCTGGCCGACAGCGTCGAGAAGCAGAAGCAACTGGCGGAGACTGCGCAAAAACACAATGCCAAATTCGAGGGCGAGACCGAAGCGGGAAAATTGCCCGCCGTGGAGTCCTTGGCGGAGTCCGTCGAGGTGCTCAAGGCGAGTGCCACGGCTTCGGCAGGCAGCAGTGGTGGTGACGATGGCGGTGAAGCAGGCTCAAGTGCCGCGACGGCTTTCAGCGCACCGCAGTTGCAGCTCTCCAGTCCGGCCGGTATCGCTGCGGCCACTCCGGCCAGCGCTATCCTGGCTGCGGGTGTGACCAGCAGCGTCACGGCCGGCAAGGACATCAACCAGATTGCGCAAGGCAATCTGCATCATCTGGCCAAATCGGGCATCAGTCTCTTCACCTATGGCAAGGCCAGTGATGCCAGCAAGCCGGTTCAGGATGCTGGCATGGCGCTGCATGCGGCGTCGGGCAAGGTCATCGTGCAGAGCCAGGCTGGCAAGACGCTCATGACGGCGGCGAAGCAGGTGACGGTGGCCAGCGTGGGGCAGGATGTGCAGATCACGGGAAAGCAGCATGTGCAGTTCAGTGCGCAGGGTGCGTGGCTGAAACTGGAGGGCGGCAATATCGAGGTGCATGGGCCGGGGGCGATGGAGTTCAAGGCGAGTGCAAAGGAGTTGACGGGGCCGGCCAGTAGTACATCTTCCTTGACCATGTCCAGCGGCGACATCAAGGGCTGTTCCCAGGCCAGCCAGGACGCCAGTGCGGCGATGGCCGGTGCCCAAAATCTATAGGGCAGGATTCAATGGAAGATAACGTGACAATGACCGCAATGCCGCTCTGGGATTCGTATGTCCGCGCATTGCATTCCCGTTTCCAGGAAGAACCTTGCCTTGCCTGGATCAACCCGGCCCAAGGCGATCCCTTCGAGATCGATGAATTGGTGGCGGCCAGAAAAGTATGCGTGCCCATCATGCATCCACACTTTGACTTGCGTTACGCACCTTACTTGCTGGAGCTGGATCTGTCCCGATTCCAGGATGGTGATGTACTGGCTCGCACAGTGGAGTTGGCAGCCAATGCTTGGACACTGGACAGCTTGCAGAAAATGAACGGCCAGCCGGTATGCGGCTGGGTGGCAGCCTCATGCTCAGCCAGGGACCTGGCGGCTTACTGGGCTCGTACCTGCCACATCCACCACCGTAACGGCCAAGCCAAGCTGCTGCGCTTCCATGACCCCGGGGTGCGCGAATGGCTGTGGCCTGCGCTCGAGAGACTGCAGCGCACCACTTTGTTGGGGCCGGCGACCCACATCCTGTCGATTGGCCGTAACGGGGAACTACTGGAGCAGGGCCTCGACGATACCGAGCCGCAGCAACAGCATACATCCCTGACATTGACCGCAAAACAATGGAACGAGGTAGAGGATTATGCCGTCGTCCACGCTGCCTGGCTTGCCCTGTGCGGGCAGGATGAGGCATGGCGTGGCCGCCTGTCGCAGCAGTCAGGTTGGCAATACAACGTGCTGGATTGTCTTCGGCAAGCGACCGAGTACGGCATTGTGGACGCGCAGGATCGCGCCTTGTTTGCCAGGCACGCCTTGGAAGTCGGCACGAATTTTCATTTGAATGCCTTGCTCTCTCCAGTATGGGAAAGGACGCGCACTGGCCAATACTATGGCGGCGTGCTCGAAGAGGTTATTGGCGATAGCGCCGACCGCCTGTTTATCCATTTGCATCACGAGACTTGAGCTATGGCTTGCAACAACCCCCAGAATCCGCAGTGCCCCAACTGCAACAAGAGTGGCCTTGCCATCCTGCCGGCGCGCTACGCCGTGGTGCCGATGCACGTCGATGCGACCTTGCCAGCCCCCTTGGGCAACAAGGTAACTAGCGTCAGGCTGAATCATCACAAATATGCGTTGCGCGCCTTAAGGGCTGGATTCCTTTACGTCTTTCATGAGAAGCATCCACGCGGCAGTCACATCAAATGGGAGGTGTACGGCGTTTCGGAGGAAGGTACATTGTGGAAGATGCCTTCGACCAGCGCCATCAAGGCCGTGAGCGAGG
Organism: Herbaspirillum sp. C7C8; assembly: GCF_022627875.1. Taxonomy (NCBI): domain Bacteria; kingdom Pseudomonadati; phylum Pseudomonadota; class Betaproteobacteria; order Burkholderiales; family Oxalobacteraceae; genus Herbaspirillum; species Herbaspirillum sp. C7C8. The sequence continues at coordinate 29,950 of NZ_JABXGG010000011.1, forward strand.
AACCGCAGTGCTCACGCAACGGACACAACCTCCCGGCCTCGGTCATCACGATCGAATCTCCCGAGAAGTGCAAGCGAGTCTGGATCGCTTTCTCGGAGCATATCTGGAGTGCCGAGACACTGGCAGACTTCGAGAAGGACGCCAAGCTGCGTGACCGGCGCATGCAGACCTTCCTGCCCGCCACCTGGATTGCGACAGGCGGTTATCGCCACGGGTTGCCGGCGACAAAGGCGAACATCGAGCAGATTCTTGAATACAAGCCAGGCTTCCGTGCGGATAGCGTGAATCCAAAGGTCGTACCGAAGATCAGCCGGCCTTCCAGGAATGGCAGCTATTTTGCTGACGTGCTCAAAAAGCAGAGCACCATTTACACAGTCGTTGAGCGCAGTGGGCAGAGCGAGCCCGTCTCCAAGCTGATGACCGAGATCGGAAAGAACCCTAAAGGCAAAGACCATCTGCCGCTGGTCATGGGGGTGTGGGATGCCGTCGGGATTGTTCATGAACTCAACGGCTTCCGTAACGATGTTGTCGGCTGGTCGGAAAAGTACATGGAAGAATTGCAGATGGAGGTCTCTGCGATGATGGCCATTGATGGACTCAAGGAGGTCCTGGGCCAACGGGCCGCCGATGCGCAGGACAGCTTCCAGCAGGACATGAAGAGCCACAGCATGTCTCAGCCGGATACCACCGGTCGGCGCCAGTACGCTTCCAAGCTGCCTCCGGTCGAACAGGCCAAGGCCAACGAGATTAGCGACTTCATTGATGAACTGAGGCAGAAGCAAGTTCCGACTGTCGTTATCCAGCCGACCTATCTCGATCATGTCAATACGATGCCAGAGCCTCAGCGTAGTGCCGAGTTGGCAAAGTTGCGAAAGCAGGCAGATGACTTCGTAAGCACGCGGGACAAGAATGGCGTGAGAAATATCGAGGATGCCAGAACCAGCGCCTGGTCAAAATATGAAAAGAGGTTGGACAAGAAGCGCTATTCAGACTTCAAGAAGAATTACAACGCTTTCCAGGATGACGTAACCAAGATCGCCAATGATCGTACCGGGGATCTGGTGAACTGGCTTGAAGCGAAGAATCTGATTGATGCGTTTACAGAATTCCATGGAAGGAGTGTCAGCGACGGTGTGGTGTTCGATGATCAGGTGGGCAGGGCGATCTTCGGCATGAACCATAGCAATGTGGGACAGGACAAGATTGCTGCTTGGGTCAAGGAGCTGAAAACGACCGAGACCAACCTCCTGTGGCGCGCCATGGCCTTGAACCAGATTGACGCGATGCCTGAGTTGGATGCGTACCTGCAGGAGGCCAAGCAAAACAATGAGAAGAAGATCCTGGCGAGCACGGTCGATTGGATTGCCATCGGTCAAAAGAGCCTGAAGACCCTCGCCGATACCTATAAGAAAGCTATTGGCATCTACAACGCCAATACCAATGCCGCCTCCGAAAAGGGCTCCATGGCATTCAACGTCAGGGTCAAGCCGATCAAGACTTTCGGGGTCGACCTGAAGATCATGACGGTCGGCGATGCCATCATGAGGGAATTCAAGTTGGCAAGCACGCTTGATTACGTTGGCGAAAAAATGGTTCAGCACATGCTGAGTGTGCGAGCACTCGTCAATCCACTGGATTCTTTGCAGCTAATTCAGGCGCAAGCCAGGAATGACGGCGTGATCAGGCAGCAGACTATCGAACGCTTGCGCACTGCACGTGCGTTTCTGGCCAGTGATCAGCCAGCCATGCGCAATGCACAGACTGAAAGCATGCGTCGAGCTTGGGAGGACTTCAAGAAAAGTGAGAAGGCGCCCACCGCGATCAAAGACGTACGAGCGGCGCTGCTGGTGATGATCATCGAGGGGGTTAACTTCTCCAAGATGGCGCATGCCTGCATAGAAAAAGGAGATGCGAAGAGCTGGTGGGGGCTGGTGGCCTCTGGCATGACCATTACTAGTGGTCTGTTTGATGTGGCCGGAGGTATTCTGAAAAACATGACGCAGAATGCCAAGGGAGAATTCGACAAGGGTGCCAGCTTGTGGAGTTACCAGCGGCTTAAGCTTGTTGGTGGAACGTTGGGTGCAGCGACTGCTGCAATAGGAGTAGTGTTTGATACGCTGGATATGAAAAAGAATTGGGAGATGGGCAAGAGAGGAATGGCTTCGCTATATTTCCTCAAGGTTGTCTTCGGATCTGGAAGCGTTTTGTTGTCGACGGCCACTGCGATGACGTACTCAACACCCCTTATTCGCCAGTTGACTGTGAGGGCGACTCTCAGTTTGACAGCCCAAGTTGTTGCTGAACGAGAAGTGGCCTTGATTGCCGCACGTATCCTGCTGATGGCTGCAGGCTTCTGGGTAGGCGTGGCTATCTTCACCATCCAGGTATTGATCTGGATATTCAGCGACGATGATCTTCAATCATGGTGTGCGCTATGTGTTTTTGGAGAAGACCATAACGAAAAATCAGCGTTTCATTCATTGAAGGAGCAAAGTTCCGGATTGAATCAAGCGCTCGTTGCGATTGGTTTGCCACCAGCGGACTAGGCGAAGAAGGTCGATGTTCGGTTTTGGGAAAATGAATCGAAGCCCACTGTTAAAAAAATGAAACTGCACGACTGAAAGACTATGGCTGAATACGTTACACACCCTGATTCTGGACCTACTCTAAAGCTGAGAGGCTGTATCTCCAATTACAAGAAGACGAGGGAAAGCGCTAGCTTCTTCTTCACCTCGGGGGATCAAGCAAAAATTGGTGCAATGGCCGTCCTGTCGGCAGCTTCCGGTTTGGCTGGACAAGCCGCGATCATGGCTAACTATGCTACCTCACTGGAGGAAGAGGCCGATTTCATTGAGTTCGACTTGGATGGCAAGTCGTTAAGTGGATGGGTATGGCGCAGCCCTTTCCAAGAGGGCGATATTGTAGAGGTGGCTGCTCAGAAACGCGACGATCACTACGAACTATTTGCCGTCGCAAGGCCCTCTGATCGGGTTATTGCTCTATATCCTCATTGCTCGCGAGGGCGCGCGACTCATGTCAGGAACGCTGCGAAGTGGGTTGGCTATTTAGCTATCTATTTCTTTTTTGCGGGGATTCTGCTGGGTTGGTTGATCGGTGCTGGACCTCTGGGGATATGGGGTGACTTCTATTTCAATTTCCCGCAGGGATTTCTGATAATTGGAGCTGGCTGGTTGGCATCGGCGCTTATTGTTGGACACCTGGCACGAAAATGGATGCCATTTGTACGATTGGCCGAAAGGGTCTTTCGAATACTGGAATTGCCATCGCCTTCCAAGATCGATTTGAAGAAATCTAGCAAATTACACAAGACAGAGAATGATCCGCCTGAATGTGGAGTGATGTATTTCAAATATTAGGAATCGTGGTCTTGGTGAGAAAATCTGCCGAAGGAATTCAGTACAGCATTTATCGGACGGCCCGGATTGCGTACGGACAATAAATCAGCGACCACTTCCGTATTAAAGAAAATGTGTGCGACAGGATGGTAATGCTTGCTAAATCGTTTCAGAGATCGGCGCCAATAAATATTCGATATCATTTGCCTGGGTCTATTTTATCGTTCCCCGGCCGACGGATATTCTTATGACCAATTACGTAAGCCATTCAAACGAAATACCGCTTCTGAAGCTCTCAGGAAAAATAAGCTCTTATGATAGAAAAAGACTAAGTGCGAGCTTCGTGTTTACTGAATCAGATCAGACGAAAATTGGAGTGCTTGCTGTCGCGTCGGCGACTGCTGGTCTGGCCGGGCATGCAGCAATCATGTCGAACTATTCTTCTGCAATGGAGGAAGAGGCCGACTACGTTCAATTTGAATTAGATGGTAAAAGGATCAAGGGCTGGCTATGGAGGAGCCCATTTAAGGAAGGTGATGAGGTCGTCGTCGCTGTTGAAAAAAAACTAGAACATTATGAGTTGTATGGAATGATGCGCCCCATGGATAAAGTCATAGCGTTATACCCTCATTGCTCACGCGGACGAATTCGACACATCAAGACTATCGTCAAGTGGTGGTTTATTTTGGTGCCGGCTTTTTTTCTTCTTTTCCTTTTGTTGCCAATCACTGGCGGATACCTGAAATTTTGGGAGTTCTGGGGTGAAATTTTTAAGGGGGATCCTAGTGGCTGGTTCATTATTCTAGGCCTCATTGCTTTCTTCGTGGCGATGTTTGCCAGCTTAGGAAGAAAGTGGATGCCATTTGTGCGATTAGCCGAAAAGGTCTTTCGAATACTGGAATTGCCATCGCCTTCCAATATTGATCTGAAGAAGTCCACCAAATTGCATAAGACTGAGAACGATCCTCCTGAATGTGGCGTGATGTACTTCAAATATTGAAGCATCTGATGAACATTCGCTTACCCCTCGGATTTTGAGGAGGCTCTAACTCTTGAGAGAATAGAGCCATGAACAAGAAATCAAGTTAGCTTTCCCCTGAGGTGCGAGAGCGTTCCGTGCGCTTGGTGCGTGAGCAGGGGCAATCGCAGTTGCCTCGGCAGCAGCAAGTTTGGCCGGGCAGGCTGCGAGTCGATGGAATGATCGCTTTCCCCAACGCGATACACTCTCTCAAAAACCACGAAGGTCACCGTAAATCCGGATGAGAAGATGAAGGAAATGAAGATGCTGATCTTTGATCATGTGACCGGAGACGATATTATCGATTTCGATCCAGCGACCGGGCTATGGCGTTATCCAGAAAAGCCGAGAGTGACGCCTGAACTTGAGATCATGGCAAGGTTCACCCTCCCGGTGCGAGGGAGCTTTACTGAAGTCGATGGCAAGCGTTATTACCTTTATTGGACAGCGGACCGGATCTTGCTCTTCAGACTTCCGGATGGCACCGAATACACGTTGTTCCGCCACCTTTCAGATGCACGTTTTGAAGATCTGCGCGACGGGCTGAAATTCGAGATTGTCCCGGCGGAGAGAAGAGATGGCAGTGCTATTCCCGGATATTCAACAGTGCGAATGCACGACAAAACCGGTACGTTATTGCACGAAGTTTCTTATTTTTTCGCAACGGTATCTTCAGCTCTACATGATGGATATCACACCCTTTACCGATAGAGATCTTGGAACATGGGATTTCTTTGTTGCGCTCAAAGATGCTGTCGAAAAATAAGTAAGAAATGCTCAAGCGAGCAGAACGAAAGTCCGCTTGCATCCAGGATACGGGCGAGAACTGGAGAGCGCTGTCCCCTAGATGGTTTTTGGTTGGTAGCCGATTCCGTGGATTATCGGATAGAGGCCAAACAAGGCGAGCTGATGCCCTCCAGTCAGGGTCGCAATGTGAATTGGGAATGGATTTCTCGTGAACTGATTCCTGCGGCTCTTTTCACCGACTAGAACAAATCGAGATATCTCCCACGGCACAGCGCACCTGCGGATCGTTGAGGAAAATAGCAATGCTTGTTTATCAGCACTACACAGGTAGCGAAATTATCGACTTTGATCCGGAAAATGGGCACTGGCGATACCTGGAAGAAGAGCAACGAACGTCCGACCTGGAAATTCTGGGCCGATTTTCGCTGCCCGTTCGAGGAAGCTACACCGAGGTAAATGAAAAACGCTACTACCTCTATTGGACTGCAGATCGCATATTGAATTTGATAACGCCTGACAACAAGACATATCCATTGTTTCGACATCTCAAAGAAGCGCTCTTCGAAGATTTGAGCAATGGCTTGCAGATCGCCATCGCACCTACGCAGAACAATGATGGGAGCGAGAAGCAAGGTTACTCTACGGTTCGTCTATCAGACAAGGATGGCCGTATCCTCCACGAAGTATCGTATAACTCACGATACTATCTGGAGCTATACATGAGCGACCTGACCCCATTCACCGACCGGACTCTATCGACTTGGGATTTTTTTGTGGCGCTCAAGGACGGCGTGGAAAAAATCAGGAAGAAGTGCGTACCGTGTCCAGAGACAATAACGGATGTCGTACGCATCAGGTCAAAGTCTGGCCAAATTTGCCCGAAAAGCGGCTTCTGGCTTGTCGCAGATCTTGTCGATGACAAAATCGAGTGCGAGCAAGGAGACATCATGCCTCTATCGATGGGACGTGATGTGGCATGGGAATGGATATCTCAGGATATCGTTCCTCGAGAACTTTTCCTGGACGAGGACGAAGGATAGCCGCAAGCATCCATCGGATCGTGAGATCCTGTTTCATGGTCAAACACGTCCGGAAGGCAAAGAGAACTGAATCATGCTGCTGTACCTCCACCATACCGCTGGCGATGTGATTGAGCTGGCTCCCGGCACCTACCTATGGCATTACGCAGAGACATCTCGAGGCGGTACAGATACGTCGATTATGGGATTCGTGGTCGAGCCAATCCGTGGTAGCTACACCGAGGTGGATGGAAAACGCTATTACCTTTATTGGTCAGCAGATCGAATTTTGAAATTTGTCACACCCGAGAATAAGGAATACAAGCTCTTTCGTTACTTGAAAAAGGCTCTTTTTGAAGATCTAAGGGATGGACTGCATATGGAGTTGGTCCCCACCGAAAAGAAGGATGGATCTGCAGTTCCAGGCTATTCGACCTTTCGCCTGCTCAACAGCCGTGACGAGATATTGCATGAGGTCTCCTATCACGCTCAGTTCTTCGTTGATCTCTATCTCGGAGATTTCACTGCATCAGTTGATCGCGATCTCGGAACATGGGACTTCTTCGTGGGATTGATGCGTGGCGTAGAAGAAATCGCCAGCAAGTGCGTAGAAAATCCTGAGCTGATCGGTCCGGACCTGGATCGTATCCGTGTACCCACAGGAGCAACCTGCCCCAAGACAGGATTTTGGCTTGTCGCGGACTTATTCGACGACAAGAAAAGAATTGAAGAAGGAAAGCCGATGCCGAGCTCGCTCGGGCGGGATGTGGTGTGGGAATGGCTATCGGTTGATATTGTTCCTCCAGAATTCTTCTTATAACCTGTCACGTCTGATTGTAGCCGCGACAGGATCGAACGCAGTGACCCAAGTTCATACTTATGTTGATTTGCCAGCACCACACCAGCAGCGACGTCATTGATTTTGAACCGACTACCGGACTGTGGCGGTACGTTGATACTGCATGGAGAGGCAGTGACACGGATCTCATTGCTCACTTCGCACTACCCATAAGGGGTTCGTACATTGAAGTAGAAGGAAAGCGCTTCTACGCCTATTGGACAGCAGATCGTGTATTGATGTTTGTCACGCCGGACAACAAGAAATTTGCACTTTTCCGCCATCTGGCTGGAGCCCTGTTTGAGGATTTGCGAGACGGCCTGCAATTGGATCTGGTCCCGGCGCAAAAGAATGACGGCAGTCTTGTGCCCGGATACTCAACCATGTTTTTGCGAGACGAGGATGGAGGCTTGCTTCATACGATTACCTACAATTCAAATTATTATCTGCAACTCTATCTCGCCGACTTCACTCCGTTCACCGATAGAAATCTAGCCTCGTGGGATTTTTTTGTCAGCCTGAAGAACGGAATTGAAAAGATATCTGGGATGTGTATATCCGCAGAAAAAATAGCTGATGTTGATACCAGTCGGATTCGCATCAAGTCAGGAGTGACGTGTCCGCAAACTGGTTATTGGTTAATTGCGGATTTGGTCGACGATAAAGAATATGTTGAAGCAGGGGCGCCCATGCCACGCTCATTCGATAGGGAAGTGACTTGGGAGTGGTTATCTGAAGACATCATTCCACATGAGCTATTCCCAGAAGATCAATAGTCGATGGAATGATCGCTTTCCCCAACGAGATTACAGCGATCATGTCCTTGAAATTAGTACCGCAATCATATGAAGTCTGCCTCCCGTGGCGGCAGCATTCGCAAATTCTCAATTATTGCCGCTGCACAGATATCACACGGCACCACTCACACTGATCAGCTTGGAGAGTACGAGCCACATACGAGGTCGAGAATCGGCTCATAATTTCCCGCTTATTCATCTGCCACCGCGAACACCCGCCCCTAACCCTTGTCCAACCCGCTCCAAGGCCCGCCAGTTCCAGCAAGCAAACGCAGGACCAGCGGGGATCATCATGACAAGAAAATAACTGATCGGGATCGCATCGACCATGAAACTGCCTACCCTGAAATCCTTGCTCGGCGTCAAGCCACCCACCTCCGCCGTGGACCCGCTGCTCAAGCCCATCAATGACAATCACCCCGGCGGCGAAGACCTCTCCTTCACCGCCGATCTGGACGCCATCGCCGAGGCCCGTCGCTTCGACGATCCGACCCTGGACCAGGGCGAATGGGTCACCGACATCAAGGAGGCCGACTGGATCTTCGTCGAGCAACGCTGCGCCCAGCTCATCGAAACCCGCAGCAAGGACCTGCGCCTGGCCGTCTGGTACAGCGAAGCTGCCTGCAAGACGCGCGGCCTGCGCGGGCTGGGTGATGGCTTCCTGTTGGTGGCCGGCCTGTTCGACCAGTTCTGGGATCACCTCTACCCCCTGTCTGAAGAGGGCGACCACGACCGCCGCGTCGGCAACCTCACCTGGCTGCTGTCGCGCTCGGTGCAGATGTCACGCGAGATCCCGCTGACCGAAGGACGCGGCAGTGCCTTCTCCCTGCTCGACTTCGATGGTGCACGCACGCGCGCCGCCAATGCCGAGCGCATCGCCAACGAGGGCGGGCAGCCAGAGGAGGGCGTCAAGCTGGCCGTGATGGAATCGGCCCGCAAACGCAGCTCACATGCCTTCTACGAAGCCATGCTCGCCGATACCCAATATTGCCTGCAATGCCTGGAACAATTCGAAAAGTCGGTGGACCAGCGTTTGGGCGTCGACGGCCCCGGCTTCTCTGCCGCACGTGAGGCGATCACGCTGGTGCATGACACCATCGCGCGTTTCGCTGCCGACACCGGCCTGCGTTCAGTGGCACCCGCGGAAATCGTCGTCGCAGACGAGAACACCGCCGCCCTGGCCGCCCAATTTACCGAGCCCGGAAGCCCAGTTGCGGCGCAGGTCCAGCATCAAGGGCCCATCCGTACCCGTGCCGAAGCCATCGCCCAACTGCGTGCGGTGGCGGAATTCTTCCGACGCACCGAGCCGCACAGCCCGGTCGCCCACCTGGCGGACAAGGCAGCGCAGTGGGGCGAAATGCCCTTGCATGCCTGGCTCAAGACTGTCATCAAGGACAATGCCGCGCTGTCCCATGTCGAGGAACTGCTGGGATTGCAACCGCCTCCGCAGGATTGAGCCCGTAGCGGCCTCAGCTCAAATGCAAAAAGGAACCGCCAAAAAACGGTTCCTTTTTTCTTTTACGAGATTCGCCCAGCCCTTACTTGGCGATGCGGAATTCGATGCGGCGATTCTTGGCGCGTCCTTCCGCCGTGCTGTTGGAGGCGACCGGTCGGTCAGGGCCCTGACCAGAGGTAGTCAGCAGGCTCTCATCGACGCCCTTTGCACTCAGGTAGGCTTTGACCGCATCGGCCCGCGCCAGCGACAGCGAAATGTTGCTGGCGCGCAGACCTTCATTGTCGGTATTGCCGATGATCTCCACATGCCGTCCTTTGAGTCTCAACATGGTGGCAGCGATCTCGTCGAGGATGCGCTTGCCTTCAGGCGTCAAGGTGGCCTGCCCGCTCTCGAAGGACACCACGCGGTTGGCCAGTACATTGTCCAGCAAGCCCTGTTCCGAGGTGGAAACCCGCAAGCCATTGTTGACGGTATAGGAAGAATTCAGGCTGCTGGCCATGTCGCTGGCGATTTGTTGTCGCTGTGCTTCATTGGCCACTTCGCCGGAAATGCTGACGCTGGTGCCGTCGATCTTCAGCTGACCTCGGCTGACCGCCTTGAGGTTGGGCGAAATCAGTTTCTGCACGTGACTGTTCCAGTTGGCCGGTAATACCACCTGGCCCACCGCAATCTGGTCGACTACACGATCGGCGCCGTAGACTTCACGCAGACGCGCCAGGGCCGCGGCCTTGCTGGCTTCGTCCGGTACCGTTCCGGTGACCAGGACCTGGCCCGGCGCGGGAGTGGCAACAGGCGGCGCAACGTTCTGCGCCAGGCCGATTGAGCAGGCAAGCGAGGCGGTGCTCAACAGCGCCAGCCGACGGGTTTGGGAAAGAAGGTTCGTCTTCAAGATTCAGGCTCCGATGAAAGCTTCGCGGAACGAGGCCAGGGCCGAGGTCAGCGAGAGGTCTGGATGGGCCAGGTAGCTGGACAGTTTCTGGATGCCGTAGTCACCGCTCACGTGTTCCTCCACCCAGTCGGCATCGTCGAAGGGAATGTTGTGCTCGGCACCGGCCTGGACATCCATCACCGAATGCAGGGTGCGCGGTGAAGCTCCGGAGAAGCCAAGGAACATGACCGGTTGTTCATCCATTCTGGTCAGCAACAGCACCAGCTCGAAATCGGCCCGCGTGAGGAAGGGCGTAATCAGGTGCATCCAGAAGCTGGCTACCAGGCTGCGATACATCGGGTCGCGCGGTAGTGGCAGGATCAGGTTCTTGTCGAGACGGCTGGAGGTGCTGGCCATGACAGGTTGCAGCAGCAGGCCCAGTGCCAGCAGCAGCTGACGCAGATTGCCGGCGAAGCCTGCCTCGGTCAGCATCTGTTGCAGCGAACCGGTCGTCTGCAGATCAAGGAAGTCAGCGAAGGCGGCGCGGTAGCCGGCGCTGTTGATGTCCAGTTCCAGCGTGGTCGAAGCCAGTGTCTGCAGTGGCTGGCCAGGATCGGGCGCGCTCAGTACCCCCTGTGTGAGCGACTCCAGGCGCGTCCACAGTCGCGAGAGGATCAGAGGACTGTTGCTGACGAAGGCCACCGGATCTTCGATATCGAAGGCACTCATCGAGATGAACGGGAAGCGGCGCTGCGACTGGTCGCCGCTGGCACGCAGGTGGCCCGCCACGGCACGCCGGCTGCGCGGACCCATGACCACGAAATGCAGGGGCTTGACGCCGTCATAGATGATCTTCCAGCGCGCATCGCGCGAGAGCAGCTCCATGGTCTGCGCCAGCCAGTTGTCCAGCAGCGTGATCAGCGCGGCGTTGTCGTTGGCCTTGATGAAATCCCCGCGTGCCGGAATCTTGCCGAAATAGCCGATTCTGATGGGGGTGCCGGATGCACTCATTGCTTGGCCCCTGTAGTCATGGATTGAGTTTGCGATTGCACCGGCGACGCCGGTGCAGGCGCTGGCGGCGCGCCGCCAGCGATGGTTTCCGGCAGCTTCAGGCCACGCAGAGCCGCCGTGCCGCGTGCGGCACCATTGCTGTTGCCGGAGACTTCGGCGCTGCTGATGATCTTCAGGTTCACCACCACCGTCACCCCGTCATTGGTCCACGACAGCTCGAAGACCCCGTTGTCCTTGCGCTTGCGCTGGGCCGTGTTGATCAGGCGTTCCAGACCGAAGCGTCCGGGCTGGTTGGCCACTTCCACCGTACGACCGTCATAGGTGACGGCAGTCACCCGGGCACCCGGCGCACCCTGCGGATTGGGCCAGACGAAGTTGCTCCACTGGGCTTGGGTATTGCGGTAGCGTAGCTGCTGACCATCGATCTCGATGGTGTATTCCAGCGCACCCGGCGCTGGCTGGGGCTGGATCTGGAACACCGTCTGCGCATCTGCAGCACCGCCACCGCCGCCTGCACCAGCACCGCCCGGGGTGCTGATCCAGTCGGCGAAGCTGGTGGTGATGGTCGGCGACAGGGTGATGCCCATGTCGGCCCACTTGCGTGGCGACAGCGTATCGCCCCGGCGTACCACCAGCGGACCCATGGCCGTGGTCACGAACTTGGAGATCGCGCCATTCTCGCCAAACACGGTACCAATCTCGCCACTATTGGCCTCGATCTTCGAGTTGGGCGAGAACGGATACTTGGCCGCCAGATTGTTCTGGAACGGCTCGTATACCTGGGCACGCCAGATCTTGTTGACCTCGCCTTCGGTCGGACGCACCAGCGCATTGAAGCCCTGTACCAGCGGCCGCACCAGCAGCGGCCGCAGGGTGGTCTTCTGCTGGTCGTTCAGGCCGGGCAGCATCTCCTCATCGACGAACTTGAGCGAATCCGACAGTTCCGAGCCGCTGCCTTCCAGCGTCTGCTGCATCAGCTGCTTGGCACCGGGGCCGGTGTCTCCCTGGTTCTTGATGGTGTTCAAGCGGGTACGCAGCTTGGAGAGATTTTCCATGTAGCCGCGCATGAGCGAATTGCCCTTGTCCTTGCTCACCACCAGGCGCGCCACGCCGGCGAATTCGCGGCCGACCGGCCCCATCGGGATAGCGGTGCTGCCATCGGTATTGAGCTGGGTCGGCGCCGGTACCGGGGCCGGCGAGCGACGCAGGATGGTTTCCTTGAACCAGCCCATGAAGCCCTTGCTGGCGTTCGCCAGGCCGGCATCGACCAGCGAGGGGTTGTCCCACGAGGTTTCGTCGTAGACCGTATTGATCACCTTGTTCAGCGGTGAGGTTAGCGGGTCGCCCAGACGGTTCATGGCATTGGTGGCCTCGTCCAGGTTGTGCAGTTCGACGATGCTCACGCCCTGCAGGAATTTCTGCCACTCACGCGCGTATTCGGTCTTGTACTGCGATACCAGGGCCTTCTGGATCTGCTCGGGGCTACCCTCCAGTGTCAGGTCGTCCTTGGTGGAGGTCTTGAGCACCCAGTCGGCGCTTTGCAGTTCCTTGTTGGCGGCCTCCTTGAAGGCATCCTCCACGAACTTCTCCCAGGCATCGCGAGTGAAGGTGCCGGGGATGGCGTAGCTGCCCATCACCAGTTCCTTGTCCTTGTCGCCGACGATGCGGGCGACCGTCATGGACGCGAAGCGGGTCGCGGCACGTGCCTTCACGTCGGCATATACGCGCTCGCGCGCCGGCATGCCACGAACCACACGACGCAGGTTTTCACGGGTCTGGTCGACCAGGGTCAGCTTGTTTTCCACGGTCGGCCAGGAGGGATCATTGATCTGTTCCAGCGAGAAGCTGATGAGTCGCTCGGCACTGCGGATCATCTGTTCGCGCGGCATGGTGCCCCGGTTGGTCTCCAGCCAGCCGCGCCAGAAGCGGGTGATCTGGTCGCTCAGGTGACTCGATTCGGCACGTGACTTGTCGGCCAGCATCAGATAGGTCTTCAAGGCGTTGTAGGCATCTTCCACACTGGTGGCCGAGCTGTCCTTGTAGGTGCGCAGGGCGTTGCCGGCCTGCGCGCCATTGTCGGCCACCGGCGTGATGCCGCCGGCTTGGGGCGGCTTGGACATCGGTTCCAGCTTGCCGGAATTGGCGTTGACTTCCATCAGGTAGGTCTCGATGTTGGAGGCCACCGGTTTCAACATGATTTCCTTGATGCCGGCGAAGTATTCCTCGCGCAGCTTGCGTTCCAGCAAGTCGCCCTGATAGAGCCCGAGTCCGACCGAAATCGGGCGGCTGGAGCGATAGCGGTCCAGTTGTTCGATACGGTCCTGCAGGATCTCCAGTGCTTCGAAGCGCGATTGCAGGTCCAGGCGCTTTTCCTGCAGTTTGACGGCCTTGTCCATGTCGGCCTGGACGTTGGCCACCAACTGGCGGTTGCCCATGTAGGACCAGCTCCATCCACCCAGCAGCGCCCCCAGTACGGTCACCGCCGCGAAGAAGGTGATGTAGCGCATGCGGAGCTTGTGGCGGCTGGTGTACTGCGCCACCAGCTGCTTGTCCGCAAAGATCACCTGCTTGAACAGGTTGTGCAGGAAGAAGCCGTGCTGGGAGGAGATATCGCGCTGCGGCTTGTGTTCCAGCGTCAGGCCGAAGCGGTCGGCGATGCGCTGCGAGGAGGCGCTCACGGTCGCGCCTTCCTGCAAGGCACTGGTGAAGTAGAAGCCTCGGAAGACCGGCTTGAACTGGAAGGGATTCTCCTCGAACAGGGTGGTCACGAAGGAACGCAGCACGCCCTTGATGGAGGAAAACTCCAGCGGGAAGGTCAGTACGCCCGGCGCCAGGTTTTCGCCGCGCTTGACCGACATGTTGACCAGGCTCATTTCCTTGAGGCCGGCGTACAGTTCGTCGAAGCGCTCATCAAAGAAGCTGCTGACCTCCTGTCCGCTGCGCTTGCGGTCGTAGGCGAGGGTGGCGCCCCAGACGCGGTCGCGTTCACTGCGTTCGGTGTCGAGGAAGAATTCGTTGAAACCGGTGATCAGGTCAGCCTTGGTGAAGACCACATAGACGGGCGCAAAGACTTCCAGCTTTTCGGTCAGTTCCTGTACGCGCTGGCGCAGATTCTTGGCCAGATTGATGGCGAATTCGGGACGATTGCCGGTCAGCTCGGCGATGCTCACCGCAATGATGATGCCGTTGATCGGCGCCTGCTTGCGATAGCGCTTGAGCAGGCCCAGAAAGCTGAACCATTCATTTCGGTCATCCTCGTACACCGAATAGCGCCCGGCGGTATCGAGCAGGATGCCATCGGTGGTGAAGAACCAGTCACAATTGCGTGTACCCCCCACCCCATGGACGATCTTGCCCCCCTTGTCGGCGAAGGGGAATTGCAGGCCCGAATTGGCGATGGCAGTGCTCTTGCCCGCTGCCGGGTTGCCGATGACCATGTACCAGGGCAATTCGTACAGCGCGGCAGCGCCCGACTTCTGCCCCAGCTTGGAGGTCTTGATGGTATTGATGGCTTCCAGCATGCGCTGGCGCAGGGCGTTCACGTCGTCGCGGCGCGCGCCGTCGCTGCTGGTGGGGGCAGCCTGGGTGGCTTGCTGCTCCAGCACGTTTTCCAGCTTGCCGGCGGCACGCCGGGCTTTCCAGCGCTTGCAGAGCCAGAACCCCAGCCAGACCAGCAACAGCAGGCCGAGCAGGGCAACGGCCCAGATCAGCGCCACTTCGAGCTGATCGGCGCCGATGAAGAGAAAGGCCGCCAAGGCGGCGAAGCCCAGGAGGATGAGGACACGCGTGTCGCTGAGGATATGCCAGAGTCGTTGCATGATGTGAGCGCTTTGGTGTGGAGTTCTTGTTATACGGTCGCTGAAGCAGGGGCGTGAGATGCCGTGGATGTCGAGGATGCTGCGGGATCGGAAACCGGTGCGGCTCCTGCCGCAATGACGGGAGCGAGGCTGAGGGCCACCACGGCGCGCCGGTGTGCGTCTTCGTTGCAGACGCACAGGGTCGGTTCGCCGCTCTCGGAGGTGGCAGTGTGTGCCAGTACCAGCGCCGACAGCGCCGTGGCCTGGCCGGCCGAGCCGCAGGTGGCGCCGAGCTTGACGCATTGGCTCCCCAGGTCCAGTTCGGGCAGGGCGGCGTAGCCCAGTTTCATGATTTCATCGGTACGGCTGGCGCGGTAGTCACCATCGCTTACCAGCAGGGCCAACTGATCGGGGGCAATCGCGGCATCGCGCAGCGCAGCCTGCGCCAGCTGGATCAGCAGTTCGCCCGATACGCGGCGAGCCTGGTCGACCGATTGCTCATGCCGGCCCACGCTGGCCCGGTGCAGCAGGACCGGATCGGCCGTCCCCATGGCCAGCGCCTGGGTGGCGTCGGCCAGGATCAGACCGGCGGCGGCTTCTGCCGGCGCTTTGCCGATGTTCTGCGACCCTTGCAGCAATTGCTTGTCCTGCTGCCAGGCCTTTACGATCTCCGGATCCAGGTTGCACTCGGCTGCAATGACCATGGCCAGGTAGGACGAGGCCAGATAAGGGGAGGGCTGTTGCGTGCGCGCATCGCGACTGGTGGCGACCAATCGGTCCAGGTGCTGCAGCGGGTGCGCGTTTTCGCCGGCCGCGGCGGGAAGCACGTTGAGCTTCTCGGCCGGCCAGCCGGCCAGGCATACCTGCTCAGCCAGCCAGCGTGCAGCCTGCATGCGGGTTTCGCTTCCCCAGTGGGCAGGCAGCAGGACCAGCAGATGCAGATGCGGCAAACCGACTTCCTCCTGACGGTGACGCGCAGCCTCGCGATACTCCTCCAGCAGGGGGTGCCACTGCAGCCGTCCTCCCAGCTCCCGCGCGATATCGGCGGCCAGCGTCAGGCTGCGCCAGTGAGCATCGCCCATCAGCATCAGATCCTGCCCGGGGAAATGTTGCTGATGCCAGGTCTGGTAGATTTCGCGTGTTTCTTCACTTTGGAGGTCGCCGATGCGCCCGGCGAGGATGGGCATGTCCTGATCGTTCACCAATTCGCCATCCAGGGGCAGGCGCAGGGATTGCGACTTGATCTGTTCCAGCAGGCTGCTGGCGTCGGCACCGAAGGGTGAGCGCAATGCAGTGGCCACGATGGCCAGCGTCCACCTGCGCTCGGGAGGATGTCCCGGTTCGCTGGGTGCAGCCGTCGGGGCAGGTGCGGCAGCCGCGGCGGCGGCCTTGGCGGCGGCTGCCGCGACCAGCGCGCTCCTGGCCTTGCTCACGCCCCACACCAGCAGCAGAAAGGCGGCCGGCAACACCAGTAGATAGACGATGACATCGCCGCCATCGGGCATGTGGTTGGCGCCTGACCAGTAGGTGATGAACATCACCCAGGTCATCAAGAAAACTGCGACGGTCAACAGACCCCGCTTTATCCATGTGCTCATCAGCGTTCGCTTTCTGGATTCTTATTGTTGTAGTCGGCCCTGCCCCTGTCATGATGGTTGGGTTCGCTCAGAGCGTCGTGGTCGCCTGACCGGCAATGAGTACCGCGCCGCAGGCGGTCTTGTCGCCATCGCGCGCTACCGGCGCGCCATCCACCACCATGGTGGGGTCGCCGCTGACGATGGTGGTGGTGCCGTGGTGCGGGCAACTGACCTTGTCGCCGATGCGCGCCACCGGCTTGTTGCCGACCAGAGTCTGACCGGAACCTTCGATGACGCTGCCACCGTGCGAAGTCTTGTCGCCGAGGACGATGATCGGCTTGCTCATGGTGTATCCCCTTGTATTTCTATGGTCTGTCTTTATGCGGGCGGCCGGGCAAGGGGCCGCCTCCAGCTTCATTTCTTCATCACGCCCGGCATGCGGTATTCCGTGTGGCCGAAATCCATCAGCTTCCAGCGGCCGCCCCAGGTCAGTCCCACCGACTCGGCGACCTCGCCATAGAGACGATAGCCTTCCATGGCCCATGGATCCTTTTCGCTGATGACTAGCTTGCCGTTCCGGACAAAGGCGCAGTCGCCCGCAAGGCCGTACTGGTGGTAGCTCTGGAACGCGGCTGCATTGGTGACGTTGCCCCCCATCCCGGCCAGCATGTTCTGGCGCTCCGGACTGCGGTAACCCTCGATGAGCGCCATCTCGTAACCATGCTTTTCCTTCATGATCTTGAAGACCAGCAGCAGGCGTTGGGCGTATTCTGGATTGAGCAGTTGCCAGTTGCGGCTGGCGTTGACCAGCATCGGACGGACCTGGACCACTTCCGCAGTGGTAAACATGTCCGGCGGCAAGGGCGGCGGTGGTACGAGTTGCTCGCCTTTTAAAAGTTCCGCAATTTGAGAATTGGTTACGCGCTGGGTGTCGTCAAAACCCTGCAGCATCGACTTGTCGCTTAACAGAAATGCAACGATGGCTGGACCTATCAGCAATACTGCGATCGTTGACACAATTACGTAATTATTGCGCACGTAGTCGACACTCGCTGTCAGGGAACTCCGTACGCTGGATGTGGTCCCTGCAATCACCTCGTCGCTTCTTCTGTTCCAGCGTTCCCACCGTGAGCGCAGACCTGCAAGCCGGGCGTGCAGGAAGCGTAACGTCAGTCCTCTGCCGGACGGAAACAGCAGCAGCCACATCGCGAAGCCGGTGACCAGCAGATAGGTGGCAATGAGAAGGAACAGCACGACGAATCCCCTTTTTATTCTGGTCGACGCTGGGTGGCACTGAAGGTGCGGACGCCGACACGTTTCTGGAATTGATCCGGCTCATTGGCAAGTGATCCAGCCGGACTGGCAGTCAACGGAAAATTAATAAAAATCAAACAACTTGTTTCAAGTTGGATAACTCAGGAGTACGGCCTTGCAGCCTCCGAACCAAGAAAAACCTGGATCCAAAAGACCAAGCTTGATGCCTGCATCGGACACTTCGTCTGCGGATGAAGTTCGCATCCTCAATTCGATTTCGGACGGAAAGAAAAAAGCCCGCAGCAATGGCAGTGGCAGTGGCGCAGGTACACACAAGCCGCGTCGTGTGCTGTTCATCGTGCTACTGCTGTTGCTGGTCGCCGGCGGCATCACGCTGGCAGCCTTGCGTCTGCACGGTCATGATGGTGGAAGCACTTCCGTGCAAGCCTCTGCAACCCCATCCAGGCCGCCACCGGCAGCCGCTGCACCTGCATCGACCACCGACACCGGGCCAGCTTCAGGCGTCGCTTCGGCCGCGACCGATACAGCGGTCATCAACGATATCAGTGCCCCGGCACCAGACTCGGCGGCGGACTCCAACCCCGCCCGTGGCCCGGACCAGTTGACTTCGGCGCTGGAGGAAGGCGTCAAGCCGCCGCCGGCGACGCTGAAGAACGCCCTCGAAGCCAAGCCGGAAAAAACCGTGAAGCCCCCCAGGTCGACAGCCCAGCATGAGGAAAAAAAGAGGAAGGCAGCCAAGGCCGAGAATCGCAACGACAGCGATGTCGATCTGATCAAGGCCCTGGTCGCCCGCTCCGGCGAGGTCGAGAAGAAACGCAGTCCCGAGGGCGCCGGCAATGCAAACGGTGGCGACGGTGCGAGCGGGCAAGGCGCCCCGGCGAAGCCTTCCCAGGCGCATCCGGGGCCCTCCCGGCAGAAGGATGCCCGCAATGTCGATGTGGTGGAGCGCAAGAACGGCGAGAGTACCGCCTCACTGCTGCAACGCTGTCATGCGCTGGGTTTCGTTGAAGGTGAATTCTGCCGTTGGCGCATCTGCTCGGGACGCTGGGACAGCGATCCCGCCTGCAAGGTGGCCAATACGAACAATTGATGCAGATTGCCCGACCCGGGCAGTCTGCAGAGAATTCTGAGCTCAATCTTGTTTCTTATTCTGCACAATCGGTGACCGATGTCTGAGCTGCTCAACCAGCTGGTGCAATTCACCAGCGCGACCCGTCTCTATCGGCTCTCCCTGGGAGAGCGTGTCGCTACCGGCGATCTGCTGGTGGAAGCCTTCGCCGCCTCCGAAGGTCTGCATGCCGTCGGCTTGCGCGAGGTGATCGCCCTTAGCCTGGACGCCGGCTTGTCGCTCAACACGCTGATCGGTCAACGGGCCAGCTTGCAGGTGAGCCTTGCCGACGGTTCCAGTGCCAGCTTCTCGGGGCTGGTCAACGAAGCCGCCAAGCTCGGCAGTGAGGGAGGGCTGGCCCGTTACCGGCTGCGCCTGGTCCACTGGATCTGGTTGCTGAGCCAATCACGCAACAGCCGCGTGTGGCAGGACAAAAGCGTCGTCGAGATCGTCGAGGACGTGTTCGGCGGCTATGCCCCGCATGCGGCCTGGCAGTGGTCGGACGAAGTGATGTCCTTTCTGCAGGACCTGCCGCCGCGTAGCTATACGGTGCAATACCGTGAGTGCGATCTCGATTTCGTCAGCCGCCTGTTGGCGGCCGAGGGCTTGTCCTGGCGTGTCGAGGAATTCGCCGAGGCCAGTGCCGGGCACCGGCTGGTATTGTTTGCCGATTCTTCCCGGGCCACCGTCTTCCCCGAGGATGCCAGCAGTGCTGCCGAGCTGGGCGGGCAGGGCATCCGCTTCCATGCCGGTACTGCCCGCGAGGAACAGGACAGCATCCAGGCCCTGGCTGCGCGCCGGACCTTGCAGCCGGCATCCTTCACCTTGCTTTCCTATGACTACAAGAGCAAGCAGGCGGTCGCCACCAGCATGCCGACCTGCCATGAGTTCGGCCACCAGGATGCGCCGCGCCTGGAAAGCTACGATAGCCCCGGACTCTACGCCTATCGCAGTGCTGCCGAGGCCGACCGCTACGCGCGGCTGCACCTGGAAGCCAGCGAGGCGCGCAACAAGCTGTGGCAGGCGCGCAGCACCGTGCGTACCCTGCGTCCGGGCACTCGCTTCACGCTGGCCCAAGGCCCGCTGGGCCTTTCCGCAGCAACCGGAAAGTCCCCCGAATACGCGGTATTGTCGGTCGCGAGTGTGGGTATAAATAATTTACCCAAAGATGCGCAGGAAGGCTTGGCCGAACTGTTCGGTCCGCTACCCCCACTGCTGGAAGAATGCCTGGTCGCATGCCAGTCGCAGCACCAGACTGCGCAAGGCAGCCAGCATCCTGATGCTGCCGCCATGAGCGAGCGCGCCGATTTCGACGCAGTCATCTCCCAGGCGCGCAAGCTCGGTTACGCCAACGCTTTCGAGGCGATACGCGCGGACGTCGTATGGCGTCCGGTGCTGGCAGATGGCACTGGCCTGTATCGCCACGCGGGGGCCACCGCCCGGGGCAGCCAGAGTGCCATCGTAGTGGGTCCCGATGGACAGAGTACGGCCAACGGCGGCGATGAGATTCATTGCGACCGCCTGGGTCGGGTCCGCATCCGTTTCCACTGGCAGGGCCGCAACAACGATGCCGCTGCAACCTGCTGGGTGCGCGTGGCGCAGCGCTCGGCCGGTGGCGGCAATGGCATGCAGTTCCTGCCGCGTATCGGACAGGAGGTGCTGGTGCAGTTTCTGGAAGACGACATCGATCGCCCGGTCATCCTGGGCGCGCTCTACAACGGCCAGGGTGAAGGTTCTGCCGCGCCCACGCCGGGAGGCGAAGCAGCGCAGGGTGGCGAGCAGGAGCGCAACAAGGTCTTCATGAGTGCCAGCGATCTTTCTCCCAGTGGCCAGGGCAATCTGGCCGGCGGCAATGCGCCGACATGGCACGGCGGCAGTCAGGATGGCGACGGGCATCGCAGCGCTGCTGCGCAGTGGGGCATTCGTTCCAAGGAATTTGGCGGGGCCGGCTACAACCAGTTGCTGTTCGACGATACCGATGCCCAGGGCCGCATCCAGCTCAAGACTTCGCAGGCGGCGTCCGAACTCAACCTCGGTCATCTTGTCCACACGGCGGACAACTATCGCGGCAGTTTCCGCGGTACCGGTGCGGAACTGCGCACCGATGCCTATGGGGCGATCCGCGCGGGCAGCGGCATTCTGTTCTCCAGCTACCAGATCCAACATGGCGCCTCCAGCCGCGACCCGGCCGGTGACAATGCCGGCGGCATGGCCCTGTTGAAGCAGGCCACGCTGCTGGGCAAGACCTTCAATGAAGCGGCGGTGACCCACAAGACCGTCGCGCTGGCCGGCCATGTCGGCCCGGCGCAGGCCAATGCCAGCGTCATCAACGACAGTGCCGCGCCCCTGGAAGCCATTCGCACGGCTGCAGCCGGCATGGTCGATGGCGTGCCCGACAAGAGCGGCGAGGACGTGGCGGCCGCCAACACGCAGACGGGCGAGGGCAAGCTGCCGCAGAGCACCTCCGCCCTGATCGGTATCGCTGCCAGGGAAGGCCTGGGCGTGGTCGTGGGCCAGCATCTGCAACTGGCCAATGGCGAGACGGTGAGCTTGATGTCCGGCCACGACAGCCAGCATGTGAGCGGCAACCAGCTGCGCATGCGCAGCGGGCAGGCCCTGGGCGTGCTGGCCGGCGCCGTTGCTGCGGGCGAGGGTGGAGCGGGTTTGCAGATGATCGCCGCGCAACAGAATATCGATGTGCAGGCGCAAGCCGATACGCTGGCGGTACAGGCGCGCGATCAGGTGAGCGTGGTGAGTGCCAAGACCAGTGTGGATTGGGCGGCGGCCAAGAAGATCACGCTGTCCACTGCGGGTGGGGCCAACATCACCATCGAGGGCGGCAATATTACGGTGCAGTGTCCGGGGAAGCTCACTATTCATGCTGCGCAGAAGCTGTTCCAGGGGCCGGTGCGGCAGGAGGTTCCGATGCCTGTCTTGCCCAACAGCGTTTGCAAGGACTGCATTCTGGCCGCGATGAAGCAGGGTGCGCCGGGAATACTGGTATGACCGATAACCCTTGTCAGCCTCTGCTGGACTGGTGCAGAGCGCCTGCGCAAGCTCGGCTTCATCGCTTTGCTCTGCTCGACAGTGCACCGGTGGAAGGCGCGTTCCGACAGCGGCCCCTGCAGGGCCAGCGTTTTTCCTCATTGTTTGAAGGACGACAGGAAGCCGTCCTGCCCGAGATCGCCCCCTTGCTGATCGATCTGGACAGCGCGCAGGACAGCAGCTTGCAGCGTCTGTGTGAATGGCTATGGTCGATGGGTCTTGAGCATCCTTGCCTGTCCTGGATGGCATCACCGTTGCCGCTTGATGCGCTGGCAGCCCATCTGCGGCTGTTCCACACGGTGGATCTGAGTGAGGGACAAACCATGCTGTTGCGTTGGTACGATACCCGCATTCTTCCGCAATGGCTGGGTTGCCTGACGCCACAGCAACATGCGCAGTTCTGCGCACCGCTGGTCAGCCTGTCCTGCCTGGACCGAACGGCGTGTGTGCAGACGTTTTTCCAGGACCGCCAGGCAGAGCGTATTGCGCCCCTGTCCGAACCTGCGTTGGGCAGATCATTGGTGCAACTCGATGACCGGCAGTTGGCGCAGCTGATGCAGTCCTCCCAAGTCGATATCCTGATCAATCGTCTGCAGTCGCTGATTGCCCCGGAGCTCGCGCGTGTGGCGCGCGGACGCTTGGCTGCGTTTTTGCAGGCACATGTCGACCAGCTCTGTGCTGCGGGGATAGACGATGCCGAGCGTCAGCTTCAGTGTCTCTTGCCTGCCTTGTACACCTCGGGTGCCGCCTGGCTGCACCCTGCCTTCGCCTCCTTGCTGCAAGCTCCGCCTGCCGGGTTCGAGGCCTTCGCTGCGGCGATTCAGGCGCTTCCCGATGAGATCTATGCGGTTGATCTTCCCTTGTGGGATAAGGAAGAGCTTGTCGGCAGAGAGGATGCGGCTGCATGAGCGTAGTAATAATGAAAATTGCTGTTGGAGCGCTGCTGGTAGTGCTGGCGGGATGTGATCGATTCTCTTCCGAACCGACCTATAGTGGCTTGAGTCTTGAGGCGTTCAACTACACGCCTTACAACCTTGACCGCTTTGTGATCAAAGACAAATACGGAAACAAAGGTTCAGGTGGTGGTGATTTGCCACCTGGTTCGGGGGAAGGGAGCTTGTCCTGCTGCCATGAACTAAAGGGGACCGAGTTCGAAGTGGAGTGGGATGCGTATGATGCTGATATCGCCTCACGTGATATTTACGCACCGATCAAGATGATCAAGTCGACTGCAAAGGTACATATTTCTCCGACCAATATCAGCCGAGGATCAGGTGCCAGGATTCTGGGTTTGCATTTTTATCCGGACGGTCACATCGAGCCTGAATTCAGGAATGACCTCGGCGGATCTCGCTTCAACTTTGGCGCAATTGATCAACGCTTGGTGACGAAGTACGGCAATCAGATGAATCCCGATGGTCAGCTGAACCTCTTTGAAGTTTTCAGGCGCACGGCCCGTATCGCAGGGCAGGGCTGGATCAAGCTTCGCCTGATTGATGATGCGGACCTGGAGCAGTATGTGTATTTCAATCTGTTGGTAAACAAGAACTTTGATGAACATCCGCAAGTGAAGAAGATCTTGCAAGAAACACAGGGAAAGCCGGGCGCTTTTGCGGCGGCGATGAAACAATTGCCCGCTTCGACTATTGCCGAGATACGCCAGATCCCCTAGCGGGAAATTGGAGGCCGGATTGATCATGAAGGTTTTCGCTGAAACCGCGTGAACACGAAATTGAGATAACAGGAGATGGGATGAAAAAAATTGGCGGCGCCCTGTTCAGTGCGGTTGCGATGGTAGTGGCGTTGGTAGGATGTGATGGACTTTCCTCCGAACCGACTTATAGCGGCTTGAGTATTGAGGCCTTCAATTACACGCCTTATAACCTGTCCAGATTTGTTATTACCGACAAGTATGGAAATCAGGCCAGCGGCGGCGGAGATTTGATGCCGGGTTCTGGTGCGGGCAGACTTAGCTGTTGCTATCAATTGCAAGGCACGGAATTTAGCGTTGAGTGGAAGATGTATGACGCAGACGTCGCCTCCAAGGACCTTTACAAGCCAATTCAATATATTAGTTTTAAAGAAGATATCCATCTTCCTCCGACCAAGTTGGAAGGAAACGCCGGTACCAGAATATTAGGATTACATTTTTACCCAGATGCTCATGTCGAGCCTGAATTCAGGAGTGACTTGGGAGCTTCGCGGATCAGTTATCGAACCGTCCATCGAACGCTTCTGGAGCAATATGGGGAAAAAATTGATCCGGCAGGAAAACTGAATGAAGCAGAATTGTTCAGGCGGACGGCACGGATTGCCAGTGAAGCATGGAAAAAATATCGTCTTACGGACTCCGAGGATTTGGTGCAGTTTGTTAGGTTCTATTTATTGGTTAACCCCGGATTTGACCGATTTCCGCAGGTGCAGGAGATTCTAAAAGACACAAAGGGAAAATCGGGTGATTTCGGCAGAGAAATGAAGAACCTGCCAGAGGCCGCTGTAGATCAAATCAAGACTTTTTCTGTCAGTGGCAAGGAGCAGCAACCATGACTCGTACTACCGGAGAAAGAGATCCTTCCAGAATAGCTCAGGAAGATCGTTCCCCGCCGGACCTTGCTATAAAGATGGCAGGCGCGAGGGCCAAGCAGAAAGAGGCAGAGAAACTTGCTTGCCAAGCTGATATACACGTCGGATTCTTTTTTGATGGCTTCGGCAGAAATCGAGATATGGATGATCCACAGACATCCCGTTATTCGAATATCTGCCGTCTGTGGGAAGCGCACAGAGATAACGAAGATGTTCGTCGGCCAGACAATCAGTTCTGGTATAGCTTCTATTACTCAGGATTAGGGACGCCTCTCAATAAGGATGCAGCTAATCGTGATCTTGTCCGCGCCGCTACCAAGATTGCGAAGAATGCCGGGGGCGTCGCCCTGTCTGCGGCGAGCAAGATCGCAGGCTACGATCGTGTGGAAAAGTCCGTAAAGACAGTAACTGGTGTTACTGATCCGATGAAGCTGGGCGGCAAGGTATTGAAGGACTCGTTGACTGAGATGTCTTTCCGTCCAGTGGTCAAGGCTTACAAGGACGTAATCAAGGAAACCAAGGCCTTGCCCGGTAATGCGCGGCGAATGCTGACCATGGCCAGCGGTGATCGTTGGGTCATGCGTGGCAAGGCATCATTGCGAGGTTTCCTGTATGACCTCAAGAAAAATCCCTTGAAAGCCAGTTGGTCTGCCGCCAAGGTATTGATGGCCGATGTGGTGGCCGATTCCATTCCCATGGTCCGCGACAGTGCCGCCAGTGCCAGTCTCTTTGGAACCGGCGTTGACGTGAGGCTCAGTGCGGCCTTGGACCAGTTCAAGGCCGCCTACGCGGATGCCAAGGGCAAGATTCCCAAGGTTCAGCGCATGCAGGTCAGTGTCTTTGGTGCCGACCGGGGATGTGTCATCGCGCGAACATTCGTCAATGAACTCGCTCGTATCTACAAGCGCGCCAATGAGCAGGACTTGGCCATTGACGGTAGCCTGATCGAAATCAAGTTCGTCGGGTTGCTGGATAGTGTCGCTTCGATCATGGAGGAAAACAAGCTCATCGGTTTTCTGCCTCTGGTCGGTGTGATCAAGCAAAACTACGGCGATCGTGCTTTGGCAATACCGCCGGCTGTACAGCGTTGCGTACATTTCGCGGCGGCTCATGAACTACGTTTCTATCAACGCCTCGACAGCTTGGAAAAAACTCGCGGAGAACAATATCTTTATCCGGGTACCAGCGAAGACGTCACAGGTGGTTCCCCGGATGGAACGCTCAACTTCCGTGGGGAATTGCAACGAGTTCCTCTGCGGGACATGCTCCATGAGGCGCTGATTTCGGGCGTCATGATGGACCGCATGGAGGATCTTGCGATTTACAAGACTGAGACATTTCAAAAGTTCTCCCTGGCGGCCCCCATCGTCGACGACAAATCCAGCTACCGCATGATGGAACTGGTCAACGCCTATCGCGCCGTCGTCCCGCGCGCGCCAGGCCTGGATTTTCTCAAGCACATGAGCGTCTTCATTTCCTGGCTGGCCGTACGCTACCAGTCAAAGGAATTTCGCGAATCCGTGACCACCCATGCAGACGCGGTGCGCGCCGCCCAGGATCAACGGCGCGAACGGCGTGAGCGTGCGGAGAAGGCGTTCGCAGAGGCGCGCCGCACGGCATCGACCGACCGCGAAGGCTATGGCCGGGCGATGGCCGAGTTGTTCGCGGCTCAGGATGATGAAACCCGCAACATGCCAGACACCATCCTGGAAGTGCACCGCCCCTTTGTCAGCGTCTGGGAGCGCCTGGACAAGGAAGCTCAGGAGGTCATTGCGCAGCGGGCCCGCTATCAGAAACAGCAGGACGACGAACCCCAACGCAAGATGAAATGGCAGAAGTACGTTGACGAGCATGCGGCCATTTTCGTGGACCCCTCGGGCCAGAAACCGACCTACAAACCGGCACGTCCTTTGATGTCGCCCGGGGAGCTCACGCTGGCCGATGCCTGGATCAATGCCACCAATGGCAAGAACCCGCTGCCGGACAAAGTGATGGCCCTGTTCGATCTGCTGGTGCATGACACCATGCTCACCAGCTGGCACGACCATGTTCTCTCTGCCACCTTGTATTTCCAGACACGCGCCATCGATACCTTCGGCAAGACCGATGCCAAGAAGGAAGAGGAGACCAGGAAGAGCGACGACATGAATGCCGCAGCGGTGCGGCGGTTGCAGGGCAATGCGCTTGTTCTCCCGAACTAGAACACCGGGACTGATGCCATGAGTGACGTGCATGACGATCCGCTGGCGCTGTTGCATTGGGCGCAGGCATGTCGTGAACGCGGCCACCAAGCCTTCCTTCTGCTCGATACGGCGCAGGCCGAGGCGAGCCATCTCAAGCTGCAGTCCATGCACGTTCCTTATACCTCGCTGTTTGAGGGAAAGCGCGAAGAAGCCTTGCCTGAAATTGCGCCTCTTCTGCTTCCCCTCTCGGGACTGGATGAGCAGCGTGCATTGAGGCTCGTGCGCTGGATCTCTCAGCTCGGCTTTGGCGCGCCTTGCCTGAGCTGGTATGAGAGCTCGCTCGGCCTGCATGACTTTGCAGCACATCTGCGCAACTTCCACCACGTGAGTCTCAGCGATGGGCAAGTCATGATGATGCGCTGGTATGACACGCGCATCCTGCCGATCTGGATACAGGCTTTGTCCAAGGATCAACTGGCGCTATTCACGGGCGGCATGCTCAGCCTGGCTTTCGTGGACCGTTTCGGCGAAGCACGGACGCTCTACCAAAGCGCGCAGATCCATCCGCCCAGCCAAGCTTTGCCGTTGGATGCACCGTTGGTGCGACTGGATGACCGTCAGTTCGTTCTTTTGGTGGACGCCGGGGATCTCGATGCCCTGCTCACGCATTTGCGCTTCGTGATCCCTGATGAGACGAATGCCTTGCCCACACGCACGTTGGTGGAATTCGTCGCCACCTATCAGCAGCGTGCGCGCGACGCCGGCGTGGATGATATCGATCGGCAGACGCAGTACGTGTTGCTGGCACTCTACACCAGCGGCATTGGTGTTGAGCATCTTGCGGTCAAGGCCTTGATGCAGCATCCGCCTGATTCACTGGCAGCCTATTTCGATGCCCTGCAGGAAATGCCTGGTGAAGTCTGGGAAGCAGGGCCACCTCTTTGGGAGAACGAGCATGTCGCATGAACACTGGCAGAAAAAAATTATTTTTCCGCAATGGGTACTGGTATTGGTACTGGGAATGGTGGTGCTGCTGGCCATGTCTTGTCCACGCGCGCATGCCCAGACGAATGACGATCTGAAGGCCCTGGTGGCGCATCTCAAGTTCGTGATTCCCGACGAAACGGCCCTGGTTGAACCACAAAAACTGGAGCGCTTCGTCGCGCAGTACCAGAAGCGGGCGGTTTCCGCAGGCCTGAAGGATATCGATCGTCAGACCGCCTACGTGCTGCTGGCCTTGTACACCTCGGGCAAGGGTCTCGAGCAGCCCGAGTTCAAGCAGGTGATGGCGCATCCGCCGGCTTCTTCGGACCAATTCAGTGATGCCCTCATCGGCCTTCCGCAACGTGTGTACGATAGCGGGCAGCCGTTGTGGGAGAACGCGGTCAATGGCAGCAGTCGTTAGCCCTTCGATGAACGCTGCCAGAGCATAGAGCCTCGTATCGTCCGATAGAGTTTTCGTTACTTTGAAATATATCCATGGAATACATCATCAAGATGTCCGGAAAGTCCCTGCTCCACATGTTGCTGCTGTCTCTACTCATCATGTTGGGCGGATGTGAAGAGAAGGAAGCGCCCGAGCTGGGGATGGAACTGGTCGGCTATAACCATACTGCCTTTGGTATATCGGACTTTGATGTCACCGTCATACCGGGAAAGCGCGCTGCGGGTGGCTACATCGCAGCCGGACAGGGTGGCGGAGGCTATATCTGCTGTATCAGTGTCCCAAAGAACTGGCGTGCGGGACTGATGGCGAACGTCAATGTCCGCACCGTGAATGGTGCGGGGGAGCCGGTTGAGCGTTCCTGGTCAGTGCCTGTGCCGCAATATACATCGGAACAGGCGGGTCACCTCTCGGTACATTTCTTGCGGGATGGGCAGGTGAAAGTATTCGCTACGAACCTCGCGCTCTGGCACCCTGACTATCCGTTGAAAGGACCAGAGGCTGAATTGAAGCCAGGATCAAACTAGTTGCGGGAGTATGAGCATGAGTATGCTTTACACGGGGCGTCCGGTACCAAGCAATGGGCATCGAAAATTTTCTGCCAAGGAGGCCGCGCAGCGTGCCAAGGCGCTGGCTTGTCTGCGGTCTCGGGGAAGTACTGAATGCAAGGGGCAGATCTTCGTCGGCATGTTCTTTGATGGAACCGGCAACAATGACAAGTGGGTAGAGGAAAAACAGACGGCGACACAGCGGCAGCGGAACAAGCATAGCAATGTCGCGCGACTATACGATGCCTATCTCGATGAGCCAAAAAACGGATTCTTTAAATCCTACATGCAGGGTGTGGGAACACCCTTTGCAGAGATTGGTGACAACAGCAAATTGGGAACCGACATCGGCGGAAATGCGTTTGGCTTCATGGGAGCGGATCGCATCAACTGGGGCATCACCTTTTTGCTCGATGCCGTCTACACTTATCTGACAGGAGCGGGTCTTTTTGGTGACCTCCTGCAACGACGCCAACTCGTCAACTTCATGAGTTCTTCCATGCTGGCGGGTGGCAACGCCTATGCAGCAACGGCGGACATGAAAGTCGGACAGTGGAATGTGCCCGGCTATCTGCTGAACGCACCGGAGCAGATGCGCCGCGCCAGATTGCCCAGCGTTAGTTGCACGGCGCATCTTTCTCTCTTCAAGCCATCTTCCCCACCCCCAGCCGAAACACGCTCACCGACTCCGCCAGCCTGCGCGCCTGTTCCTTGAGCGCCTCCGTGGCTGCCGCTGCTTCTTCCACCAGCGCCGCATTCTGCTGCGTCACCGTATCCATCTGTGCAATGGCCTGATTGACCTGTTCGATGCCGGCTTCCTGTTCGCCGCTGGCGGCGGAAATCTCGCTCATGATCTGCGTCACACTGCGCACGCTCACCACCAGTTCCTCGATGGTCGCACCCGCATTCCTGACCAGTTGACTGCCCGCTTCCACCTTCTGCACCGAGTTGCCGATCAGGTCCTTGATCTCCTTGGCCGCGGTCGCCGAACGCTGTGCCAGGCTGCGTACTTCCGAGGCAACCACCGCAAAGCCGCGCCCCTGCTCGCCCGCCCGGGCCGCCTCCACCGCCGCATTGAGGGCAAGGATATTGGTCTGGAACGCGATACCATCGATCACGCTGATGATCTCGGCAATCTCACGGGCCGAGCCCTGGATCTCGTCCATGGTGCTTACCACATCCGACACCACCAGCCCGCTGCGCGAAGCGACTTCAGACACCGATCCCGCCATCGCATTGGCCTGGCGCGCATGATCGGCATTGCGGCGCACGGTGGAGGTGATCTGTTCCATGGCCGCAGCTGTTTCTTCCAGCGAGCTGGCCTGCTGTTCCGTGCGGGCCGACAGATCCAGATTGCCCCCGGCGATCTGGGTAGAGGCCGTGACGATGGTATCGCTGCCGATGCGCACGCCACCCACTACTCGTTGCAGGCTGCCGTTCATGTCCTTGAGGGCCTGCAACAGTTCACCGGTCTCATCCTTGCGCGTAACCTCGATGCGGCTGCCCAGGTCGCCTGCGGCAACCGTCTTGGCGATGGTCACCGCCTCGCCAATGGGCCGTGTGATGGAACGCGTGGCCAAGGTGGCCAGCAGCGCCGCCAGCACCACCACCATTGCACCTACCCCCAGCTCGATGGATTGACCGTCGTGGATGGCACCGGAGATTTCTTCGCCGGTATTGTTGGCGTTTTCCCGCGCAATTGCCAACAAGCCTGCAAAGCCCGCCCCCAGTGCCTTGTCCGCGCCACTGATGGCGGCATCGACTTCGGCTACCGACGCGCCGGACGCTTTCATGGCCTGGGCCTTGGCCAGTGCTTCGCGGTACTGGCGTTCTCCGGCGCCAATCTTCTCCAGCAGCTCCTCTTCCTTGGGCTGCGCAATCCCCAGCTTGCGATACTCCCCGGTCAGACGCGCAATGTCATCCATATCGGCCAGGAAGCGCTTGTCATAGTCCTTGCCGCGTATTACATAGTCCTTGAAGTTGTGCACGCCATCACCCACCTTGATGTAGCCTTGGGTAGCGTAAGCCTGCTTGCCGAGTACGGTGCTGTAAAAACCGGTCCACTGACGCCCGATCCGGGTCAGTGTCACGATGGACGCTGCAATGAGCACGCACGCCAGCAGCGTGACGAGCAGGAAGGAGCCGCCAAGACGGGTACCGATTTTCATGCCTGTTCCCTGAAAATTATTTATAAGATTTAGCGATTCTGACGCCTGCTGACCCTGACGCAAAGCCAATGAAGGCAGGTAAAAGCCTTGCAACTCATCATTTGTCATACCAGCTGCCAGCAAAGGGAGAAGATGCCTGGCGGCATTCTTTCTGGAGCCGCAACAGAGCATTACCGGATTACAGGTTTTTCCTGAAGAAAGGAAATAATAAGATTCTTCCATGGGAATGAAGCACTCATAAGCGATACGCACCGTGCAGCATCCGCTTGCATTCCAGGGAGCAGAACATGAACAAGATCACACGCCAACTCGTCCTCGCCGCCACGCTTTCGGTGGCCAGCATCGCAGTGCAGGCAGCCTATGCAGCCGAACCGGTCAAGGCCGGGCCCACCTCGACCACCAGCATCCCGGCGCAACAAACGCGTACTGCGGCTGCCGATCAGCAACCACAGCAAGGACTGACCCGCGCACAGGTCATCGAAGACTTCAAGCAATACCAGCGCGCGCACGCCAACCCCAGCTATGCCGAGCTGGTCTTCCTGCGTTGAGAATGGAATGAAAAAGGCCGCTTATTGCGGCAGGAACATCTTCTGCAGCAAGCCGATGAGCTGGGCGCGCTCGGCATCGGACAACATCTCGGTGGCCTTGAGTTCCAGTTCGATGGCGGTCTGCTCGGCCTTGCTACACATGCGCATGCCCGCCGGCGTCAATGCCAGTACCTGTGAACGGCGATCCTGAGGATTGCGCTGGCGCAGCACCAGCCCGCGCTGCTCCAGCTTGTCCAGCAAGGTCGCCAGATTGGGCGGGGAGACGTTGATGGCCTTGGAGAGGCGCTTCTGGTTGATGTCGGGATTGGCCTTCAAGAGGCTGAGCACCGTGAAATCCACTGGCCGCAATGCGAACTTGGCCATCCGTTTTTCGAATAACGGCATGATGGTGATGTAGGCACGGCGGCAGTTGTAGCCGACCAGGCTCAACAGCAGTTGCTGGTCCAGCGGCGCGCTTGGCGCTGCATCTTCGTCGGAATCGAAATCAGCCGGCTTCTTGGGCAGCATGGTGGTCCAGGTCGGTGGGAAGAGGCGGCAGCCCGGTCGCCAGGCAGCCTTCGATCACGCTGGACAACTGGTGGACTTCCGCAAACACAAAGGCGAAATGATAGCACGCGGCATCCCGCTTGCCGCCGTACCAGGCCGGGTCCGACGCCATGGCCGATATCGCCCGTCGCCCGGCGCGCAGCCACATCCAGCCCAGTGCCACATGGCCGGTCAGGCGCAGCATTTCATCGGCCACGTAATAGGGCAGGGAAGGCGATTGCACTGCCGCCGAGGCGATACGGGTAGCGAATCCTGTTAATTTATCCACAGCGCTTGCGAGCAATCCGGCCTGATCTCCCAGCACCTTGCCATCGTCGATGTCCGCGCGCACCAGCGTGAGGAAATCATCCAGCCGTCGGCCCTCATCACCCAGCACCTTGCGCATCAGGAAATCGATCGCCTGGATCTCGTTGGTCCCCTCATAGATCATGGTGATGCGGGCATCGCGCATGAACTGTTCGATGCCGGTCTCCACCACATAACCATGTCCCCCGAAGACCTGCAGCGCGCGACTGGTGCACTGGAATCCCTGATCGGTGAGAAAAGCCTTGATGACCGGCGTGATCAATTCCAGTCGCTCATGATGACGACGACGCAGCACCGCATCGGAGTCATGTGCGGCCAGATCCAGCAGCAGCCCGGCCCAGCAGGTCAGCATGCGCGCGCCTTCGATGCGGCAGCGCTGCTCCATCAACAGCTTCTGCACGGCGGGATGGCGCACGATCAGATCATTGCCGGAAGAACCCGGCGCACGCGACTGGCGACGCTCGCGCGCATAGGCGCTGGCGCGCTGCCAGGCCGCCTCGGCCAGACCCAGCCCTTGTGCGCCCACATGCAGGCGCGCCGCATTCATCATCACGAACATCGCAGCCAGCCCGCGTCCGGGCTCACCGACCAGCCATGCCTGCGCCTGCTCGAAGTGCAGGCTGCAGGTGGCGCTACCGTGAATACCCATCTTGTGTTCGATGCCGGTACAGTGCACGCCGTTGCGCCGGCCATCGTCCAGCACACGCGGTGCCAGCAACAGCGACAGGCCCTTGCTGCCTGGCAGCGCATCCGGCAATCGGGCCAGTACCAGATGCAAGATGTTGGGCGTCAGGTCGTGTTCGCCTCCCGAGATGAAAATCTTGTCGCCGGTGAGGCGATAGCTGCCATCTTCTTGCGGCACGGCACGTGTGCGCAATTGGCCCAGGTCGCTGCCAGCCTGGGCTTCGGTCAGGCACATGGTGGCCAGCCATTCGCCGCTGGCGATCTTCTCCAGATAGCGTGCCTGCAACGCAGGCGAGCCATGCGCCGCCAGGCAGGCATAGGCCCCATGCAGCAAGCCGGGATACATGGTCCAGCCATGATTGGCTGCGCTCAGCATTTCATGGAGGGCGCAATCCAGCACATGCGGCAAGCCCTGGCCGCCGTGTTCCGGCGCACAGGCCAGGGCCGGCCAGCCACCCGCACAGAATTGCGCATAGGCGCGCTCGAATCCGGGCGGTGTGGTCACCGCTCCATTCTCGAAACGGCAACCCTCCCGATCGCCAATACCGTTCAAGGGAGCCACCACATTGGCGGCAAAGCGTCCGGCTTCTTCCAGTACCTGCATCATCAGTTCGCCATCGAATTCGGCGTGGGCCGGCAGGGCGCGCAAGAGCTGCGGAGCCTGCAGCACTTCATCAAGGACGAAGGCGAAGTCGCGCAGGGGTGGGGCATAGCTCATCGTCATTCCTTTCGTCGCGCTTCTTTCTTATGTTGTTTTTGCATACTGTGGTGCAGAAAACGCCAGGTCTCAGGAGGCTGTCGCCACCTCGGTTTCCGCCTTCTTGCCAAATCCCAGGTAGGCCTGGATCACTTGCGGATCTCCCGCCAGTTTCGCGGACTCGCCCTGCATGGTGACCTTGCCCAGTTCCAGCACATAGCCATAGTCGGCCGTCTGCAAGGCCGCGCGCGCATTCTGTTCCACCAGCAGTACCGAGATGCCGGCCGTACGCAGTTCGGAAACGATATGCAGAATCTCCTTGACGATGCGCGGTGCCAGCCCGAGGCTGGGTTCATCCAGCATCAGCAGTGCCGGCTTGGCCATCATGGCGCGTCCGATGGCCAGCATCTGGCGCTCACCGCCCGAGAGCGTACCGGCCTGCTGGGTGCGGCGTTCCTTCAGTCGCGGGAACAGGTCGAAGACAGTGGCCAGTTGATCCAGTGGTTGAGCCTGTCGCAAGCGTACGCGGCGAAAGCCGCCCAGCAGCAGGTTGTCTTCCACGCTCATGGTGGAAAACAGTTCACGTCGCTCCGGCACCAGGGCGATACCGGCCATCACGCGTTGCTCCAGGCTCCAGCGTTGCACGGCCTGGCCCTGGTAATGCACCGCGCCTTGCGCGGGCATCACGCCCATGATGGCGTTGAGCAAGGTGGACTTGCCCGCACCATTGGGCCCGATCACGGTGGCAATGCTGCCGCGCTCCAGCCTGAGGTTGATGTCATGCAGGGCCTGCACCTTGCCATAGCTTGCGCGCAATTGCGCGACGTCGAGGACCAGTTCGCTCATTCGATTCCACCCAGGTAGGCTTCGATCACGGCGGGATGCCTTTGTATCTCTTGCGGTGTGCCTTCGGCGATCTTGGCGCCGAATTCCATCACCACGATGTGGTCGGTCAGTTCCATGACGAACTCCATGTCATGTTCCACCAGCAGGATGCTCATGCCGTCGGCGCGCAGTTCCTGCAACACCCGGGAAAGCGCCTGCTTTTCCAGATGGCGCAGGCCCGCCGCCGGTTCATCGAGCAACAGCAGCAGCGGATCGCAGCACAGGGCGCGTGCGATCTCCAGGATGCGTTGCTGCCCCAGCGCCAGGTTACCGGCCTGCTCGTGCATCAGATGCTGCAGGCCGACGCGATGCAGGGCGCGTGCGGCTTCGTCCAGCAGGGCCTTTTCCTCGGCGCGTTCCAGATGCAGCATGGCGTTGATCGTATTGCGCAGGAAGCCTTGCTGGCTGCGCATGTGCGCGCCCAGGGCAACGTTTTCCAGTACCGTCATGCCCGGCAACAGTCGTACGTGCTGGAAGGTACGGGCGATGCCGAGCCTGGCGATGGCGCGCGCGGGCTGTCCGGCGATGTCGCGGCCATTGAAGCTGACACGACCACCGCTGGCATGCAGCAGACCCGTGACCAGATTGAAGGTCGTGGACTTGCCTGCACCGTTGGGACCGATCAGGCCGACGATTTCGCCCGCCTTGACCTTGAAGGACACATCATTGACCGCCACCAGTCCGCCAAAGCGCTTGTTGATCTGGTCTACCTCCAGCAGCGGCGCACCGCGCGCCGGTCCGTTGCGCTTGTCCAGCGGGGCGGCGGCGGCCACGCGCAGCGCCAGGGGGGCGGGCGGGAAGGCGCGCAGCCACAGCGCGCGCACCCAGGGCCACAGGCCGCCGCGTGCATACTTCAGCAAAAGGATCAGGATCAGGCCAAAGACGATGCTCTCGTAACTGCCACCATCACCCAGCAGTGCCGGCAGCAGCACCTGCAACTGGTCCGACAGCAGCTTGAGTACCCCGGCACCCAGCAGCGCTCCCCAGACATGGGCGATGCCGCCGACCACCACGATGAACAGATACTCGATACCCATGGCCAGGCTGAAGGGAGACGGATTGACGGTACGCTGCATGTGCGCGAACAGCCACCCCGACACAGCAGCCAGCAGCGCGGCAAAGACGAAGATGAGGATCTTGTAGCGTCCCGTATCCACCCCCATGGCCTCGGCCATCGAGCGGCCCCCCTTGAGGGCGCGGATGGCGCGGCCCGCGCGTGAATCCAGCAGGTTCAGCGAGACCCAGGCCGCCGCCAGCACGATGGCCCAGGTCAGGTAGTACAGGTGCCGTTCCTTGGACAGGTCCAGCCCCGCCAGTTGCAGCGGGGGGATGCCGGAGATGCCGTCATACTTGCCCAGAAAATCCACCTTGCCGAACAGGAAGTACAGGCTGATCCCCCAGGCGATGGTGGCCAGCGGCAGGTAGTGACCGGACATGCGCAGCGTGATGCGCCCCAGCACATAGGCCGATACGCCGGTGATGAACAGACCCACCGGCAGTGTCAGCCAGGGTGAGATCCCGTGCGCCGTGGTCAGATAGGACGTGGTGTAGGCACCCATGCCGACGAAGGCTGCCTGGCCGAAGGAAGTCATGCCGCCGATACCGGTCAGCAGTACCAGGCCGATGGCCACCAGCGCGTACAGTCCGATGTAGTTGGCCTGGATCACCCAGAACTGCGGCGTGGGCAGGATGGGGAACAGCGCCAGTGCCACCAGCAGGGCGTAGAGAGGGAGTCGTTTGTTCATGCTCATTCCTCGTCCTCGTCATGCGCGGGCGTGACCAGCGAGCGCCACAGCAGGATGGGCAGCAGCGCCAGGAACACGATGACCTCCTTGAAATCACTGGCCCAGAAGGAACTGAAGGATTCCAGCAAGCCCACCAGCAGCGCGCCGCCTGCCGCCGCCGGGAAGCTCGCCAGCGCACCGATGGTGGCGGCGACGAAACCCTTCAGGCCGATCAGGAAACCCGAGTCATAAAAAATGGTGCTCATCGGACCGATCAAGACGCCCGACAGAGCACCGATAAACGCTGCGACGGCAAAGGACAATTTGCCGGCCAGCGTCGTGGAGATTCCCATGAGCCGCGCGCCCAGGCGGTTCACCGCCGTGGCACGCAGGGCCTTGCCATACAGCGTGTATCCGGAGAACAGCCACAGCGCCACCAGCAAGGCCGCCGCAGCCGCCACGACCACCACGGTCTGGGCGTTGAGGGTGAGCGCAGCGAGGTCCCAGCGTTCATCCCAGAAGGCCGGGGTGCGGAAGCCCTCGGCGCCGAAGAACACCAGCCCCAGCCCGGTCATGGCCAGGTGGATGCCGACCGAGACGATCAGCAGTTGCAGCACGCTGGCATCGGCCATCGATTCATAGACCACCTGGTACATCAGCGGTCCGAGTGCGGTAATGAGCAGCAATGTCAGCAGGACCTGCACCGGTAGTGAGAACTGATGGGGCGCTGCCCACCACACCAGGGCGGCAACGGCCAGCGGCACACCCAGGGTGCCGAGCAAGGCGCGCGGCAACAGGGCAAGCTGGCCGGCGCGCAGCAATGCCGCGCCCTGCATGGCGGCCGCGCAGACGGCCAGCACCAGCAGCAGCCACAGCGGGCCGGGACGCTGGCCCTGTTGCAGCATGGCCAGGGTGAGCGCGCCATAGGCGACGAATTCCCCCTGCGGAATGAAGAGGATGCGGGTGACCGTGAAGACCAGCACCAGTGCAATGGCGATCAAGCCATAGACGATGCCGTTGGTCAGGCCATCCAGGGTGAGGATGGCGGCAATGGAGGAGTCCATGTATCGGATGTGGAGCGAAAGACATCAGGCAGGAAGGTGACGGCGCAAGCTGGAGTCCTTGCGCCGCCGCGACGGCAGGGCAGTGCGGATTACGGATTGACCGCCTTCCAGTTGCCGTTCTGGATGGTCAGCATGATGCGCGCATCATCCCCCAGGCCGAAGTGATCCTTGGGCGAATAGTTCAGCGTACCCTGCGAGATCTGAATCGGCCCGGCGGTCTCCAGCGCTTCCTTCAAGGCGGCGCGGAAGGCAGGGGTGCCGGGTTTGGCCTTCTTCAACGCCATCGGCACGACCTTCTGCAACACCAGCTGCGCGTCATAGGTATGGGCCGCGAAGAGGTTGCGGGTACCGGCGCCGAACTGCTTCTCGTAGCGCGTGACGAAATCCATCGCCAGCTTCTTGGAGGGATTGCTGTCCGGCAGCGCCTCGGGCACCACGGCCGGCCCGGAGATGACGTAGGAACCTTCGACATCCTTGCCGCCCAGTCGGATCAGGTCGCGCGAGGCGGCGCTATGGGTCTGGAAGATCTTGCCCTTGTAGCCGCGCTCGATCAGGGCCTTGTGCGGCATGGCCGCGCCGCTGCCGGAGGCTACCACCAGCACCGCATCCGGATGGGAGCTGACCACCCGCAGGGCTTGTGCGGTCACGCTGGTGTCGGCGCGCGAGAAGCGCTCCACCGTGCCCATCTTCATGCCGGCGGCAGTGGCCAGACGCTGCATTTCCTTGAGCCAGTTTTCACCATAGGAATCCGAGTAGCCCAGGAAGCCGATGGTCTTGACGCCCATTTTCTTCATCTGCTCCACCACGCCCCCGGCCATGACAGCCGTCGATTGCGGCAGGCGGAAGGTCCAGGCGTCTTTTCCTTCAGCAGTCTCGATAGGCGAGATGGCCAGCTGCACCGTCTGCGATTCCAGCGCCACGTCGGCTACCGCCAGCGTGGGCGGCACGGCCGCCGAGCCGATCAGCAGGTCGACCTTGTCCTCGGCCACCAGGCGGCGCGCATTCTTGCTGGCTTGGGTCGGATCGGTGGCGTCGTCGAGGATGATCATCTTGACCTTCTCGCCGCCGATGGTCTCTGGCCACAGCGCAAAGCCGTTCTTGGCCGGGATGCCCAGACCCGAGCCGGGACCGGTCAGCGACATCACCACGCCAATGGTCAGTTCGGCATGGGCCAGCCCTGCACAGGCCAGCATTGCTGCCAGTACGCCTGTCTTGATTGCCAGTTTCGTGTTCATTTCCGTCTCCTTTGTATTTTTGGTTCGAATGCTCGATGTGGGCGGATGCGGCTTGTTACCGCGTCTCGCTTGCTGCCGTATTGCCTAACTGCACATCTCCCTGATATCTGCCGGAATGGGAATGGCCTTGATGCGCGTCGGATCGTCCGGATGGCGAGTGGCGAAGACGCGCACGTCGCGTCCTTCGCACAGCAGTTCGCCATCGCGTCTGATCTCGTGCTTCATCACGAAGGTCTTGTCATTCCATTCGACGATGGTGGAATGCACTTCGATGCGGTCGCCATAGGTGGCCGGGCGCACGAAGCGCGAACTGATGTCCACCACGGGCGTACCGATGATGCCGCGCGTCTTCTCGGTATCACGCCAGGGGGGCAGGCCGCATTCGTGAAAGAAGTTGCGCGAAGCCGCGTCATACCAGCGGAAGAAGTTGGGGAAATAGACGATGCCGGCCGGATCGCAGTCACCGAATTCCACGCGCACCGGATGAATGATGGTCTTGCTCATGGATGCTCCTCGATGCTCAACGCGGCGCCAGGCGCAGCGCGCCATCGAGCCGGATCACTTCGCCGTTGAGCGAAAGATTGGTGACGATATGCAGGGCCAGCTGCGCATATTCCTCCGCCTTGCCCAGACGCTTGGGGAAGGGGATGGAAGAGGCCAGCGATTGCTGTACCTCTTCCGGCAGCTTGTAGAGCAGGGGCGTGAGGAACAGGCCGGGCGCGATGGTCACCACGCGGATGCCGTGTTGCGCCAGATCACGCGCCAGTGGCAGGGTCATGGCGGTGATGCCGCCCTTGGAGGCGGCGTAACCCGCTTGTCCAACCTGACCGTCGAAGGCGGCTACCGAGGCGGTCGCAACGATCACGCCGCGCTCGCCCTCGGCCAGTGCTTCAGCCGCCGCCATGCGGGCAGCGGCCAGACGGATCACGTTGAAGGTGCCGATCAGGTTGACGTTGACGATGCGGCTGAAGTCTTCCAGCGGCATCGGGCTGCCATCCTTGCCGACCATGCGTTTGGCGCCACCGATGCCGGCGCAGTTGATGAGGATGCGCGCTGCCCCGTTGGCCTCTTGCGCGGCATCGAGGGCCGCTTCCACCGAGGCGCTGTCGGTGATGTCGCAGCGTACCGCGTGGCAACGCAGTTCATCGGCCAGGGCCCGGGCCGCATCCATGTTGACGTCCAGGATGCAGACGCGGGCGCCTGCCTGTACCAGTTGGCGCACGGTCTCGGCACCGAGTCCTGAGGCTCCGCCCGTCACCAGGGCGGCTTGTCCTTGCAGCTGCATGAAGAATGTCCTTCTCGAATGAACGGTTCAGTGGGAGGCCGACGGGTTTTCCAGCAGCAGGGCAATGCCCTGGCCGCCGCCGATGCAGGCCGAGGCCACGCAGTAGCGCGCGCCGCGGCGATTCATCTCGCGTGCCGCCGTGATCGACAGGCGCACCCCGGTCGCCGCCAGAGGATGGCCCAGGGCGATGGCGCCGCCGTTGACGTTGAGGCGCTCGCGGTCGATCCCCAGCTCACGTTCCACCGCCACGATCTGCGCGCCTTGCGCCTCGTTGATCTCGAAGCAGCCGATGTCGGCCACCGTCAGCCCGTTGCGTTCCAGCAGGGTGCGGATGGCCGGCACCGGGCCGATGCCCATGATCTCCGGTGGCACGCCCGCGACAGCGGCAGCGACCACGCGCGCCAGCGGCGCCTTGTCGTGGCGCCGGACGTAATCGCCCGAGGCCACGATGGTGGCCGCTGCCGCATCGACCAGTGCCGAGCTGTTGCCGCCGGTCTGTACGCCATCCGGATAGAGCGTGCGCAGCTTGGCCAGCACTTCCACCGGCGAGGGGCGTGGATGCGTATCGGCCGCTGCTTCGCTGACTTTGCCCTGCAGCTTGATGTGACGGTCGTTGTAGCCATCCAGGCGGAAGGTCTCGTTGACCACCGGCACGATCTCGCCCGCGTGGAAACCGGCGGCCTGCGCCTTGAGGGCGCGTTCGAAGGAATACGCGGCGTATTCATCGACCTCGGCGCGGGTGATGCCATACATCTTCGCCAGGTTTTCGGCGGTCTGGGGCATGGTGATGCCGGGGGCCGGATCCACCAGCGCTTCCCACATGTAGTCCTGGAATTCCACCGGCGCGCCCAACCTGAAGCCGCTGCGATGGCCGAAGGCCGCAATGGGATTGCGCGTCATCGATTCGCTGCCCACGATCAGCGCAGTCTCGGTATAGCCGCGTTCGATCTGGTCCCCGGCCTGGCGGATCAGTTCAAAACCGGTGCCGCAGATGCGCTGGACCATGATGGCCGGCGTGGTCACCGGCACCCCTGCATACAGGCCGATGTGACGTGGCAGCATGTACTGGTAGGCGTCACCGGGCGCCATGTTGCCGGCTACGACCGAGCCGATGTCGGTGGCGGCGATGCCGGTGCGGGCCAGTACCTCGCGCGCCACCTTGATGCCCATGTCGGTGGGCGAGAGCTGGCTGAAACTGGTGCAGTAATCCACCATGGGCGTACGCACGCCGCCGACGAGCCAGATGTCCTTGAAGCTGGAATAGAACGCTGCTTGTGCCATGTCTGTTGCTTTCTCAGTGAGCGGGGGAGAGCGCGGCCTGCGCGCTCAGCACGGCCGGATCGGTGCCGGCGTAGAGCGCCTCCACCAGCGCGGCGCGATGGGTCAGTACCGCGCGTTGGTTGATGGAACCCTTGTCGGTGATTTCGCCACGATCAAACGAGGGCGGATCGATCAGCACCAGCGCCCGGGTGACCCGGTTGGAGCTGCCGGTCGCATGGGTTTGCAAGCGATCCAGCATGCCCTGGAAGAAGGCGCGTACCGGCGCCGCATTGAGCACCTCAGCGCGCGAGGCCTCTGCCGGCAGATGCGCCAGCTGGCGGCAGCGTTCGATGTTGGGGACGATGAGCATGCCCACTTCGCTGCGGTCCTGACCGGTGATGACGGCATCCTGCAGGTAGGGGGCGCCTTCATGTGCGATCAGAGCGCGCAGCGGGCCCACGCTGACCCAGGTGCCGGTATAGAGCTTGAAGTCTTCGGCCACCCGGCCATCGAACATGAAGCCGCGATCCGGATGGGCCGGGTCCAGCCAGCGCACCGCATCGCCCGAGCGGAAGTAAGCCTCTTCATCGAAGGCTTCGGCGGTTTGCTCCGGGGCGCGCCAGTAACCGGGCGTGACGTTGGGGCCGCGATAGCGGATCTCGATCTTGTCGCCATTGGGAACCAGCTTGATTTCCATGCCCGGAGTGGGGATGCCGATCTGTCCGGCCTGCACTTCCAGGTCCGCCACGAAGAGTGCGGACGGGGAGGTCTC
Organism: Herbaspirillum sp. C7C8; assembly: GCF_022627875.1. Lineage (NCBI taxonomy): Bacteria > Pseudomonadati > Pseudomonadota > Betaproteobacteria > Burkholderiales > Oxalobacteraceae > Herbaspirillum > Herbaspirillum sp. C7C8. Next base: position 71,794 of record NZ_JABXGG010000011.1, read on the forward strand.
GGTCATGCCCAGGCCGCAGCACATCACGATGCGTTCGCCGCAGGTGGCTTCTGCCGTGGCGTGCAGCTTGTCCCACACGGGTTGTGCCAGCGCGGCACCGGCGTAGAACTGCATGCGCAGGCGACTGTAGAATTTTTCGCGCAGGACCTGGTCCTTCTCCAGAGCGTGGGCGATGCCTTCCCAACCGACCGGCACGTTGAAATACACGGTCGGAGAGATTTCATGCAGGTTGGCCAGGGTGGTGGCCAGGCCCTGCGGCGTAGGCTTGCCTTCGTCGATGTACATGGTGCCGCCGTTGTAGAGCACGATGCCTACGTTGTGATTGGCGCCGAAGGTGTGGTTCCAGGGCAGCCAGTCGATCAGGATGGGCGGCTCTTCGGCCAGGAAGGGGAAGGTCTGTACGATCATCTGCAGGTTGCTGCACATCATGCGCTGGGTATTGATGACCGCCTTGGGCATCTTGGTCGAGCCCGAGGTGAAGAGGAACTTGACGATGGTGTCCGGACCGGTGGCGGCATAGGCGCGCTCGACCTCATCACCGGCACGGGTGGCTTCCAGTTCCGCATACAGCGTGCATTGGCGACCGGCAGGCGGCGCCTCGGTCACCACGAATTCGATATCGGGGGCCACCGCATTGACGGCGGCGGCGAACTTCTCGCCATGTGATGCGAAGATCAGGCCGGGGGTGAGCAACTGCACCGCGTGGCGCAGCTTGGCGTAATCCCTGGACAGCAGCGAATAGGCCGAAGACACCGGCGCATAGGGGACGCCCGCATAGTGGCAACCCAGCACCAGCATGGCGTGTTCGAGGTCGTTTTCGGACAGGATCAGCAGCGGCCGTTCGGCCGACAGGCCGCGTTGCAGCAGTGCCTGGCCGATACGTCGTGCGCTTTGCAGCGCCTGCCCGTAACTGATGCGGCGCCATTGGCCATCTTTGTCGCGGCGTGCCATGTAGGTGCGGTCCGGATCGACCGTGGCCCAGTGGATCAGTCTGTCGGTCAGACGCGCCGGATAGGCTTCCAGCGGCTGACGGGTCTTGACCAGGGCGATGCCGTTGGCGCCCGGCACGACGTCAACGCCGCCGATGCCGAACCTGAAGCTGCGATAGCGAGGTGGAGTGTTCATACATGTCTCTGTTGTGTCACCCGTGCGGTCGTGGCCGGGCGGGTGTGTTGTTGTGGTCGTGCGCTGTATTACTGACTTGCTGGCCGCTGGTGTGGCTCTATGCCGGCACTGGTTGCCGTTGTTACCGCCGGTCGTGCTGCGGATCGTGCTGCGGGTATCAGGTCGGCTTGACCTTGTTCTGCTTGTGATCGAGAAAGGCCGCCAGACGTCCCTTGGTATCAGGATCGCTGCCAGCGACGGCGGCCATGAGCGACTCCGTCATCAGGCCGTCCTGGATGGACTGATCATGGATGCGCGGCAGCACGTGCATGATCCCGTAGTTGGTCATCGGTGCATTGCGGGCGATGCGTTCGGCCAGCTCACGCGCCTTGTCCAGTCCGGCGCCGGCGGCCACGCTGTATTGCGAGATACCGGCCTGGTGGCCCTCCTCGGCGGTCAGCACGCGGCCGGTGAGCATCATGTCGGCCATGCGCGCCACGCCGATCAGGCGCGAGATGCGCACCGAGCCGCCACCACCGACGAACAGACCACGCTGTCCTTCCGGCAGACCGTAGAAGGCGCTCGGTTCGGCCACGCGGATGTGCGCCGCCGATGCCAGTTCCAGTCCGCCACCAATGACCGCGCCATGCAGCACCGCGATCACGGGGACCCGGCCAAAGGCGATCTGCTCGAAGGCCGCATGCCACATGCGCGAGTGATGCAGGGATTCGGTGGTGTCGCGTTCGCGCAGTTCGGACAGGTCCAGGCCGGCGCAGAAGTGTTCACCGATGCCGTGGATGATGGCCACCTTCACGCCCTCCGGCAGATCCTGGAAACAGTCGCGGATGGCACGCACCAGCGGATCGTTGAGGGCGTTGCGTTTGGCGGCGCGGTTGAGCGCGATCTCGGCGATGGCGCCGTGAACTTGGATGTCGAGGAGGTCGCTGTGCTGGTTCATGCTGTCTCTGGTCATGCCGTGGTCGGCGTTTGAATTAGTTATAAGTTATAACGGTTATTCAGTATAAGTAAAGTGGAGGTAAACGCAAGTCCCATCAGCGTGTCGCCTTGTGCGAACAACGTAAAAGCGGGCGATTAACGAACGAAAAATGAAGGCATCATGCGGCATGGAATTGCTGCGCCGCGTCGCAATCATGAGGTGCTCATGACCGGGATGCCGCCAGGCAGCGTGCTTGCTGGAGGGGCAAAGAAAAACGCCGGTGTGCACTGCATCACCGGCGTTTCCTCGAAGCACGGACAGGCGTTTATTTGCCGGTGTCCTTCATGTTCTCGAACTTGTCGAATTCGACGTTGTAGAGTTCGTTGCCGACTTTCTCGACCTTGCGCACGTAGACGGTCTGCACGATATCGCGCGTGGCCGGATCGATGGCGATGGGGCCGCGCGGGCTGGTGAACTTCATGGTCTTGAGGATGGCCATGGCACGGTCGCCGTCGATCTTGCCGTTGAGTTTCCTGCTGACCTCGTAGATGGCGTTCATGCCGTCATAGGCGGCCACGGCCATGAAGTTGGGGCGGCCCGCACCGGGGTTGGCCGCCGCAAAGCTCTTGAGGAAAGCCTTGTTCTCGGGTGAATCATGTGCGGCCGAATAATGGAAGGTGGTGATCACGCCCAGGGTGCTATCGCCCATGGCGGGCAGTACGTGGTCGTCGGTCAGGTCGCCGGTGGCGATGACCTTGATGCCGGCTTCGGCCAGGCCGCGTTCACGATAGCCCTTCATGAAGGCGATGCCCTGTTCCCCGGCCGGGACGAAGATGAAGACTGCCTCCGGTTTGGCATCCTTGATGCGCTGGATGTAGGGCGCGAATTCCGGATTGCGCAGCGGCACGCGAATCGATTCGACCACCTGGCCACCGCCGCCCAGCAGATTCGTCTTGAACGCGGTCTCGGCATCGATGCCCGGCCCGTAATCGGCCACCAGCGTGACCACGCGCTTGATGCCGTTCTTCAACGCCCAGGTGGCCATGGGGCCCGAGACCTGCGGCAGGGTCATCGAAAAGCGTGTGATGTAGTTGGATTTGGTGGTGATGATGGAGGTGGCCGCGTTCATGATGATCATCGGTTTCTTGGCCTGCTCGGCAATGGGCGCCACCGCCAGGGCCTCCGGCGTGAGACCGAATCCGGCCAGGAAGTCCACCTTGTCGCGCACCACCAGTTCCTGCGCCAGGCGCTTGGCGATCTCGGGCGAAGGGCCGGTGGTGTCCTTGATGATGATCTGGATCTTCTTGCCTGCGACCTGGTCGCCATGCTGCGCCATGTAGGCTCTGATGCCGCCTTCCATCTGCTTGCCGTAGTCGGCGAAGGGACCGGAGAAGGCGGCGATCAGTCCGACCTTGATGGTTTCCTGGGCCTGCGCCAGCGATGCCAGCGCGGTGCTGGCGGCGGCCATGACGGCCAGCATTGCAAGTTTCTTGAACCTCATTTTTTCAGTCTCCTTTGTGATTGTGATGAGTGGCGATGTGCGGGCGGTTCTGCTGCCGTCCTCATTGTCGCATCGCCGGTCCGACTGTTGCAGACGGACGACGTATCGCTTTCCCTTCCTTGGCTCGCCTTGTTGACAAAGCGGAGGTGCCGACAATAGTATCGCACCATCCGTTCGGTAAACAAACTGATGTGCGGCTACCGAACGGAGAATAAAAGTTATAAAAAATAAGCAAAGAGACGCTTCTTTCTGCGATGCCCGCCTGGCGGCATCGAACAACTCGCATTCTTGAATGGACGCCGCAGGCGTCCTTGCAGCAAGCATGCCGATGGCACTGACCATGGGGGCAGGGGGCGGTTTTGCGTCCACGCTCCGGATCATTGCCGGGCGGCAGCAGCAATTCGCAACAGGTAGTCGCAGTAAACACCAGGGACTGACATCACTGGAAGTCACCTGGCCGGCGAGCAGCGAATCGTTGGCGTGTGCCTGGAGGAGGGTGCGCGCCGGCAGCGGACCGGCCATTCACCATTCAATGAAATCAGGAGGAGATGGCAATGACAAGAAAAATCACCCTGCGTGCAGTGGCTCTGGCCGCTGCCGCATGTGCGATGACTGCAGGTGTATCCGGCTCGGCCATGGCACAGAGTTCGGTAACGATTTACGGGATCATCGATACCGGCGTGGTCTATACCACCAATGCCAACGCCAATGGCAATTCGGTCTTCAAGATGCCATCGCTGACGGGCAGCTTCCCTTCGCGCATCGGTTTCCGCGGTACCGAAGACCTGGGCGGCGGACTGCAGGCGATGTTCGTGCTGGAAAGCGGCTTCGCACCCGATACCGGTGCCATGGGCCAGGGCAACCGCATCTTCGGTCGCCAGTCGTATGTGGGGCTCAAGGGGGGCTGGGGTCAGGTCATGCTGGGTCGGCAGATCAACATGACCTATATCTCGCAGCTCAAGACGGACGTGATGGGTCCCAACATCTTCGCCATCGGCAGCATTGATTCCTATCTGCCCAATGCCCGCAGCGACAACGCCATCGGTTACCTCGGCAGCTTCAGCGGCTTTACCGTCGGTGCGACCTACAGCTTCGGTCGCGACGCATCGGCCACCGGCGGTCCTGCCGCTACCAACTGTCCGGGCGAGGTGGCCGGCAACAGCAAGGCCTGCCGCCAGGTCACGGGTCTGCTGGGCTATGACGGCAAGGGCTGGGGGATGACCTCATCCTACGACATCCTCTATGGCAACACCGGCGCCTCCGGCGGCCTGACCAGCAGCAGCAACAGCGATCAGCGCATCACCCTGAACGGATACTTCATGCTCGGTGACGTCAAGGTCGGCGGCGGTGTGGTGGATCGCCGCACCCGTGCAGCGGCCAATACCAATACCGATTCCGATCTCTACTACCTGGGCGTGAGCTATCCGCTGACCACCACCCTGGTGCTGGATGCGCAGCTCTCGCGCCTGGCCGTCAAGAACAGCCCCAACGATGTCACCCTGTCGGTGGCGCGCCTGACCTACAACCTGTCCAAGCGCACCGCCCTCTATACCTCGCTAGGTTACATCAAGAACGGCGGTACCGCTGCCGTGGCCGTCGATGCCGGTGGCTCGGTGGGCGCGGGCAAGAACCAGTTGGGCGTGATGACAGGCATCCGTCACACCTTCTGATGGTGGCGGCAAACAGTGGCTAATAGCGGCAAGCAGTCTTGAGGAGGATGGCGTACCTGCAGTTGCGAAGGGTGCGCCGACATCCGCAGCATGGCAAAGGCAGGGTCTGTTTTTGTCTTCGGTCCGCCTCCCCGAATCGGGGAGTGCGGACCTGTTTTTTATGGCAACAGCACCGACAATTCCTGTGCGCCACGCAGCAGCACCGGCAGGATTTCCTCTTCCATCTGTGCGACCGAGACGCGCGCGGCCTGTGCCCCCACGTTCAGTGCCGCCAGTACGTTGCCGGAGGCCCCGCGCACCGGGACGGCAATCGAACGCAGGCCAACCTCGAGTTCTTCATCGATGACCGCGTAACCCTGTTCGCGCACGCCGGCCAGGATGTCGCGCAGACGCTTCTGCGACACCACCGTCTTGTCGGTCAGGGCCCGCAGCTTGACCTTCTCGAAGTAGGCTTTCAACTGCTCATCGGGCAGGTGTGCCAGCATGGCCCGGCCCAGCGAGGTGCAATAGGCCGGCAGGCGGCTGCCGGTATTGAGCGCCACCGACATCACGCGCGATGTCGCCGAGCGCGCGACGTAGAGCACTTCATTGTCATCGAGCACCGCCAGCGAGCAGGATTCGCCCAGGGTACGGCTGATGTTGTTCAGGTGGGGCTGTGCAGAAACGGTCAGCGGAGTGGAAGACAGATAGGAGTATCCCAACGTCAGGATCTTGGGTCGCAGCGAGAAGTTGTTGACGTCCGAATCGGCATAGCCGAGTTGCTTCAGGGTATGCAGGCAGCGCCGTACGGCAGCACGCGGGATACCGGTCTTCTGGCTGATCTGGGCGATGGTCAGGCTGCGGCGCGAATCACTGAAGGCGCGGATGACCGCCAGGCCGCGCGCCAGCGAGGTCATGAAGCTGGGATCGGTGAGCGCGTCGATTTCCTCGGCGATGGTCAGCTCGCGTTCGGTCTCGGCAGCGCCGCCGGAGGCCTCGGCTTGCCTGGCCTTGCCGCGGCCTTTGGCGACGGGGGCGGACTTCGGTGCCTTGCTGTCCTTGGTGGCAGGGACGCTCTTGGCAACGGTTTTGCGGGTCTTGGCAGCGGGTGCGGTGGACATGGGCGCGAATGGGCTCTCTGGTCGGATGGTCAGGACGGATCGTCGGTGCGGCCGCCCGGCGTTGCCGCCGTGCAGGAGTGCGTCGGAATTTTAACGTTTTGTGCGGCAAGCGAACACATCCTGCTGGTTTTTCTTGACGTCCGTCAAGCCGGATCGCTAAACTCTTTTTGTGCGAAAATCAAACATTAGTTCGGTGATCGAACATTGCGGTGCAAAAAACGTCACGCAGCTGACCGCGCCGCCATGCCCGTCCACACCGGCAGAGACGAGTCCCAACCCGCCTGGTCGCACCGCAAGCAAACGTGTGGCAAGGCATCCAGCCGGCGCAGTTGCAGGCGCCGCATCTATAGTGAGAGCAACGTGATCAATAAAATTTCTGACTCCCTGGAGCAGGCGGTGGCCGACATCCATGATGGCGCCACCATCATGATCGGCGGCTTCGGCAATGCCGGCATGCCCTCGGCCCTGATCGATGCGCTCATCGCCCAGGGCGCGCGCGACCTGACCATCGTCAACAACAATGCCGGCAATGGCGATACGGGCCTGGCCGCATTGCTCAAGACCAAGCGCGTCAGGAAGATCATCTGTTCCTTCCCGCGCCAGACCGATTCCCACGTCTTCGATGCGCTCTACCGCGCCGGTGAAATCGAGCTGGAACTGACCCCGCAAGGCAACCTGGCCGAGCGCATTCGTGCCGCAGGTGCCGGCATCGGCGGTTTCTTCAGTCCGACCGGTTACGGCACCATGCTGGCCGAAGGCAAGGAAACCCGTCTCATCGATGGCAAGCACTACGTGCTGGAGTCGCCCATTCACGCCGACTTCGCGCTCATCAAGGCGCTGCGCGGCGACCGCTGGGGTAACCTGGTATATCGCAAGACCGCGCGCAACTTCGGTCCCATCATGGCCATGGCCGCCAAGGTCACCATCGCGCAAGTCACCGAGGTGGTGGAACTGGGCCAGCTCGATCCGGAAAACATCATCACGCCCGGCATCTTCGTGCAACGGATCGTGCAAACCAAGGAGGCACAGCAATGAAGCGCTTTACCCGTGAAGAGATCGCCGCCCGCGTGGCGCAGGACATCCCCGAGGGCGCCTACGTGAACCTGGGCATCGGCCTGCCCACCAAGGTGGCCAACTATCTGCCGGCTGACAAGGAAATTTTCTTGCACAGCGAAAACGGCGTGCTGGGCATGGGCCCGGCCCCGGCCCCCGGTGAGGAAGACGAAGACCTCATCAATGCCGGCAAGCAGCCGGTGACGCTGCTGACCGGCGGTTCCTATTTTCATCACGCCGATTCGTTCTCGATGATGCGCGGCGGTCATCTCGACATCTGTGTGCTGGGCGCCTTCCAGGTCTCGGCCAAGGGTGACCTGGCCAACTGGCACACCGGCGCGCCCGATGCCATCCCCGCCGTGGGCGGTGCGATGGACCTGGCCATCGGTGCCAAGCAGGTGTTCGTGATGATGGACCACCAGACCAAGACCGGCGAGAGCAAGCTGGTGGAGGCCTGCTCCTATCCGCTGACCGGCATCGCTTGCGTCAACCGCATCTACACCGACCTGGCCGTCATCGACGTGACCCCGCAAGGACTGCAGGTGCGCGAGATCGTCGAAGGTCTTTCGTTCGCGCAATTGCAAGAGATGACAGGCGCACCGCTGCATCCGGCGGCCTGATCCGGCCCAATCCATCGTTGATATCGCTGTGAGGAAGACATGAAAGACGTATTGATCTGTGACGCCATTCGCACCCCCATCGGCCGCTACGGTGGCGCGCTCAAGGACGTGCGTGTCGACGACCTCGGGGCCGTGCCGCTGCGCGCACTGATGGAGCGCAACCCGCAGGTGGACTGGAAGGCTGTCGATGATGTCATCTATGGCTGCGCCAACCAGGCTGGTGAAGACAACCGCAACGTGGCGCGCATGTCGCTGCTGCTGGCGGGTCTGCCGCAGGAAGTGCCGGGCAGCACCATCAACCGCCTGTGCGGCTCCGGCATGGATGCGCTGGGCACGGCCGCGCGCGCCATCAAGTCTGGCGAGACGCAGCTGATGATCGCCGGTGGCGTCGAGTCGATGACCCGTGCTCCTTTCGTGATGGGCAAGGCCGATAGTGCCTTCTCGCGTCAGGCTGCCATCCAGGACACCACCATCGGCTGGCGTTTCGTCAATGCGCTGATGAAGCAGAAATACGGCGTCGATGCCATGCCCGAGACGGCCGAGAATGTGGCCGTCGACTTCAAGGTCAGCCGCGAAGACCAGGACCGGTTTGCCGTGCGCAGCCAGGCCAAGGCTGCTGCGGCCCAGGCCAATGGCAACCTGGCTCAGGAAATCGTGCCGGTGGTGATCCCGCAGAAGAAGGGCGACCCCATCACCGTGAGCCAGGATGAACATCCCCGTGCCACCAGCATGGAAGCGCTGGCTCGCCTGAAGGGCGTGGTCAGGCCCGATGGTAGCGTTACCGCCGGCAATGCCTCGGGCGTCAACGATGGTGCCTGCGCGCTCTTGCTGGCCAGTGCTGACGCTGTCGAGAAATACCAGCTCAAGCCGCGCGCACGCATCCTCGGCATGGCCACGGCCGGGGTGGCGCCGCGCATCATGGGCATGGGCCCGGCGCCGGCCAGCAAGAAAGTGCTGGCGCAACTGGGCATGAGTATCGATCAGATGGACGTGATCGAACTCAACGAAGCCTTCGCCTCGCAGGGGCTGGCCGTGTTGCGCGAGCTGGGCGTGGCCGATGACGATGAGCGCGTCAATCCGAACGGCGGCGCCATTGCGCTGGGCCATCCGCTGGGCATGAGCGGTGCGCGTCTGGTGACCACGGCGATGTACCAGCTGGAGCGCACCGGCGGCCGCTATGCGCTGTGCACCATGTGCATCGGCGTGGGGCAGGGTATCGCGATGGTGATCGAGCGCGTGTGATGAGTTCATGAAGATCGCAAGGGTCTTCGTGAAAATTGATCAAGCATGAGTTGAGGCAGGCGCAGCACAATAGAAAAAAATTCATATTGATTTCCGAGCGGTCACCCATCAAAGAGCCGCAGGACAGAAGGAGACAAATCGCATCATGTATCTGCATCATGACTGTGCGCCGCGTCCTGCTGCGCGCGCCCGTTCCGGTCAGGGAGGTATGCCATGCTAGGCAACTTCCTCGGCGTACTCTTTGACGGCATTGCCTACGGCAGCCTTCTGTTTCTCATCAGCGTGGGCCTGTCGGTGACGATGGGCATGATGAACTTCATCAACCTGGCGCACGGTGCCTTTGCCATGCTGGGTGGCTATGTCTGCGTGACGCTGCTCAACGGCATCGGCGTTCCCTTCCTCGCGACCCTGCCGCTGGCCTTCATCGCTGCGGCGGCGGTGGGACTGGTCCTTGAGCGCTCCCTCTATCGTCGTCTCTACAAGGCCAGCCATCTGGATCAGGTGCTGTTTTCCATCGGCCTGACCTTCATGGCCGTGGCCGCTGCCACCTGGCAGTGGGGGCCGACCCAGCAACCGGTCGTGCTGCCGGACTGGCTGCGCGGTCAGGTCTCGCTGCTGGGACTGGACGTCGGTGCCTATCGTGTCTTCCTCATCGGTGTGGTGGTGCTGGTGACCATTGCGCTGGGCCTGTTGATCGAGCGTACCCGCTTCGGTGCGCAGATTCGTGCCGCGGTCGATAACCAGGTTGCAGCAGCCGGACTGGGCATCAACGTCAGCCGTGTCTTCAGCCTGACCTTCGCGCTCGGTTCGGGCCTGGCCGGACTCGGTGGCGGGTTGGGCATCGACGTGCTGGGACTGGATCCGACTTTCCCGGTCAAGTACATGGTCTATTTCCTGCTGGTGGTGGCCGTCGGTGGTGCCGGCACCATCAAGGGCCCGTTGCTGGCCGCGCTGCTCCTGGGCGTGTTCGACGTCGCCGGCAAATACTACGTGCCGGAGACCGGCGCCTTCGTCATCTACGGCCTGATGGTGGTGTTGCTGATCCTGTTCCCGGCCGGCCTGATGCGGAGGCGCGGATGAGCAGCCTGAATACGACAAGCCGGTCCACGACGAAACCTGTACTGCATCTGCCCAATGACCGCTGGACGCCCTTGGAGCTGATCTTCTGGCTCTTGCCGGTGGCGGCCTATTTCCTCTTCCCGGATTATCTGGTGCTGATCAGCCAGATCATGATTGTGGGTCTGTTCGCCGTCTCGCTGGACCTGATCCTGGGCTATGCCGGCATCGTCTCGCTGGGGCATGCGGCTTTCTTCGGCCTCGGTGCCTACACTGCCGGCCTGCTGGCCGTGCATGGCTGGGGCGAGCCTATCACCGGACTGCTGCTGGCCGCCATCGTGGCAGCCGTTGCCGGATTCCTGGTGAGTTTCCTGGTCGTGCGCGGGACGGACCTCACCCGCCTCATGGTGACGCTGGGCATCGGACTGATGCTCTTCGAGGCGGCCAACAAGGCAGCCTTCATCACGGGCGGCGTGGATGGTCTGTCCGGCATGGTGATGGGCAAGATCTTCGGGGTCTTCGAATTCGATCTCAACGGCCGCGTCGCCTTTTGCTACAGCTTCGCGGTGCTGTTGTTGCTGTTCGTGGTCTTGCGACGCTTGGTGAGTTCGCCCTTCGGCCTGGGCTTGCGGGGTATCCGCGAAGGAGGTCGCCGCATGCCGGCCATCGGGGCCGACGTCAATCGCCGGCTGGTGGTGATCTTCACCATCGCCGCTGCGGTTGCCGGGGTGGCCGGTGCCTTGCTGGCCCAGACCACGCAGTTTGTCGGGCTCGATGTGCTGGGCTTCCCGCGTTCGGCCGAGTTGCTCATCATCCTGGTGCTGGGCGGCACCGGTCGGCTCTATGGTGCACTGGTGGGCGCGCTGGTCTACATGCTGGCGCAGGACACCCTCTCCGGACTCGATCCGGCCTACTGGCAGTTCTGGATCGGCCTGCTGCTGATCGTCATCGTTCTCTTCGCACGCGGTGGTCTGTTGGGTGGACTGGCCGTGCTGCGTGACAAGTTCTTCAAGGGAGGGCGCGCATGAGCTCGCATCCGGCCGATACCACCTTGCGCACCGAAGCGCTGAGCAAGCGCTGGGGCAGCTTCGTGGCCAACAGCGACATCTCGCTGACCTTCACGCCCGGCGCGCGCCACGCCTTGATCGGCCCCAATGGCGCAGGCAAGACCACCTTCATCAACTTGCTCACGGGTGGCTTTGCACCCAGCAGTGGCAAGGTATGGTTCGGTGGCGAGGACATTACCGCGCTGGCCCAGCACGAGCGCGTCAAGCGCGGCATGACGCGTACCTTCCAGATCAATACGCTCTTTGCCGGACTGACCGTACTGGAGTCGGTGGTGCTGGCGATCCAGGAGAGGCGCGGCCTGCAATACAAGTGGTACCAGACCGTGGCCCGTCAGACCGACGTGGTGGACGAAGCCATGGCACTGCTGGCGTCGCTCAAGCTGGCGCAGGAGGCCAACAGCATCACGCGCAGCCTGGCCTACGGCAAGCAGCGGCTGGTGGAAATTGCGCTGGCGCTGGCCACGCAACCCAAGGTGCTGTTGCTGGATGAACCTGCCGCAGGCATTCCGTCGGCGGAAAGCCGCGAATTGTTTGAAGTGATTGCGCAACTGCCCCGCGAGGTGACGATCGTCTTCATCGAACACGATATGGGACTGGTGTTCCGCTTTGCCGAACGCATCACCGTACTGGTCGGCGGCAAGGTGCTGGTGGAAGGCACACCGGCCGAGATTGCGGCGGATCAGCGCGTCAAGGAAGTCTATCTGGGGGAGGCCGAACATGCCTGAACTGCTGGCACTGGACAAGGTGAGCGCCGGTTATGGCGATTCCATCGTCCTGGAGGAGGTGTCCTTCTCCATGCAGGAAGGTGAGAGCCTGGCCCTGCTGGGGCGCAATGGCGTGGGCAAGACCAGTCTGTTGATTACCCTGATGGGACTGACTCGCCTGCATGGCGGCAGCATCCACTGGCGCGGCAGCAACATCGCCCGCGTGCCGACCCACAAGCGCGCGCATGCCGGGCTGGGCTGGGTACCGCAGGAGCGTTTCATGTTTCCTTCGCTGTCGGTGGAGGAACACCTGACGGTGGTGGAGCGTGGCGGAAAATGGAACTTGCAGAAGATTTATTCGATTTTTCCCCGCCTGCATGAGCGCCGCCACAACATGGGCAATCAGCTCTCCGGTGGCGAGCAGCAGATGCTGGCCATTGCGCGCGCCCTGATGGTCAGTCCCAGCATCCTCTTGCTGGATGAACCGATGGAAGGGCTGGCGCCCATCATCGTGCAGGAACTGTTGAAGGTGATCCGCCGCCTGGTCAGCGACGAAGGGATGTCGGTGATCGTGGTGGAGCAGCATGCACGCATGGCGCTGTCGCTGACGCAACGGGCCATCGTGCTTGATCGTGGCCGCATCGTGCATGCCTCGGATAGCCAAAGCCTGCTGGACGATGGCGAAAAATTGGATCGACTGGTAGCGGTCGCCTGAGGCTCAGTCCTCCTGGCAATCCTGGTCGCGCAAGCGTGCCAGCGGTGCGCGGCTTTGTGGATTGTTCTCGTGCACCAGCTTGTCCAGCAGCCGCATGAACTGCTCCTGCTCGGCGTCATCAAGGGGCGCCAGGATGCGCTTGCGCAGGCGCTGCAGGCCGGGGATCAGTTCTTCCAGCAGGGCTTCGCCCGCTTGCGTGATGCGCAATGCGCGCTGGCGGCGGTTGTGCGGAATGACTTCCCGCACCAGCAAGCCCTTTTCTTCGAGGCGGGCGCAGACCGTGGCGCCGGTGGAGGTGTCGATGGCGACCAGCCCCGACAGGCTCACCTGGTCTATGCCGGGATGATTCGACAGCATGCGCAGGATGGCGTATTGCACCGGGGTAATGATGCCGCCGGTTTCATCATGGAAGATCGATACCGAAATCTGCTGCGCGCGCCGCAACAGGTGGCCGGGGTGCTCGTAGAGATCGATGAGCTGGCTTTCGTCCTTGGGCGGTGTGGTCTCTGGCATGGCGGATTCGCTCAGGTTCGGTCAGGCAATGGATGAGCTGCAATCAGTATGCAGCGATGCGGCAGTGTAAGGTCCGCGACGTTTTCCCTCAATCAATTGATGCGATGCGCAATGAAAAAAGTCCGCCGGCGCGTTTACTTGCGCAGCGGATTGGCGGATACTTTTCCTAACATTCAGTGTACTGAATATTAAATCAGAAAAATGCGAGACCCGACAGGATCTGGATCAAGCCACCTGCGGAAAAGAACAAGTTGGAGCAGTCCATCAAGGAGGGCACTGGCCGCGCGAGGCCGGTGCCGGTTGAGGAATTTACCCAAGGAGACCGTCATGTTCCCCAAGAATGCCTGGTACGTTGCCTGTACCCCCGACGAAATCGAAAGCAAGCCCCTGGGCCGTCAGATCTGTGGCGAGAAGATCGTGTTCTATCGTGGTGCCGAGGGCAAGGTGGCCGCCGTCGAGGATTTCTGTCCGCATCGTGGTGCGCCCCTGTCTCTGGGTTTCGTGCGCGATGGACAGCTGGTTTGCGGGTATCACGGTCTGGAGATGGGCTGTGACGGCCACACCCGCAGCATGCCCGGTCAGCGCGTGCGTGGTTTCCCTTGTATCCGCAGCTTCCCGGTGGTGGAGCGCTACGGTTTCATCTGGGTCTGGCCGGGTGAGAAGGAGCAGGCCGATCCGGCGCAGATCCATCACCTGGAGTGGGCCGAGAACCCTGAATGGGCCTATGGTGGCGGTTTGTATCACATCAACTGCGACTACCGTCTGATGATCGACAATCTGATGGACCTCACCCACGAGACCTACGTGCACGCCTCCAGCATCGGCCAGAAGGAGATTGATGAAGCCCCGGTCAACACGCGCGTGGAGGGTGAGCAGGTCATCACCAGTCGCTTCATGGAAAACATCATGCCGCCGCCGTTCTGGCGCATGGCCCTGCGAGGCAACGGGCTGGCCGACGACGTCCCGGTGGACCGCTGGCAGATCTGCCGCTTTTCGCCGCCCAGTCACGTGATGATCGAAGTGGGCGTGGCGCATGCCGGGCAGGGTGGTTACGAAGCTGCGCCGGAGCACAAGGCGTCGTCCATCGTGGTGGATTTCATCACGCCCGAGACCGAGACTTCGCACTGGTATTTCTGGGGCATGGCGCGCCACTTCCGTCCCGAGGACAAGGAGCTCACCGACACCATCCGCGAGGGCCAGGGCAAGATCTTCGGTGAGGACCGTGCGATGCTGGAGCTGCAGCAGGCCAATCTGCTCAAGTATCCGGAGCGTCGGCTGCTGGCGCTGAACATCGATGCCGGTGGCGTGCAGTCGCGCAAGGTGCTGGACAAGTGGCTGGCGCGCGAAGCCGATGCCGGCAAGGCTGCTGCAGCCTGAGGGGGGATGATGACGACATTGCAGGTCAGGATCGCGGCGCGCCGTGAGGAAGCCGACGGCATCATCGGGCTGGAACTGGTGTCGCCGGATGGCAGTGCCTTGCCGGCCTTTACTGCGGGGGCACATATCGATGTGCATCTGCCGGGCGGCATGCTGCGTCAGTATTCGCTGTGCAACGCGCCGCATGAGCAGCATCGCTATCAGATCGGTGTATTGCGTGATGCCCATTCGCGGGGCGGTTCCGTGGCGGTGCATGAGGTGTTGAAGGTGGGCGACCTGCTCACCATCGGCGTGCCGCGCAACCAGTTCGCGTTGGTGTCGGCGCCGCACAGTCTGCTGCTGGCGGGTGGTATCGGGGTGACGCCCATTCTGTGCATGGCCGAGGCGCTGGCGGCTTGCGGGGCTTCTTTCGAGATGCACTATTGCGCCCGTTCGCCCGCCCGCCAGGCGTTTCGCGAGCGCATCGCGGCATCGGGATTCGCTCGGCGCGTGGTGCATCACTATGACGATGGTGATGTTGCACAGAAGCTCGACCTCGATGCCTTGCTGTCACAGGCCGATCCGGCCACCCATCTTTACGTCTGCGGCCCTGCCGGTTTCATCACGCATGTGGTGGAGACTGCCCGTGCGCGTGGCTGGCCGGAGGCGCAAGTCCATTTCGAATACTTTGGTGCGGCGCCGGTGCAGGCTGACGGCAATGGCAGCTTTGAGGTCAGGCTGGCCAGCAGCGGGCAGGTCTACCGCATTCCGGAGGACCGCACGGTGATCCAGGTCTTGTGCGAGCACGGTGTGGATGTGCCGGTGTCCTGCGAGCAGGGGATCTGCGGCACCTGTCTTACGCGCGTGCTGGAGGGTGAACCGGATCATCGTGATCAATATCTGACCGATGAGGAACGCGCGGCCAATGACCAGTTCACGCCGTGTTGTTCACGGGCACGGAGTCCCTTGCTGGTGCTGGATTTGTAGCGTAATACGAAGCAACTGGCCGTAAATCATTTATACCAATTAAAACGTGAGGAGACATGATGAGCGAGATGATCAATACCCGACGCCGCCACCTGATGTTGGCCGGGACGGCATTGGCCGCCGTTGGTGCGCCGCTGGTGGCGCAAGCGGCAGAGACGTTGAAGGTGGGGCTGATCGTGCCGATGTCGGGGCCGTTTGCCTCGACCGGGCGGCAGATCGAGGCGGCGGTCAAGTTGTATCAGCAGAAGTTCGGTGACAGTGTGGCCGGACGCAAGGTGGAGATCTTGTTGAAGGATGACGGCGGGGTCTCGCCCGATGTGACCAAGCGTCTGGCGCAGGAGTTGGTGGCGCGTGAGAAGGCGCAGGTGCTGATGGGCTTCGGGCTGACGCCCTTGGCGCTGGCGGCTGCACCCATTGCCACGCAGGCCAGGGTGCCGATGATCGTGACGGCGGCGGCGACTTCCATCATTGTCCAGCGTTCACCCTATATCGTGCGTACCGGGTTTACGCTGGCGCAGGTGACCTCGCCACTGGCGTCCTGGGCGGCGAAGAATGGCATCAAGAGTGTGGTGACCTTTGTTTCCGATTACGGGCCGGGGCTGGATGCAGAGAAGGTGTTTGTGAAGACTTTCTCTGAAGCCGGTGGCAAGGTGATGGAGAGTGTGCGGGTGCCTTTGCGCAATCCGGACTATGCGCCGTTCCTGCAGCGGGTCAAGGATGCCAGGCCGCAGGCTTTGTTCGTTTTTGTACCTTCCGGTGAAGGAGCTGCCGTGTTGAAGCAGTTCACCGAGCGGGGATTGGCGGCGGCGGGAATTCGCCTGATCTGTACCGGCGATGTGCTCGATGATGACCTGATGGCGGGTATCGGTGCGGCCGCCAAGGATGTGGTGAGCAGTCATCATTATTCTGCTGCGCATCCTTCGGCGGCCAACAAGGAATATGTGGACGCGATGGCCAAGGCTAACAAGGGGATGCGGGCCAATTTCCATTCTGTCGGTGCCTACGATGGTATGCACCTGCTCTATGAATCCCTCAAGAAAACCTCCGGCGATGCGAATGGAGAAAAACTGCTGGCTGCCATGAAGGGGATGAGCTGGGAGAGTGTGCGCGGGCCTGTTTCTATCGATCCTGCTACTCGCGATATCGTGCAGACGGTTTATATGCGCAAGGCTGAGTTGCGCGGGTCTGAGTTTTATAACGTGGAGTTTGATCAGGTGGAGAAGGTGCGGGATCCTGGGGTTTGATTTTTTTGGGAGGGGTAGTCTGCACGGGCTGCTTTCCTGCGCTCTAGCTTAATGCTTATCTTTCTCCGGTCGGGAGAACGCGCCGGGAGCGGCCCGGCAGCCGCTCACTTTTCTTGTCTCGCCAAGAAAAGTAAGCAAAAGAAGGCGACCCCAAAGAGCCAGCCCTCCTTCGGAGGGTCCCCGCCGCAGCGAAGCGAAAAGTGGGAAGGATAGAGTCGCTACGCTCCGACTATCCTTCTGATCCACTTTTCGCTCCGCTGCGGCGGCTGGCTCTATGGGGAGAGTCCACTCGGGCTCGCCTGCGGCCTCGCCCGGTCTCCGACTCGCCTTCGGCTTTGGGTTGGCTCGCCTGTGGCATCGATTTTTTCTTCGATCAACGTCCTGCTTTGGTTTTTATTGTTTAAGTCATTAAATTATTTCTGTCCGTTCGTCCTGAGTAGTCGCGCAGCGACGTATCGAAGGCGCAAGAACGCCAACGCAAAGCCGAAGGCGAGTGGTGTGCCTCACGATGCCGAAGGCGAGGCGTTTAGGTCGTCCGCATCTGCGCCGCCGGTTCAGAAGCCAACAAAACGGATCAGAAAAATAGTCGGAGCGAAGCGACTCTATTTTTCCCGTTTTGTTGGCTTCTGAAGCGGGGACCCTCCGAAGGAGGGCGGTGCAGTTGCGGTCGCCTTCTTTTGCTTACTTTTCTTGGCGAGACAAGAAAAGTGAGCGGCTGCCGGGCCGCCCCCGGCGCGTTCTCCCGACCGGAGAAAGATAAGCATTAAGCTAGAGCGCAGGAAAGCAGCCCGTGCAGACTACCCAAAACCGTAAATCATCAAAACAGCAAAACAGAAAAACAGCAAAACCGCATCAAAGCCCATCAATAAACCCACAAACCAATTCAGCAAACACAGCCGGCTGCTCAACAGCACTGACATGCGAGGCTTCTGTAATGACCTCCAGCCGTGCACCAGCAATCCCATCCACCAGCGCCTGCGCCATGGCCACCGGTGTCCCCTGATCCAGTTCCCCCGCAATCACGAGGGCAGGCACGTGAATGGCCCCCAACCGGGAAGACGTATCGACAGTCCCGACAGCATGACAGCACCCCACATACCCCACCGCATCGGTGGTGACCAGCCGATGCCGATAGCGCGCAACAGTGGCCGCTTGTGCAGCACGGAAGCCCTCGTGGAAATACCGCCCCATGACCGCATCGGCAATCACTTCGATCCCTTGAGCCCGCACGGTAGCAATCCGCTGCTGCCAAACCTCGCGCGCCGCCTCAGGATAGGCAGACGTGGTATTGGCCAACACCAGCGATCGCACCAGCCCCGGATGCCGCAAGGCCAGCTCCTGCCCGACCATGCCGCCCATGGACAAACCGACCCACACCACCGGCCCTGTATCCAGCTCGCGCAACAAACGGGCCGCATCATCGGCCAGATCCGCCATGCTGTAGAGCCCATCGATCTTCTCCGAACTGCCATGCCCACGATGATCGTAAGCAATCACCCGACAATCGGCCGCCAGCAGATTGGCCAGCCCGTCCCACATCATCAGGTCGGTACCCAGCGCATGCGAGAGCACCACTGTATGACGCGGCGCCTTGCCATTGCGGGGTTCGCGCAAGGTGTAATGCAAGGCCGGTGACGAAACGGTGCGGCCCTCGTGCCCCACACCCGGATGCACGCTGCCGGCCGGCGCCTGCGGTACCACGGCATAACCGATCTGCTCACCCACTTCACGCAGGATTTTCTGCGCATGCGTGAAAGCCGTATTGCCCGCCGGCACACCCGCATAGACCGCCGCCTGGATCATGACTTCCTTCATCTCGTCCGGGCTGAGCCGCGTGGTCGCATCACCGGTCAGCCCGGCGCGTACGTGCAGTTCGAATTCTTCCCAGCGCCCCAGCGCAATGGTGATGGCCAGCACGATGATGCGGCGTGTCTTGTGGTCCAGCCCGGGACGACCCCAGATCTCGTTCCACGCAAAACGCGTGATCAGGTTCTGAAAGTCGGCGTTGAAATTGGTGGCATTGGCCACCGAACGGTCAACCCATTGGTCGCCCAATACACTGCGGCGATTGCGCATGCCGCGCTCGAAATCATGGTCCAGCGGATCGTAGCTCATGTGGTGCTCTCTTTGTCTCGGTGTGATGGGTGGAGGTGGAGAATTCAGCAGGTCAGTGCGCCAGCTGGGCGCGCAAGTGTTCAAGCCGCCCTTCGGCAATGCGGCGCGCAGGGCGGGTGGCTTGCACCGGATCGAACAGGCCACGCAACATGCCCAGGTCGATTTCCTGGCGCAACTGCGCATCCCCCTCTACGGCATCGACCAGCACGTCAACCAGCTGCGCGCCATCGGCTACAGCCTTGCGCGTGAGTTGTTCCAGCAGACTATGTGCCCGTGGGCGACCGATGACGCCAGCCAGCGCAATCGAGGCCGACTCGGCAAACACCAGACCCTGCAAGGCATCGATGTTGCGCAGCATGCGCGCCTCATCAATGACCAGCCCGGCAAAGGCATCATTGAGCGCGCGCAGTGCACCGTGCACACCAAGGAAAAGCCCCGGCCATTCGGCCAGTTCGGCCTGCCAGTTGCCCAGCCCGCGTTCGTGCTGCTGCGACATCGCACCCAGCAGCGTGGCGGCTTGCTGTGGCGCTCGGGTAGCAGCGGCCAGGGCGATCATGGACGACACCGGATTGCGCTTGTGCGGCATCGCCGACGACCCGCCACGACCATTGCCGGAGGGCTCGGCCAGTTCGGCAATCTCGCCCTGTGCCATCAGTGACAGGTCGGTGGCGATCTTGCCCAGGCTGCCCGCCAGCACCGCCATCTCGGTACCCAGGCGTATCCACTCGTCACGCTGGGTATGCCAGGCCGCCTCGGGGGTCTTCAAATCGAGGGCCGCAGCCATGCGTGCCGCCACCGCTGGCCCTTTGTCACCCAGCACCGCCAGCGTACCGACCGCACCACCCAGTTGCAGTTGCAAGGCGCGCCCGGCCAGCGCCTGCAATTGCGCGCGCGAACGCAACAGGGGCGCGGCCCAGTTGCAGAACTTGAAGCCCAGACTGGTCACCTGCGCCGGCTGCATCAGCGTGCGCGCCAGCACCGGTGTATCCAGATGGGATTGCGACAAGTCCAGCAGGCGGCGCGCCAGCTGATCCAGTTCGCCATCGACCAGCCGCAAGGCTTCACGCGTGACCAGCACCATGGCCGTATCCAGCACATCCTGGCTGGTGCTGCCCCAGTGCACGTGGGTGGCGGATTCTTCGCTGTAGAGGGCGACCGTGCGTTGCAATTCCTTGACCAGCGGAATGGCCAGCGCACCGGCGCGCCGACCGGCCACGATGAGGGCGTTGATGTCGTAGAGCGGGGCGCGGCAGACGCTGGCAATGGCACGCGCGGCGGCCTCGGGGATGATGCCCTCGGCGGCTTCGGCCTCGGCCAGAACCTGTTCGAAGCGCAGCATGGCTTGTACCACCGCCTGGTCGTCGAACACCGCAATCATGTCGGAAGTGGTGAGGAAGCTGTCGAAGATCGAAACGCTCATGAAGTCTCCAGTGCTTGCCCTTGCGGCGCGATCCAACGCAAGCGGGATCCGGCAAGCAAATGCTTGCGGATCCCCATGCTCGTCACGCCGAAGAGGGCGTTCAGATGTAGTCGAAGAATACCGTCTCGCGCGCACCCTGCATGTGGATATTCCACAGGTAGCTGCCGTCAGGCTGCTTGCGGGCAATCAGGGTGTCACGACGGTCGGCCGGGACCTGCTCCAGCAGGGCCGATTGCGCCAGCGCCGGGTCGTCCTCCAGGAAGACGGCCGTGAACTGGTGCTTGACCAGGCCGCGCGCAAACACGGTCACGTAAGCGACCGGCTTGCCAGCCGGCGCCTGGGGCTGCGAAATCGAAAATGTGAACCCGCCCTCCTCATTGGTGGGCACGCGGCGATATCCGGGAATGGCATGTGAAGTTTCTGACGCAGCGCTGCCCGGCAGCCAGGCTTCGGCCCAGGCGTCATTGATGGGAACGCCATCGCCATCGAGAATGGCGCCGCTGATCTTGACCTGCGGTGCACTGCTCTCCACGCGGGAGGTCAGTTCCACGGCCCAGGCCCAGGCTTCGTGCGGGAAGGGGCCGATGGTTTGCGAAGTGGTGATGTTGCTCATGTGGTCTCCTGCCTTGTGTTCAGATGCCCATGGGCGTGGCGTTGCGGCCGCGCAGGACGATGTCGAATTCATAGCCCAGCATCTTGTCATCGACCGTCTCCTCCAGCGAGAAGCGCGAGATCAGGCGCTGGCGGGCAGCCTCATCAGGGATGCTCTGGAAGATCGGATCGTAGGCGAACAGCGGATCGCTGGGAAAATACATCTGCGTCACCAGACGCTGCGCATAGATGTTGCCGAACAGCGAGAAGTGGATGTGCGCCGGACGCCAGGCCTTGTGGTGATTGCCCCAGGGATACGGACCGGGCTTGATGGTGACGAAACGATAGCGGCCATTGTCATCGGTGAGCATCTTTCCAAAACCGGTGAAGTTGGGATCCAGCGGCGCATCGTGCTGGTCCTTCTTGTGGAAGTAGCGCCCGGCTGCATTGCATTGCCAGACTTCCAGCAGGGAGTTGCGCACCGGCTTGCCATCTTCGTCCAGCACGCGACCGGTGACGACGATCTTCTCGCCCAGCGGCTCGCCCTTGCCCTGCGCGGTCAGGTCCATGTCGTGCGGCAGGATCAGCCGGGGCGAGGCGAACAGATTGGTGCCGGTGGCGGTCTCGTCGCGCACGCGCAGCGGTGCTTGCGTAGGGCCGCGCTTGACGGTGGACTTGTAGGGGGGATAGATCAGTTCCGGATAGACTCCGGGTTCGATGGCATCGAATTGCATGAGGTCTCCTCAGGTCGACGGGGATGAATGCGGCGTCGTCCTCGAATTCCTTGCCTGCCGGAATGGGCGATTGGCGCGCCGTGCTTGGGTGTGGACAGATAGTAGGCAAGCCCGACACCGCTCTCAAGGCCAACGCAGCGCAGCATATTCGCCATGCGCCCGCTTTGTGCGAGAATCGCACAAATGGCCGATTTTCTGCATCCACGGGAAAACGGTAGAGATCAGCTTGTTTTATCCACAGGGCGGGGAACCCATGCAGCAACAGCCAATCGATGACGAGCCGGAGGCGAGCGAAGACGGCCCCCTCAAGCGTGACCTGGTGGCAGGGCTGGAAAAAGGCTTGCAGGTCATCGAAGCCTTCGACCAGGAGCGCTCGCGCCTGACCATCGCCGAGGTGGCGCAACTGACCGGCCTGACCCGCGCCGCCGCCCGTCGCTATCTGATCACGCTTACGCACCTGGGCTACATGCGGCACGACAACAAGACGTTCTCGCTCACGCCGATGGTGCTGCGGCTGGGACAGTCCTATCTGCATTCGGCGCGGCTGCCGCGCATCGTGCAGCCGCTGCTGTACCGGCTGGCCTATTCGCTGGGCGAGGCGGCTTCCTGCGGGGTGCTCGATCATGACCAGCTGGTGTGCGTGGCCGCGGTCAGCGCCGGGCAACTGGTCTCGACCACCCTGCAGCCCGGTACGCGGGTGCCGGCCTACTGCACCGCCAATGGCCGCATCCTGCTGGCCAACCTGGCCCCGGCGCAGCTCGATGCCATCCTCGCGCGTGCCCAGCCGGAGGCCATTACCGCCCATACCATCACCGATGTCGAACGATTGGGACTGGAAATCGCCCGCGCCCGCGCGCAGGGTTATGCGCTGGTGGATCAGGAACTGGAACTGGGTCTGCGCACCATGGCCGTACCGGTGCGCAACTTCCGCGGTGAGGTGGTGGCGGCGATGAATATCAGCGTGCATGCGGCCCGCATGAAGCTGGAAGACATGGTGGAGCGCTGCTTGCCGGCCATGTTGAAGATACAGGTGGAGCTGGGGGCGCTGCTGTGAGGCGTGGCTGAATTTCAAAGATGGCGCACCGGTTTTTGTTTTTGCGCCATTGCCGGAAACGGCATGCGAAATACTCATTGCTCCACGTGCGTACGCCGATATTGCTTGGGCGTCACGCCCATGTGCCGTTTGAAGAGCCGGCTGAAATACGCCGGATCCTGAAAGCCCAGTTCATAGGCAATCGTCGAAATCCCCGAAGGCACATAGGTCAGCTTGCGACAAGCCTCCAGAATCAAGCGCTGCTGCGCCAGGTCGAAGGCTGAATGCCCGGCCAGCTTCAGGCACAGGCGATTGAGCCGGCTGGGGGTGATGCGCAACTTGTCGGCATACACCGCCACCTGCCACTGCTGCTTGAAATGCTGCTCCACCAACGCACGAAAGCGCGTGAACAATTCAAAGTCGCCGCGTCCGGACAACTCCGCCGAGCGATGATCCGCTTCCAGTCGCACCAGCAGCAGCATGACGCTGCGCGCCAGCCATTCCAGCATCAGCGTGTGACCGGTGCGGGGCGCAGCGGACTCGGCGATGAGCAGGCGCAGCAGGGTTTCCATGCGTTCTCGCAGCTCCGGCACACGCGCCAGTTCGATGGCCATCGGTCGCAGGAACAAGGGCGAGAACAATTCTCCATGCGCCTCGCTGCCGCCGGCCGAAAACACGACGTGCGGATCGACCGTGAGTACGAAGCCGATCGCCTGTTCCGAAAAATCGAAACCGTGTACCAGCGAGGGATGAATGGTAATGACCACCGGTCCGTCGGCCTCCCAGACTTCCTCTTCCATCAGCGCGCTGACATGACCGGACATCAAAAAAAGTACCTGAAAAAGCCCGGCATGCGTGTGCGGTGCAATATGCCAGTCATGCACACGGCTGCGTGTCTCGATCAGCTCGATATGGACAGACTCTGCGTCCTCCTGCCGGGAAGCCTCGCCATACAAGGAAAATTGCGGTACGTCGGCGGTGCGGGGTTTGCTGCGGGGCAAGGGCATAGGGTCTCCATCTTCTATGTCGCGATCAAGCGTTGTGATTGTGCTCTGTAAAAATAGTACAAGTAATTGGCGGAATCATCCATTTTTTATTCGACCACCGCCGTCTAAGATCGCTCTCACATCAAGAACAAGAACAGATGACATGCCACCCGCTTCGGGCGCGCGCCACGGTGCGCCTGCAACGAAAACGGTGCCTGACCTTTACACGGAGACCTCCACCATGCGTACCCAAGTCGCCATCATCGGCGCCGGCCCGGCCGGTTTGTTGCTGTCCCATCTGCTGCATCTGAAGGGCATCGAATCAGTCGTGCTGGAAACGCGCAGCCGCGAAGACATCGAATCCACCATCCGTGCCGGCGTGCTGGAACAAGGCACGATGGACATCCTCACCGAGACCGGCGTGGGCGAGCGCATGAAGCGCGAAGGCGCGCTGCATCACGGTATCGAGCTGGCCTTCGGGGGGCGTCGCCACCGCATTGACCTTACCGAGCTGACCGGCCAGGCCATTACCGTCTATGCCCAGCATGAAGTCATCAAGGACCTGGTGGCCGCCCGCCTGGCTGCGCAGGGGCAGTTGCTGTTCGGTGTGAGCGGCACCAGCATCGAAGGCATCGAGACCAGCAAGCCGTGCGTACGCTTCATGCACGCGGGTGAGCAGCATACGCTGGAGGCCGATTTCGTGGCCGGTTGCGATGGCTTCCATGGTGTCTCGCGCCCGGCCATTCCCGAGGGCAAACGCCAGGACTACCAGCGCATCTATCCCTTCGGCTGGTTCGGTGTGCTGGTGGAAGCACCGCCCTCTTCGGATGAGCTGATCTATGCGCAGCACGATCGTGGTTTCGTGCTCGTCAGCACACGCTCGCCGACGGTACAGCGTCTGTATTTTCAGTGCGATCCCAAGGACAGCGTGGACAACTGGAGCGATGACCGCATCTGGAATGAATTCCATACCCGCCTGGAAAACGGCGATGGCTGGCGTGTCAAGGAGGGCAAGATCTTCCAGAAGGGCATCATCGGCATGCGCAGTTTCGTCTCCACGCCGATGCAGCATGGCCGCCTGTTCCTGGCTGGTGATGCGGCCCACATCGTGCCGCCCACCGGAGCCAAGGGGCTGAACCTGGCCGTGGGCGACGTCAGGCGCCTGGCCCAGGGCATCGAGGAGTTCTATCGCACCAACAGCGAGCAAGGGCTCTCGTCCTATACCGAGCAGGCCTTGAAACGCATCTGGCGCGCCGAGTATTTCTCCTGGTGGATGACCAGCATGCTGCATACCTTCGAGGATGCCTCGCCCTTCCAGCGCCAGATCCAGCGCGCCGAGCTGGAGAACGTGGTCAATTCGCGCGCACTGTCGACGGCACTGGCGGAGAATTACGTCGGCGCATTCTGAAGCGTTGGCGCCCCGTTGCAGCCACAATCCGGAACGCCCGCGCAAGCGGGCGTCGTCATTGCCGGAGCATGGTCCCGACGGCATCCGCAGCACGCACCCGCCTGCGCGCGAGGCTCTACAATGGCGGCATGAACCTGCCCGAACTCCACACCCTGATCTGGGACGAATTGTGCCGCGGTGCCAGTCCCGCACGTTCCCCGTTTACCATCTGGCAACTGGCCACTGTGGGCCTGGACGGTGCGCCCCAGTTGCGTTCCATCGTCTTGCGCGAGGCCAATATCTCCGCCGGGACGCTGTGCTTTCACACCGATCTGCGTTCACCGAAGCTGGCCGAGCTCCGTGCCGATGGCCGCGTGGCGATGTTGGCGGTTGACCTGGATCGTCATCTGCAACTGCGCCTGAACGGCGTGGCGCAGGTGGTGCAGGATGCCACGCGCATTCGGGGCATGTGGACCGGGTCCAGGCCGCATACGCTGATCCTGTACAAGACCCCGCATGCACCCGGCACACCGATTGCCCAGCCCGAAGAGGGGCATGTGCGGGAGCAGGACAGGGGCGATGGCTTCGAAAATTTTGCCCTGGTGGAAGTGCGGCTGGAGCGCATCGAATGGCTGGACCTCACACCGAACCAGCATCGCCGCGCGCGTTTTGAACGTGGGCAGGTGCCATGGCAAGGGCAGTGGATTGCGCCCTGAGGGTGGCGCGCATCAGGCCAGTGCGGGATAGGTGAATCCGAGGAAATGCACGGCATTGAGCATGAAGTGCAGCAGGATCGGCGCCTCCAGACGTCCGGTGCGCCGGAAGACCCACGCATAACCGAGGCCGGCCATCCCGGCCATGACCGCATAGCTCAGGCCGCCGCCAAGATGGGCGGCACCGAAGAGCAGCGCGGAGGCCGTCATTGCCAGCCCTGTCCCGCCGCGGATGTGCTGCAAGGCGCTTTGCAGCCGATGCTGGATGACGCCGCGGAAGAAGGCTTCCTCTGCCACCACCGTCAACAGCAGATTGATGGACAGGAACTCCACGGTAAAGTCCGGCCACTTCAGTGCGGGCCTGACCAGGCCCGCCACACAAGCCGCTCCCATCACGAGCGCGATCGTCACGGCACCCGGCAGCAGCGTCTTGCAGAGCATCTCCCGCCATTCCCGCCACGCATGGCAGCGTGGCGCCAGCAGTGCCAGCAACAGCAGTCCGGCGCTTCCTTTGTCGAGATTGGCAAAGAGCATGAAGGGCCGCGCATCGGCAGTCATGGCCGCTGACGGGAGCACCAGCACATTGTGGAAACCCGGCCAGCGATGCAATGCCAGCAGCAGGGCCAGCAGCAAACTCAGCGCCAGCAGACTGCGGCGTTGCCATGCGTTGGACGCATGGGTCGTTCCCAGGGCGGTGACGCCCAGCAGGACGATGCCTGTGGCGGCGCCGGCATCGAGTCGTCCATCCTGCAGGCCCATGGCCACGGCCAGTGTCAGCAGCGGCAGCCACGGTGCGAGGGTCCAGCAGCCCGGCAGCCTCAGGGAGGGCAGCCAGACGCTGCAGATGGCGAGCATCAAGAGAACAGCGGAAGGCATGGAGAAAAAGGCAGAGTGCGACGAAGCCAGTGTTTTAACATGGCGACCCGTCAGAGGGCCAGAGCTTGAGGTCTGTTCACGATGCGCAATTTCGGTCAGGATTTGTTCCGCTCTTTCTTGCACAGTATGTCCCGTGAACCGAGGACCCGATGAACGACGACCGCCAAAAGACCAGCCAGGCCCGCTATCAAGCCCGCTTCGAACGTGTGCTCGATCATATCGAGGCGCATCTCCATGCCCCGCTGGAGATGGAGCAGCTGGCGGCTGTCGCCCATTTTTCACGGTTCCATTTCCAGCGGCAGTTTGCTGACTTTACCGGCGTCGGGGTGGCGCGCTACATCCTGCTGATGCGTCTGAAGCATGCCAGCCATCAACTGGCCTTTCAGCCAAAGCGGCGCATCATCGACATCGCCCTCGAAGCCGGTTTCGAAAATCCGGAATCCTTCACGCGCGCTTTCAGAAGTGCCTTCGGCCAGTCGCCTTCGCAGTTTCGGCGCGCACCGGACTGGCCTTCATGGAACGAGCGTTTCGTCTTCCGCATCCCTGAAAGGAAAGTGCAAGTGCAAGTAGAAATCGTCGACGTCGAACCCATCCGTATTGCCCTGCTGGCGCATCGCGGCCCCGTCAACCAGCTCAACGCCACCGTGGCGCGCTTCATCGAATGGCGCAAGGCGTCCGGGCTGTCGCCGGTGGAGCGCTGCCGTACCTTCGGTCTGGCCTGGGATAATCCCGACACCACGCCCCCGGAGCAATTCCGCTTCGGCATCTGCGGCGAAGTGGACGCACAGGTGCCGGGCAATGCGCAAGCCGTGGTGAGTTCCCTGATCCCGGGTGGGCGCTGCGCGCGTGTGCGTCATGCGGGCGCGCATGAACGCCTGGGAGAGAGCATCTATCCGCTGTATCGCCAGTGGCTGCCGGAGAGTGGTGAGGAGTTGCGCGATTTCCCGCTGTACTTCCACTATCTCAATCTCTTGCCCGATACACCACCGGGCGAGTTGCTCACGGATATCTACCTGCCCTTGAAGTAAGCGCTGTGGCGAGGGGGAAAACGGGAAGAAGACTTCACGCCACCAGGGCGCGCGAGAAGTGCGCCATCTGGTGCGCGGGCACCAGCAGCGGCACGAAGGAAGCATTGTTCATGGCGAGCCAATAGGGCAGGTGCGGGCTGGTATCGAAGCCGTAGTTGCTGTCGTCGAGCTGCCAGAAGCGTGGTATCGCCAGCGGCGGCGGTACCCGATGTTTGAGCTGGTCGAGGCTGACCAGGCGCTCGGGACAGGGCTGGAAGCGGGCCAGCGCGCTCTTTTCTCCACCGGGCGCAAAGCCGGAGCTGGCAAACCATTCCAGCACCTTGCGCGGCGTGGCCTGCAGGCTGGCCCAGTCGTGCAGGGCATCGGCGCGCTGGCCGGTGCTGCGGGTGCAGGCGCTGACATACAGCTCGACCATGCCCAGCAAGGCGGTGGGGACGGGGACTCGGACTTTGGCAAACGGCAACATCGGCGGGGCTTCCTGGCTGTACAGATGGGCAGATCCTGCTGGAGCGGATCATCGAGCTTGTCACTGTAGTCATTCTTGCTACTGTCGGCGATCGGGGAAATCCTGACCGTCTGTCTCCCTCTTGTCTGGCGCAGTCAGGAATTTCCCGATGCCGGGCGCCGCGCCAGTCCTGTAAAACGTGTGCTGTAGCCATTGTCGGCTTGTGTACTCTGACAGGATGTTCTCTCGCAGCATGAATTTTCCCAGCATCATCATGATCGACCCCAGCCAGGAGGCCGCCGAGCTGGCGCGCTTCGCCTTGTGGCGTGCTGGACTGCATTGCCTCTTCCGGTCCTGCCCGGACCTGGCGACGGCGCGTCGCTGCCTGCTGCAGGGGCGCCGCCAGAGCGATGGCGGCGCGCCCAGCCTGATTCTGCTGGAGTCCGAGATGGAGTGCGGCGACGGCCTGCAGCTTTTGCGCGAGTTGCGCGCGAGCAAGCATCTGGCTGCTGCCCCGGTGGTGGTCTTTCCTTCCCACGAGACCGAGGGCGAGCGTGCGGCACTGGAGGCCGGTGCGACCGAATACCTGCCCAAGCCGGTCGATGGAGAACACTATGCGCGTTGCGTGGTAGCGATGGTGGAGCGCTGGTGCGATGTCAGCGAGGCAGCCGCACCGCTGGCCGAGGCCGTGGTGCAGGATGCGCTGGCAGGCGAGCCCGCGCATCCGCAGCGGCGCCAGGAGGATGGCTTGCCGCGCGGCGGACGGTCGCACTGAGTGAGGCAAGGTGGGGCGCAGCAATCAGCAAACATCAAACAGCAAAGGGCCGCAAGGCCCTTTTTTCATGTGCGCCGCAGCGCCTATCGCCGCGTCTTGATCTTGGGCGTGGGCAGGGCGGTCTTGTACTTGATCTGCTTGAGGGCGAAGCTGGAGCGGATGTTCTTGATGCCGGGGATCTTGGTCAGGTGATCGACGATGAAATGCTCCAGCGTCAGCAGGTCGGGCACCACGATGCGCAGCAGGTAATCCTCGTCGCCGGTCATCAGATAGACTTCCATGACCTCATCGAAGGCACTCACCGCCGTCTCGAACTGGGCCAGCGCTTCGGCACCCTGGCGCTCCAGGATGACTTTGACAAAAACGTTCACCTTCAGGCCCAGCAGGTGCGGATCGGCCAGCGCTACATAGCGGGAGATGATGCCTTCGGTCTCCAGACGCTTCACACGGGCCAAAGTCGGCGAGGGGGAGAGGTTGATGCGGCTGGCCAGCTCCAGATTGCTGATCGAACTGTTCTCCTGCAGGATGTTCAGGATGCGCAAATCGGTGGTGTCGAGTTCCATTATCGAAATTTAATTCTGTCAGTTTCAGTTTCGCAGCACTGGATGCTGAATATTGTACGGCAACTTCCCATCTTAAGTGACTCATGCCGGGGCATAGGGCGTATCGTAGTCCGGTGCTTCGATCACAGTAGCCCTCAACGACAACAAGGCCAAAAAGGCGTCGGGTGCTCGGAGACGGATGGCGCGGCCTGTGTTTTACCGGCTTTTCGTCTCTTTGCATAGAGCAGTGATGCACCCGGCCCGGCGCACCCAGACAGGAGAACAGGAAGTGGACATGTCCCGCCCCAGCGACAGCGATATTGCCCGCGATATCGACCTCGATACCCAGGAAACCCAGGAGTGGCTGCAAGCGCTGCACAGCGTGCTGGCCGAGGCCGGTCCGGAACGCGCGCGCTTCCTGCTTTCGCGGCTGTCGGCAGCGGCTCAGCAATGGGGCGTGAACTGGCGCGATGCGCGCAATACCCCTTACGTCAACACGATCCGCCCGGAACAGGAGCCGCCCTTCCCTGGTGGCTCCGATGCCCAGGCCATTGAGGAGCGCATTGCCAGCATCATGCGCTGGAACGCGCTGGCCATGGTGGTGCGCGCCAACCGCGCCTATGGCGAACTGGGCGGGCATATCGCCAGCTATGCCTCGGCGGCGGACCTCTTCGAGGTCGGCTTCAACCACTTCTTCCGCGCCCGCGATGCGCAATTCGCGGGCGATGTCGTCTACTTCCAGCCGCACTCCGCGCCCGGCATCTATGCGCGGGCCTTCCTCGAAGGCGCCCTCGCCGAAGAGGATCTGGCCTACTACCGGCGCGAGATCGAGGCCAAGCGGGTGGGGCGCCAGGGTCTGTCGTCCTATCCGCATCCCTGGCTGATGCCGCAGTTCTGGCAGTTCCCGACCGGTTCCATGGGCATCGGCCCCATCAATGCCATCTACCAGGCGCGCTTTTTGCGCTACATGGAGCATCGCGGCCTGTTGCAGGATCAGGGGCGCAAGGTGTGGGGCGTCTTCGGCGATGGCGAGATGGACGAGCCCGAATCGCTGGCCGCGCTCTCGCTGGCCTCGCGCGAGAAGCTGGACAATCTGATCTTCGTGGTCAACTGCAACCTGCAGCGGCTCGATGGGCCGGTGCGCGGCAATGGTCATATCGTCGATGAACTGGAGACGCTCTTTGCCGGTGCCGGCTGGAACGTCATCAAGCTCTTGTGGGGCTCGGACTGGGATGGGTTGTTTGCGCGTGACCGGGACGGCGAACTGGTCGATGCCTTGAATCGTACGGTGGACGGGCAGTTGCAGACCTTCGCCGCCAATGATGGTGCTTTCAATCGCCAGCATTTCTTCGGCCAGACGCCGGGCACGCGCGCCATCGGCGCCACGCTCACCGATGAGGAAATCAATCGCCTGCGTCGCGGTGGCCATGACATGAAGAAGATCTTCTCGGCCTACCAGGCGGCGGCCAGCCATCGTGGCCAGCCCACGGTGATTCTGGCGCAGACCAAGAAGGGCTACGGCATGGGCGCGGCGGGCGAAGGCAAGATGACCACACACCAGCAGAAGAAGCTGGATGAAGAAAGCCTGCTGCAGTTCCGCGACCGCTTCAAGCTGCCGCTCACTGATGATCAATGCCGTGAGCTGGCCTTCTACAAGCCGGCCGATGACAGTCCGGAGATGAAGCACCTGCATGCCCGTCGCGCCGCGCTCGGCGGGTATCTGCCGCGCCGCCAGGCCGGGCAGGCAGGGCGCGCGGTGCCGCCGCTGGAGGCGCACGCCCGGTTCGCGCTGGAGGCCGACGGCAAGGAGATGTCCTCCACCATGGCGCTGGTGCGTCAGCTCGGCAATCTGTTGAAGGACAAGGATTTCGGCCAGTATGTCGTGCCCATCGTGGCCGATGAGGCGCGCACCTTCGGCATGGCCAACCTGTTCCGTCAGGTCGGCATCTATTCGTCGCAAGGGCAGTTGTATGAGCCGGAGGATATCGGTTCCATCCTCTACTATCGCGAAGCGAAAGATGGACAGATTCTGGAGGAGGGCATCACCGAGGCCGGCGCGATTTCTTCCTGGACCGCAGCGGCCACTGCCTACTCGGTGCATGGCACGCCGATGCTGCCCTTCTACATCTACTACTCGATGTTCGGTTTCCAGCGCATCGGCGATCTGATCTGGGCCGCTGCAGACCAGCGGGCGCGCGGCTTCCTGATCGGGGCTACCTCGGGGCGCACCACACTGGGCGGCGAGGGCCTGCAGCATCAGGATGGCAACAGCCTGGTGACGGCAGCGTCGATTCCCAACTGTGTTTCGTACGACCCGGCCTATGCGTATGAGCTGGCGGTGATCCTGGATGAGGGCATGCGCCGCATGATGGAACGCGGTGATGACGTGTTCTACTACATCACTGTCACCAACGAGAACGAGGCTCAGCCCAGTCTGCCGGACGGCGTGCAGGAGGGGATCCTGCGCGGTTTTTACTGCCTGGGTAGCAAGGCGGGTGCGCAGGTGCGCTTGCTGGGCTCGGGCCCCATTCTCAAGGAGGCCGTGGCCGCAGCGGCGCTGCTGCAGCAGCACTGGCAGATCGAGGCCGAGGTGTGGAGCGTGACCAGCTATACCGAGCTGGCACGTGATGGCGTGGCGACGCAACGTGCCCAGCGCCTGTCGGCCAGCCCGGCCCAGCCCTATGTAACGGCGCAATTGCAAGGCAGCGCAGCGCCGGTGATTGCGGTGAGCGATTACATCCGCAGCTTGCCCGAGAGCATCCGCGCGTTCGTGCCGGCGCCGTATGTGACCTTGGGTACGGACGGGTTTGGTCGCAGCGATACGCGGGTGAATCTGCGTGACTTCTTCGAGATCGATGCGCGCTGGATTGCGTATACGGCCTTGTGTGAAGTGTGGGGGGAGGATCGTGCGCGCTTGGAAGACGCGGCGCGGACCTTGGGTATCGATACCGGCAAGCCCCTGTCTTCCACAGTATGAAGCGTGAGAGGCAACAGATGAATGCCGGGCCGCCGGATTGAAAATCTCTCATCTGGCGCGACCCCGTGTTTGCTATAGTGAAAACCGCCCGTGCATCACGGGCGGTTTTTTATTGCGCCGTGATGCGCATCGTCCATGACATACCGTGAGTGAGGAGTACACACGATGGCTGCACCCAAACGTATTGCGCTGGTGACCGGCGCAGGTTCCGGCATCGGCCGGCAGATCACCCTGGCGCTGCTGCGCGAAGGCTATGGCGTGACGCTGGCCGGACGTCGCCAGGAGGCGCTGGAAGAGACGGTCAGGCTGGCCGCTGAACACGCTGCCCATGCGCTGGTGGTGGCGGCCGACGTGACTGATCCGGCGTCGGTGAAGCAGCTCTTCGCCAGGACGCGCGAACGCTTCGGGCGGCTGGACATGCTGTTCAACAATGCCGGCATCTTCGCCCCGCCGGTGTCGCTGGAAGAACTGAGCGTGGAGCAGTGGAAGGCGGCGGTGGACATCAACCTGACCGGGGTTTTCCTCTGCACCCAGGAAGCCTTCCGCATCATGAAGGAGCAGTCGCCGCGCGGTGGCCGCATCATCAACAACGGTTCGATTTCGGCGCATGCGCCGCGTCCGTTCTCGGCATCCTATACCGCGACCAAGCACGCCATCACGGGTCTGACCAAGGCCACCTCGCTGGATGGCCGCGCCTATGACATCGCCTGCGGCCAGATCGATATCGGCAATGCCTCCACCGACATGACCACCCTGATGAAGAAGGGAACGCTGCAGGCCGACGGCTCCACCAAGGTCGAGCCGACCATGGATGCCGAACACGTGGCCCGGGCCATCCTCTACATGGACAGCCTGCCGCTGGAGGCCAATGTGCAGTTCATGACCGTGATGGCGACCAAGATGCCCTATATCGGGCGGGGTTGATGGCCCTTGTTTGTTCCGAAATGAAGAAATGGCCGCAGTGATGAGCTGCGGCCATTTTTCTGAAGCGCTGAAAGGCTTGATCCTCTAGCCGATGATCAGCGCAGGACCCACGCCAATCTGAGATATTTGCAATCCGGCGTCGGAAGAGATGTTGCGGGACACGAAGAACGTCAGCCCGGATTACCCTTCATGCCCTGCCACTCCGGCGTCAACTGCATGGCAATCCCGAACATGTCCAGCACGCGCCCCAGGGTGTGATCCACCATTTCTTCCATGGACGCAGGGCGCTGGTAGAAGCCGGGCAGGGGCGGGAAGATCACGCCGCCCATTTCCGTGACTGAGGTCATGTTGCGCAGATGGGCCAGATTGAACGGGGTCTCGCGCACCATCAGCACCAGTCGGCGGCGTTCCTTGAGCACCACATCGGCTGCACGGGTGATGAGATTGTCGGAGAGGCCATGCGCCACGGCGGCCAGGGTCTTCATCGAACAGGGCGCCACCACCATGCCGGCAGAGGCGAACGAGCCACTGGCGATGCACGCGCCGACATCGCGCACGTTGTGCACCACATCGGCCAGCGCTTCCACATCCTTGCGCCGCATGTCCAGTTCCTGGTGCAGATTGAGCACGCCGGCTTCGGAGACCATCAGATGCGTCTCCACCTGACCATGCTTGCGCAGGTGTTCCAGCAGCCGGACACCATAGATGGCCCCGGTGGCCCCGGTGATCGCAACGATCAGGCGCTGGCGGGGCTGACTGGAAGAAGCACTCATGCGCGCTCTACGGGGCAGGGCAGACTCAGCCCTTGATCAGGGTCTGCAGCTCGCCCGAGGCGTACATCTCGCTCATGATGTCGGAGCCACCGACGAATTCGCCCTTCACGTACAGCTGGGGAATGGTCGGCCAGTTCGAGTATTCCTTGATGCCCTGGCGCACGTCGGGGCTTTCCAGCACGTTGACGGTGACGATGTTCTCGGCGCCGCTGGCCTTGAGCAGCTGGATGGCCTTGCCGGAAAAGCCGCATTGCGGGAACTGCGCGGTGCCCTTCATGAACAGCACCACAGGGTTTTGGGTCACGGTTTCTTTGATCCAGGATTGGACGTCGCTCATGGCTGTGCCTTTAAAAATGGGATTGCCCGACATTATAGGGAAAAGCCGGCAGGCGCGTTGAAATCGGCAGCACGCCATTCGTCCGTCTGAGCCGGCGGGAAATTGCATCAGGGAAATGATTTATATCGTATGCAGTTTCTTCTGGGCAGCAGATGAGGGTGCTGCGCAAGACATTCAAGCAGAGCGATGAACAATGTTCACTGCGGTTTTGCCGGGAAGTTGCCCGGCGTAATGATTTATATGTTTTTCACAGGCATCGCCGATGCTGTGGCCCCAATGAAAAAGGGCGCTTGCGCGCCCCTTCCTCGTGAAATCCGGCTGGCTTTCTCAGCAGCCCTGCAGGCTGCGAGGTGGCTTGCCGTTGGTGTCCTGGCTTATGCCGCTCCGGCTACCGCATCCTCGGGCGTGTCGTCCGGCAGGCGCTTGGCAATGGAGTGATGCTCCTGCAACTTGTCCTTGTGCTTGATGACCTGGCGATCGAGCTTGTCGATCAGGGTGTCAATGGCAGCGTAGAGGTCGTGTGCGATGCTTTCCGCATGTAGATCCTTCCCCTTGATGTGGACGTTGATTTCCGCTTTTTGGCGCTTTTCCTTTTCTGTGAGTTTATCTACGCTCAGGATCACGCTGACGTCGATCACGTTGTCGAAATGGCGCTTGATACGCGAGAGCTTGCTTTGCACGTATTCCCGGATGGCGGGGGTCAGTTCGAGGTGGTGTCCACTGATGGTCAGATTCATACAAGACTCCTATCGTGAAGTCACTGGAGGTTCGTGCAATCGATCCTGCTGCAGCTGTACCACGGGCACGGTCTTCGTGTCGGATGGCGTGGGCATCAGTCGGGATGCTTGCCTGAACACAGCAACGGTACTGCAGAAAAACTGAGGAAAAACTCAGAGGGACTTGCGGAGATTGACTGGCGGAATCTTCAACACTTCGCGGTATTTGGCGACTGTGCGTCGCGCGACCACCATGCCTTGTTCTGCCAGCATATCCGCAATCTTGCTATCGGATAATGGGGTCTGCGGGTTTTCGGCTCCTATCAACTGTTTGATCAGCGCCCGTATCGCGGTGGAGGAAGCTTCGCCTCCGGTTTCAGTCGCGACGTGGCTACCGAAGAAGTATTTCAACTCAAACATACCATGCGGAGTGAGCATGTATTTCTGAGTCGTCACGCGAGAGATGGTGCTCTCGTGTAGACCCAGTGTATCAGCAATTTCACGCAGCACAAGGGGGCGCATGGCCACTGCACCATGGGAAAAGAAGTTTCTTTGACGTTCCACAATAGCCTGCGCGACGCGCAAAATTGTATCGAAACGTTGCCGCATGTTCTTGATGAGCCACTTGGCTTCCTGCAACTGCGAGGACAGCGAACCTTCGCCCTTGGCCTGCTTCAAGGCACTGGCGTACATCGCATTGACGCGCAGCTTGGGCATGACCTCATGGTTGAGCATGACCTGCCAGCCGTTCTTTGTCTGCTTGACAATCACGTCCGGCACCACGTAGTCCGAGGCGTCACGCGCGAATTCGGCACCCGGATGCGGACGGCACTGGCGGATCACGGCCTGGGCTTCACGCAGGTCTTCGTCATCACAATCGAGAGCCTTCTTGATCTTGTTGAAGTCGCGCTGGGCGAACAGCGGCAGGTAATCCTCAACGATCCTCAGCGCCAGCTTGCGCGTGACAAAGGGGATCTTGGGCAGGCGGCGGATCTGCAAGGCCAGGCATTCGCCGGCACTGCGCGCGCCCACGCCGGCCGGGTCCAGGCTCTGCAGCAGCTTGAGCGAAATCGACAGCTCTTCCATGTCGATACCCAGCTCTTCAGGCAGGCGCGCGAGGATGTCTTCCAGCGGTTCTTCCAGATAGCCGCTCTCGTCGAGCGCATCGGTGAGCAGTTCCAGCAGCGCACGATCGCGCAGGGTGCGCGCAGTCACGCGGATCTGTTCCAGCAGGTGTTCGCGCAGGGTCAGTTCATGGGCTTCCAGCTGCGGGCGGGCATCGTCGTCATCGGGTGACTTGCCGCTGCGGGCGACGTCATCGAAGCTCCAGTCGGCATCACCGGTGACACCGGTGTCCGGATTGTTGTCCTGGTACTCGAAGCTGGAATCGCCATCGCTGGCAGCGGGCGTCGCTTCGCCGCTGTTTTCATGAGGGGTGTCGGCCACGCCACTGGAAGGCGAACTGGAGACGGCACCGTCGGCCAGCAGACGCACCGAATTGTCGAGAGCGTCATCGAGACGCTCCAGCAGGGGATTGTCGGAGAGGATCTGTTCCAGTTCCTGGTGCAGTTCCAGCGTCGACAGTTGCAGCAGCCTGATCGACTGCTGCAGTTGCGGCGTCAATGCGAGGTGCTGCGAGGTACGTAACTGGAGCGACTGTTTCATCTGTCTTTCTGAAAGCGGCGTGGCCCGCGGGTTGCTGTGCCTGTCGTTGCGTGATGCCTGGGTGTCGGTGATGCTCGATACGTAGGGCGACTGTGCTGCTTACATGCGGAAGTGCTCGCCCAGATAGACGCGGCGTACCGACTCGTTGGCAATGATCTCTTCCGGATTGCCGCTGGCCAGCACCGTGCCCTGGTTGATGATGTAGGCGCGATCGCAGATGCCCAGCGTCTCGCGCACGTTGTGGTCGGTGATGAGCACGCCGATGCCACGCTCCTTGAGGAAGCGCACGATACGCTGGATCTCGATCACCGCAATCGGGTCGATACCGGCAAACGGTTCATCGAGCAGCACGAAGCGCGGATCGGTGGCCAGCGCGCGAGCGATCTCGACGCGTCGGCGCTCACCGCCCGACAGTGACAGGGCCTGGCTTTCGCGCAGCTTTTCGATCTGCAGTTCGTGCAGCAGGTTGTTGAGGCGGCCCTCGATTTCATCGCGCGAGAGCGGCTTGCCGTCTTCCTGGCGCAGCTCCAGCACGGCGCGGATGTTGTCTTCCACCGTCAGCTTGCGAAACACCGAGGCTTCCTGCGGCAGGTAGGATAGGCCCATGGTGGCGCGCTTGTGAATGGGCATGCGCGAAATGGGCGCGCCATCCAGGTCGATCTCGCCGCCATCGGAGGGTACCAGCCCCACGATCATGTAGAACGAGGTGGTCTTGCCGGCACCATTGGGGCCGAGCAGGCCGACCACTTCGCCGCTGCGCACTTCCATCGAGACATCGCGCACCACCTGGCGCGCGCCGTAACTTTTCTTCAGGCCGCGAACGACCAGCGAACTGGCTACCATCCTTACTGGTCCTTTCCGTTCTGACGACGCGCTGCCGGCTGGGCCGGTGCTGCGGGCTGGGCGTCCGTGGCCGGCGGCGGGTTCTTGGGCTGGATCACGGCCGTGATGCGGCCCGCGCCCGGCTTGCTCTGGCCGCTGGCAGTGTTGTTGACCGAATAGAATTCGGCGCGGCTGTCATAGGAAATGAATTCGCCGTTGACTTCATCGGTGATGCGGTCGCCGTCCATGCGCTGGATGTGGGCGCGCTGGAACAGCTTGGACACTTCCGTCTGCTCCGAATACTCGATGCGCTCGGCCTGGCCTTCGATCCACAGATTGGGGCCGCCGTCACGCTTCTGGCGGAAGGTTGCCAGCGCACCAGGCGCGGCATACAGCACCGCATTTTCATAACCGTACTGATCGGTCGTCAATACCACGCGGCCGGCCTTGATGATCAGGGTGCCACGTGTCATCACGACGTTGCCGGTGAAGGTCTTCACCTGGCGCACGTCGTCATAGACCATCTGGTCTGCCTCGATGTTGGTGGGCTTGGTGGAGTCCGCCTTCTCGGCGTTGGCCACACCGCACACGGCAGCCAGCATCAGCATCGGCAGTAAGAGTGAGCGTTTCATTGGTTTCCTGTCTGTTCGATTCTTGGCGTTCTTGTCCGGGACTGAACCGGCTTAGCGTTTCTTCGGTGCGGGCTCGTAATAGCCGCGTACATTGCCGAGCAGCTGCACCACCTGCGTCGCATTGTTGGCCACCATGCCCACCCCATTGAGGCGCGTGGTCCCCATGGTCATGGCGACCGGCTTGTCGGTCTTGACGATTTCATCATCGGGCAACAGCAGCAGGTATTGCGAGACCAGGTGCATTTCTTCGCGGCCCTTGTAGGGCGCGCGGATTGCATTGGCATTGCCGTACATGTGGATCTGGGTCTGGTCGTCGGTGACCCGTGCGGTATCCGAATAGAGCTGCATGGGCGCCTGGTTCTGGTCCAGGTTGTGCACCACCGGCTTGGTGATCTCGAAGGAGTCATCGCTGGGGAAGTGCACCATCTTGACGCCGGAAACGTCATAGCGCGGCAGGCCGGTCGGACCCATCTTCACGTAGCTGAAGTTTTCCAGATAGTAGTCGGGTTTGCCGCGCGGACGCTGCGCCGGCTGCTGGTCGCCGGAGGCGCGCATGACCTGCATGACCCAGAAGCTGCCCAGGGCCGCCGCGATCAGGATCACCAGGATCACCGCCAGGCGGATGCGTTCGGCCTGGCGTTCGCCGCTGCGCCCGCTCATGTCAGGTACGGCGCCAGCGCCGCCTCGTAGTTGCCTTGTGCGGCCAGTACCAGGTCGCAGATCTCGCGCACCGCGCCATGGCCGCCGGCGGCCTGCGTGACATAGTCGCTGCGCGATTTCACCTCACGATGACCGTTGGCCACGCAGGCCTTGAAACCCACGCGGGTCAGCACCGGCAGGTCGATGATGTCGTCACCCAGGTAGCCGCACTCCTGCGGGGTGAGCTGTACTTGCTGCAGCAATTGTTCGAAGGCCTGGCGCTTGTCATGGATGCCCTGGAACACATGGGCAATGCCCAGGTCGCGCGCGCGGCGCAACACGTAGGGAGACTGGCGCGCGGTGATGATGGCGGCGGCAGTACCGTACTGCTGCATCATCTTGATGCCGTGGCCGTCGAGGGCGTTGAAGCGCTTGAAGACTTCCCCCTCGTCGCCGTAGTACAGACCGGCATCGGTCAGTACCCCGTCGACGTCGAAGATCATCAGGCGGATCGCGGCCGCCTTGGCGAGTGCTGCAGCGGGCAGGGTGCTGGCGAAGGCTGGCGCGTTCATCAGATCACCTTGGCGCGAGTCAGGTCGTGGATGTGCAGCGCGCCCGTGAGCACGCCGTCCGCATCGGTGACCAGCAGCTGGTTGATGCGGAACTGTTCCATGAGCTGCACCGCGTCCACCGCCAGTTGGTCCTGCTGGACGGTCTGCGGATGGGCGTGCATGACATCGGCGATACGGAACCTGGTGAAGTCCGTACCGCGCTCCAGCAGACGGCGCAGGTCGCCATCGGTGAACACGCCGATGGGCCGGAATTGCTCATCGACCACGGCGGTCATGGCCATGCCCTTGCGCGTGATTTCCATCAGCGCGGCCGAGAGCGACACATCCGGACGCACGGCGGGAATCGCTTCGCCGCTGCGCATGACGTCGCGCACGTGGGTCAGCAGGCGCCGGCCCAGCGCACCACCGGGGTGGGAGCGGGCAAAATCCTCCTCGACGAAACCGCGTGCGTCCAGCAGCGACACCGCCAGCGCATCGCCCATGGCCAGGGTAGCCGTGGTGCTGGCCGTCGGGGCCAGGTTGAGGGTACAGGCTTCCTTGGCCACGCCGACGTTGAGGTGCACGGCGGCCAGCCTGGCCAGGGAGGAGTCGTCGTTGCCGGTCATGGCGATGATCACCGTGCCCATGCGCTTGATGATGGGAACGATGGCCAGCAGCTCGGCCGTTTCGCCGGAATTGGAAATGGCGATGAAGACATCACGTGCCGTCACCATGCCCAGGTCACCATGCGCGGCCTCGGCCGGGTGCATGAAGAGCGCGGGGGTACCGGTAGAGGCCAGCGTGGCGGCCATCTTGCGGCCGATGTGGCCGGATTTGCCGATCCCCGAGACGACGGCGCGGCCTTCGCATTGCAGCACGGCTTGCACGGCCCGCGCCAATGGCTCGGCGCTGTCGTCGCGCAGGCGGTCTTTCAGTGCCAGGATGGCATCGGCTTCGATCTGCAGGGTCTGGCGTGCCAGGTCGATGGCGCGACGGGCAGCCCCGGCCGAAAAAGATGCAGGCGTGGTTTTGTCATCGGTTACACTCATAACCGAAGTATAAACGAATTAGCAAAGCAAAAAACT
The DNA here is from genome assembly GCF_022627875.1 of Herbaspirillum sp. C7C8. Classification (NCBI taxonomy): domain Bacteria; kingdom Pseudomonadati; phylum Pseudomonadota; class Betaproteobacteria; order Burkholderiales; family Oxalobacteraceae; genus Herbaspirillum; species Herbaspirillum sp. C7C8. The sequence continues at coordinate 112,429 of NZ_JABXGG010000011.1, forward strand.
TGCCAGATGTAAGGGAATGCTGCCGGATTTGATGCCAAGCGCCGCGTTGCGTCGCACCGCAGCACCGCAGCCACGGGGGATTCCCGGCCAGGACGGGGATGGCGAATGGCATCGCAACAGGGGCAGAGGGTACTCTGCGGTGGTGAATAACTCTGCTGTTGTGGCGCTACACGTATGAATTCTACGGCGTTTCTTCTGGTCGCCGCCCGGTATTTTCCTTCACTCTGCACGCTGGCTGGATGAACTGCCATTTGCTGGTGCGTTGCCAATTTATTCACATCGAACCCGCCGTCTGCGGCGGCTTTTGACTAGAAACCCAACAGCAATGTTTTCCGGACTGGAACTGACCCTTTTCCTTCTGGCTGCGGCGGTGCTCGGCGTGGTCGCCTTCCGCATGATGCAGCTGCCGCCCATGCTGGGCTACCTGGTCGTGGGCATCATCATCGGCCCGCACGGTCTGGCCTTTGCCGAGGACAATGAAACCACCCATGCCCTGGCCGAATTCGGCGTGGTATTTCTGATGTTTTCCATCGGGCTGGAGTTTTCGCTCTCCAAGCTCTCGGCCATGCGCCACATCGTCTTCGGCCTGGGCGTGGCGCAGGTGGCTGCGACCATCGCCGCCACCATGCTGCTGGCCTGGGGGGCGGCGATGGTGTTGCCGCAGTTCGCCAACGTGAGCTGGCAGGCGGCCTTCGCGCTGGGCGGGGCGCTGACCATGTCCTCCACGGCCATCGTCTCCAAGCTGCTGACCGAACGGCTGGAACTGGAAACCGAACACGGTCGCCGCATCCTCGGCGTGCTGCTGTTCCAGGACCTGGCGCTGGTGCCGTTGCTCATCGTGGTCCCGGCGCTGGCCAACAATTCCGGCAACATCATGGTCACGCTGGGCTGGGCGGTGGGCAAGGCGTTGGTGGTGCTGGCGCTGCTGCTGTTCTTCGGCAGCAAGCTCATGCGCGGCTGGTTCCGCATCGTGGTCAAGCGGCGCTCGCAGGAATTGTTCATGCTCAACCTGCTGTTGATTACGCTGGGTGCGGCATGGATCACCGAGAAGGCCGGCCTGTCGCTGGCCCTGGGCGCCTTCATCGCCGGCATGCTCATTTCCGAGACCGAGTTCAAGCACCAGGTGGAAGAAGACATCAAGTCCTTCCGCGATGTGCTGCTGGGCTTGTTCTTCATCACCATCGGCATGCTGCTCAATGTGCGTACGCTGGTCGATCACTGGTTCCTGGTGCTGCTCCTGCTGACCGGACCGGTGCTGCTCAAGTTCGCCCTCATCGCCGGACTGGCGCGCCTGTTCGGTTCGACCACCGGCGTGGCGCTGCGCGTGGGCCTGGGCCTGGCGCAGGCGGGGGAATTCGGCTTCGTGCTGTTGAGCCAGGCCGGTGGTCTCAAGCTGGTCGATCCCATGCTCATTCAGGTGATCCTGGCGGCGATGGTGCTGTCGATGCTGGCCACGCCCTTCATCCTGGCCAAGTCCGATGCCATCGTCATGAAGTTCTCCGCCAATGAATGGATGTTGCAATCGCTGGCCCTGACGCAACTGGCGACCCGCACCATGGGTGTGCAGAAGCACGTGATCATCGCCGGCTTCGGCCGCAGTGGCCAGAGCCTGGCGCGCCTGCTGGAAGAGGAGGGTATCGCCTATCATGCGCTGGAGATGGACCCGGAACTGGTGCAGGACGCCCGCAACGGGGGGGCCAATGTCTCCTACGGCGATGCGGCACGGCGCGAGAGCCTGGTCGCCGCCGGCATCCACCGCGCGGCGGCGCTGGTGGTGACCTATGCCAGCACGCCCTCGGCGCTGAAGGTCCTGCATCACGCCCACGAACTGGAACCCGAGTTGCCCGTCATCGTGCGCAGCCACGACGATGCCGACCTGGAAAAACTGCTGGCCGCGGGGGCCACCGAAGTCGTGCCGGAAGCACTGGAAGGCAGCCTCATGCTGGCCTCGCACGCACTGGTGATGCTGGGTGTTCCGCTGCGCCGGGTGGTGCACCGGGTGCAGGATGCGCGCGATGAACGTTACGCCTCGCTGCGTGGTTATTTCCACGGCATGTCGGACGCCGAGGCCGATGGCGTGGGCATGAACGTGCGTCTGCAATCGGTGACGCTGATCGGCGGTGCCAGTGCAGTCGGTCATACCCTGGCCGAGATCGACCTGCCCACCCAATGCGGTGCCGAAGTCGCCATGTTGCGGCGCGGAAAGCAACGCCTGGAATCCCCCGAGAATACCGTTCTGATGGCGGGCGACATCGTGGTGCTGCGCGGCAGTTCCGAAAGCATCCTGCGGGCCGAAAAGCGTCTGCTCAGCAAATAGCCGATCCGGCAGACGATCCGGCGGACTTCAGCAGGTCAGCTCATCATTCCAGCCTGCCAAAAATAAATATTCACTTGCGCCTTCGCACACCTGTTCCCCTGGTACGGGAAATGCTAGTGTTTCCGGGCGGCAGGGAAGCGACCATATCGCTTCCCTGCACGCATCAGGACTACGGGTCCACACAATGAATCCGTTGTAGAGAAAACAAAAGTGAAGTCCGGGAGGAACATGTTCAGCAAACTCACCATCAGGGCACGCCTGATTTTCGTCATCGGTTTTCTGGCGCTGCTGCTGGTCGCCTCGGGCGTAGTGGGCCTGGTCGGTCTGCGCTCGACCAATGCCCAGATGCGCTCGCTCTATGAAGACCGACTGGTCGCCTTCTCTCAACTGGAGCGCATGTCGGCCGCACTGGATGCGGCGCGCAACGGCATCTCCACCTCCATCGCGGGCGACTCCGGCGACATTGACGCCAACATGGACAAGATCGAGAAAGCCCTCAAGGCCAACGACGCCGTCCTCAAGCAATATCAAGACACCCAGCTCAACAGTGATGAGCGCGCACTGCTGGAGAAGCTCATACCCCAGCGTCGGAAGTTCGCCACCGATGGCGTCAAGGCCGCCGCCGATGCCTTGCGCAACCGCGATTTCCAGGGGGCCATCGAACTGTCTGGTGGCGCCATGCTCAAGCTCTATACCGATGCGCACGCCACACTGGCACAACTGATGGACTTGCAGCGCACCGTGGGCCGCGAGCTGCATGAACAGGCACAGCAGCGCTACCAGACCTTGCTGGTCGTGATGGGCGTGACGATGGGCGCCGGTCTGATCGTGGCACTGCTCATGGGCGTACTGCTGGTACGGGCCATTTCACGTCCCCTGCAGCGCGCCGTGAAGGTGGCGCAGGCGGTGGCAGCGGGCGATCTCACCCAGCAGATCGAGGTACACAGCCAGGATGAAACAGGCCAGCTGATGCAGGCGCTGCGACAGATGAACGAAAACCTGCAGGGCATCGTGGGCCAGGTGCGTCTGAGTACGGACACCATCGCCACGGCCTCCAGCGAGATCGCGCAGGGCAACCTCGACCTCTCCTCGCGCACCGAGCAGCAGGCTGGTGCGCTGGAAGAAACCGCCTCCGCCATGGAGCAGCTGACCTCCACCGTGCGCCACAACGCCGACAACGCCCAACAGGCCAAGGAACTGGCGCAGTCCGCCTCCGCAGTGGCGGTGCGCGGCGGGGAAGTGGTGCGTCAGGTGGTCGATACCATGAGTTCCATCAACCACTCGTCCAGCAAGATCGTCGACATCATCAGCGTGATCGATGGCATCGCCTTCCAGACCAACATCCTGGCCTTGAATGCCGCCGTGGAAGCGGCGCGCGCCGGTGAGCAGGGGCGCGGGTTTGCGGTAGTGGCCTCGGAAGTGCGCTCGCTGGCCCAGCGTTCGGCAGCGGCCGCCAAGGAGATCAAGGTCTTGATCGATGATTCGGTGACCCGCGTGGGCAGTGGCAGCGCGCTGGTGGCGCAGGCCGGCCAGACCATCGATGAGGTCGTCAGGAGCGTGCAGCGCGTGAGCGAAGTGGTCACCGACATCAGTGCGGCCGGACAGGAGCAGAGCCAGGGCATCGAGGAAGTCAACAACGCCATCACCCAGATGGATGAGACCACGCAGCAGAACGCCGCCTTGGTGGAGCAGGCCGCAGCGGCGGCCCAGTCGATGCAGGAACAGGCGGCACGGCTGACCGAGGCGGTCAGCGTGTTCCGCTTGGGAGGCGCGGTGGTGACCGGCGCAGCGGCATCGCCGGCGCTGGCATCACGCACGGCTGTCACGGGGGCGGCACCGGCAGCGGTCGCCTTGCCGGGTACGGGTGGCTTGCTGCTTCGCTGACAGACCTGTTACAGCGTCTTACCGTACCGGCAAGGTTTTCCAACCTTGCCGGTACAGTGATCAATTTCCAACCAGTACAGTCGTATCAACTGTCCAGGGCCACATCCTCGGACGCCGCCGAACGGGTGCCCGGCAAGGGCGGGTTGCTCTTGCCGTGATAGGCGAACACGGCCGAACACTTGACCTGTTCGCTATCGTTGCGCCCGGCGGCATGGAACAGGCCGCTATGGAACAGCACGACGTCACCGGGCTCCAGTGACAGCGCGATCCCTTGTGCAAACAGGGCCTGGTTGGCCGGCACGTCCGGGCGCAGGAAATCGAGTTCGTCCATCTGTTGCGGCTGCAGCTTGAGCTTGTGTGAACCGGGGATGAACTTGAGTGCGCCGTTTTCCGGTGTTTCCGCGCCTAGCGCCAGCCACACCGAAATCAGGTCATTGCGCGGGAAGGACCAGTAGCGGATGTCGCGATGCCAGCCGGTGGCGGTGCCGAAGGCCGGATGCTTGGTCATGATGCAGTTGTGATGCGCCAGGGTGAGGCACACCGGTTCCTCGAACAGTTGATGCAGCATGGCCACCAGTTGCGCATCGGCAGCCCATTCGCGGTACACCGGATCCCGCTGCCAGGCTGCGCGCAGACGGCGGGCGGTACGGCCTCCTTCGGCTTCCAGCGAAACGGGAGCGCCTTCGTAGCCGACCTCGGCCTCATACTCCAGCGGGGCGACGGCACGTTGCAGATGATCCTGGGTGACGGCGAGCAGGCGCTCGCGCAGGGCGTCAGGGACCATGCCCTTGAGCAGGAGATAGCCCTGTTCGCGGAAGAAGGCGACCTGGGCGGGTGACAGCGGGTTCGACATGATGGACTTTCGGGGTTGCACGGCCGCCCGTCCATGACGGACGGGCCAGCCTTCATTGTGCGCCGGATGGCGACCAGGTGCATGACTGTATGCCATGGCCGGCGCAGCGCAAGATACAGATGCGCGCCATTTCTGTATCGTTTGCGCGGGCGCAATTCCGGACTTCTTTTTTACTTCGACTTCTTCTTCAGCAGCGGGCCCAGGTACTTGCCGGTGACGCTGGCAGGATTCTTGGCCACGTCCTCAGGCGTGCCTGCGGCGACGATGCGGCCACCGCCGGCCCCCCCTTCGGGACCGAGGTCGATGATCCAGTCGGCGGTCTTGATGACGTCCAGATTGTGCTCGATGATGGTCACCGTATTGCCCTGGTCGCGCAGGCGATGGATCACCTTGAGCAGCAGGTCGATATCGTGGAAGTGCAGGCCGGTGGTCGGTTCATCCAGGATGTAGAGCGTGCGGCCGGTATCGCGCTTGGACAGTTCCAGCGACAGCTTCACGCGCTGCGCCTCGCCCCCCGAGAGGGTGGTCGCGCTCTGGCCCAGCTTGATGTAGCCCAGGCCCACATCGAGCAGGGTCTGCAGTTTGCGGGCGATCAGCGGCACGGGTTTGAAGAATTCGTGCGCGTCTTCCACCGTCATGTCGAGGATCTCGGTGATGTTCTTGCCCTTGTATTGCACTTCCAGTGTTTCGCGGTTGTAGCGCTTGCCGTGGCAGACATCGCAGGGCACGTACACGTCCGGCAGGAAGTGCATTTCCACCTTGATCACGCCATCGCCCTGGCAGGCTTCGCAGCGGCCACCCTTGACGTTGAAGGAGAAGCGCCCGGCGCTGTAGCCGCGTTCCTTGGCCATGGGCACGGTGGCGAACAGGTCGCGGATCGGCGTGAACAGGCCCGTGTAGGTGGCCGGGTTGGAGCGCGGCGTGCGGCCGATCGGTGCCTGGTCCACGGCGATCACCTTGTCGAAGTGTTCCAGTCCGCCGATGGCTTCGTGCTCGGCCGGTTCGGTCTGCGAACCGTACAGGTGGCGTGCTGCCGACAGGTACAGCGTGTCATTGACCAGCGTCGACTTGCCTGAACCGGATACCCCGGTCACGCAGGTCAAGAGACCCACCGGCAGTTCCAGATCGACATTCTTGAGGTTGTTGCCGGTGGCACCGGTGATGGTCAGCATGCGCGATTCATCGCAGGGCGTGCGCTTCTTGGGCACGGCGATTTCCAGCGAGCCGTTGAGGTACTTGGCGGTCAGCGACTTCTTGTTCTTGAGGATGTCCGGCAGCGAACCATGGGCGATCACGTCGCCGCCATGCACGCCCGCGCCGATGCCCATGTCGACCACGTAGTCGGCGGTGCGGATGGCGTCTTCGTCGTGCTCCACCACCAGCACGGTATTGCCGATGTCGCGCAGGTGCTTGAGGGTTTCGATCAAGCGATCATTGTCGCGCTGGTGCAGGCCGATGGAGGGTTCATCGAGCACATACATCACGCCGGTCAGGCCCGAGCCGATCTGCGAGGCCAGGCGGATACGCTGGGCTTCGCCGCCCGAGAGCGTGTCGGCGCTGCGTTCCAGCGAGAGGTAATCGAGACCGACGTTGTTGAGGAAGGTCAGGCGCGAGACGATTTCCTTGATGATGCGATCGGCGATTTCCTTCTTGGCGCCGGTCAGCTTCAGGGTCTCGAAGAAGGACAGGGTCTCGCGCAGCGGCGTGGCGGCGACTTCGTAGATGGCACGCTGCTGCTTGCCGCTGCCCACCTTCACATAGCGCGCTTCCACCCGCAGGCGGGCGCCGTGGCAGGACGGGCACTGCTTCTCGTTGATGAACTTGGCCAGCTCTTCCTTGACCGCCATCGAATCGGTTTCGCGATAGCGACGCTGCAGGTTGTTGACCACGCCTTCGAAGGTATGCTCCTTGACCACGGTGCGGCCACGCTCGTTGACGTAGGCGAACGGAATGGTCTGGCGGCCCGAGCCGTACAGCACCACTTGCTGTGCCTTGTCGTCGAGCTGCTCGAAGGGCACATCGAGGTCGAAATCATAGAAGGCGGCGATGCTGGTGAGCATCTGGAAGTAGAACTGGTTGCGGCGGTCCCAGCCCTTGATGGCGCCCGAGGCCAGCGACAGGTTGGGGAAGGCGACGATGCGCTTGGGATCGAAGAACTCGATATGGCCCAGGCCATCGCATTCGGGGCAGGCACCCATGGGGTTGTTGAAGGAGAACAGGCGCGGCTCCAGCTCCTGCAGCGAATAGCCGCAGATGGGGCAGGCGAACTTGTTGGAATACAGGTGTTCCTTGCCGCTGTCCATTTCCAGCGCAATGGCCCGGCCATCGGCCAGGCGCAGCGCGGTTTCGAAGCTTTCGGCCAGGCGCTGCTTGATCTCCGCCTTGACCTTGACGCGGTCGATGACGACGTCGATGGTGTGCTTCTCGGTCTTCTTCAGCTTGGGCAGCTCGTCGACTTCATAGACCTTGGCCGTGCCGGTGCCGCTCTGGATGCGGAAGCGCACGAAGCCCTGGGCCTGCATCTCTTCGAACAGGTCGGCATGCTCGCCCTTGCGGTTGGCCACCACCGGGGCCATGATCATCAGCTTGGTGTCTTCCGGCAGGGCCAGCACGGCATCGACCATCTGCGAGACCGACTGCGCCTCCAGGGGATGCTCGGGGTGGTCGGGGCAGTAGGGCGTACCGACGCGGGCGTACAGCAGGCGCAGGTAGTCGTGGATCTCGGTGACGGTGCCCACGGTGGAGCGCGGGTTGTGCGAGGTCGCCTTCTGTTCGATGGAGATGGCCGGGGACAGACCTTCGATCATGTCCACATCGGGTTTTTCCATCAGTTGCAGGAACTGGCGCGCATAGGCTGACAGCGACTCCACGTAGCGGCGTTGCCCCTCGGCATACAGCGTATCGAAGGCCAGCGAGGACTTGCCCGAACCGGACAGACCGGTGATGACGATGAGCTTGTTGCGGGGGAGGTCTAGGTTGATATTCTTGAGATTGTGCGTGCGCGCGCCGCGAATGCGAATTTCTTCCATGGATGCCTTCAGCTAGGGGTTGCCTGCCCCCGCATGCGATGACGCCTTGTGCGGAGCAGCGATGGGACAACATGTAACTATAACAGGACTGCGAAGGGCCGGCAGGCAGGGCTGCAGCGGCAGAAAACGCATGTGGGCATGGATCGGCAGATTCAAAGCGCGACAGTGCAACAAGCCCGGACGTGTAGCGCCAATGCCGCAGGAAATCGCAAGCGGCAGGTTTTCGGCGATGGATGCAGGACATGAAAGCACATCAATCCCGCCAGCCGGGAATGAATCGGCCTTGCGCTGCTGCCGGTGGGCGGGACTATCCTGTTACCATAATGCTTTTGCCTCGCAGTCCGGCTCCCATGTCGAGCCGGGCGCCGCCAACGCCAGCCACGAACCGTATGTCCCACCACACCCGTTCCACCGCACAGCCCGAAAAATCCGGCATGTCGCGCGCCGAGGTGCGCGCCAGCGTTTCTCTTGCCTCCATTTTTTCCTTGCGCATGCTTGGCCTGTTCCTGGTCCTTCCGGTGTTTGCGGTGCACGCACACAGCCTGCCCGGCGGCGACAGCGACACCCTGGTCGGCATCGCCCTGGGCATCTATGGCCTGGCCCAGGCCTGCGGGCAGATTCCCTACGGCATCGCCTCCGACCGCTACGGACGCAAGCGCATCATCGTCATCGGCCTGCTGCTGTTCGCCCTGGGCTCCTTCGTGGCCGCTGGTGCGCACAATGTGCTGTGGTTGCTGATTGGCCGTGCGTTGCAGGGCTCGGGGGCGATTTCGGCGGCCATCACTGCCTTCATCGCCGATTCCACCCGGGAGGAACATCGCACCAAGGCCATGGCGATGGTGGGCGCTTCCATCGGGGTGACCTTTGCCGTCTCGATGGTGGCCTCGCCGCTGCTCTACAAGTCCATCGGCATGGGCGGCATCTTCGGCCTGACCGGCATCCTGTCGCTGATCGCCATCGTGGTGGTGATCTGGGTGGTCCCGGCCGCGCCGATGGTGCAGGCGCGTCGCGTTCCCCTGGCCGAGGTCTTGCGCCATGCCGAACTGCTGCGGCTCAATTTCGGCGTCTTCACGCTGCACCTGACCCAGGTCGCCATGTTCATGGTGGTGCCGGCGGCCCTGGTGCAACTGGCCGGCATACCGCTGGGGGAACACTGGAAGATCTATCTGCCGGTGGTCCTGGCCTCCTTCGTGCTGATGCTGCCCCCCATCATCGTGGCCGAGAAATATGGCCGCATGAAGCCAGTTTTCGTCGGCGCCATCAGCCTGATGCTGCTGGTGCAGCTGGGCTTCTGGGCGGTGCTCTCGCATCCCCTGGCGCGGGTGTGGATGCTGGTGGCGCTGCTGTTCCTGTTCTTCGTGGCCTTCAATATTCTGGAGGCGGCCCAGCCTTCGCTGGTGTCGCGCATTGCGCCGCCGGCAGCCAAGGGCGCGGCGCTGGGCGTCTACAACACCTTGCAGGCGCTGGGACTGTCCTGCGGCGGGGCGCTGGGCGGCTGGCTCAAACAAAATGTGGGGAATTCCGCCGTATTCCTTCTCTCAGCCGCCCTCACGCTGACCTGGCTTATAATCGCGGCTAACATGAAAAACCTGCCGCGCCGCGCTGCGCAGGCGGCGGGTGCAACAGCCTAAACGTATTCAGGAGAAACAATGGCATCGGTCAACAAAGTCATCATCGTCGGCAATCTCGGGCGCGATCCGGAAACGCGCTACATGCCCAACGGCGAAGCCGTCACCAACATCGCCGTCGCCACGACCGAAAGCTGGAAGGACAAGAACACCGGCGAAAAGAAGGAGCTCACCGAATGGCACCGCATCACCTTCTACCGCAAGCTGGCTGAAATCGCCGGCCAGTACCTGAAGAAAGGTTCGCAGATCTACGTCGAAGGCCGCCTGCAGACCCGCAAGTGGCAGGACAAGGAAGGCGTGGAGCGCTATACCACCGAAATCATCGCGGACACCATGCAGATGCTGGGCGGCCGTCAGGGTGCCGGCGGCGGCAGTGGCGGCATGGATGAAGGTGGTTATGGCGGCGGTGGCGGCAGCTACGGCGGCGCTGCGCCGCGCCAGAGCGCCGGCGGTGGCGCAGCAGCTGGCGGCGCACCGCGCCAGCAGCCGGCCCAGCGCCCGGCAGCGAACTTCTCGGATATGGATGACGATATCCCGTTCTGAACGGACCTCGTTTTCTGGCACCCGACAGTCGACAGGCTCGCTTCCCTTGGGAGCGGGCCTTTTACTTTGCAGGTCCCGCTCACTGACATTTCTCGTTGAGCCCCGCCCGGTGTGGAAATACGCTCACCTGGTGCCACTGTCCCTTGTTCTGATACTCATACCGATACAGCCGGAAGCGCGGCGCCGCCTTGGCGCCGCTGGCCGTAAAACTGATCGGCCCGCTCAGGCCCGCATGGCGCATGCCGCGCAAGCTGGCGGCGATCCGTTCGCCATCGGTCGAGTTGTTCTGCAGGATGGCTGCGGCCAGCATGCTGGCGGCGTCATAGGCATAGTAGGAGTAGGGACTGGGCGCCTCCCTGAACCGATTCACATACGTCTGGGTAAAGCGTTTCCAGCGCGGGCAATGTTCGGGCGCCAGTTCATATTCCAATACATACGCCTGTGGCAGGGCGGCCTGGCCGAATGACAGCGTGGATGCGCCGCCCACCAGCAGCATCCGGGCCTGCAGCCCGGCGCGCCGGACCTCCTCCACAAAAGCCGACGCCTGCGGAAACAGTGCCAGGAACACGATCACATCGGCCTGAAACTGGCTGGCCGCCTTGATGGCGGCGTTGAAGTCGGTGCTGCGGCGCCCGACCAGATAGCGGGTGGTCGTCAGTGCAGGCTGGTTGACCAGGCGGGTCGTCAGTTCATCGGTAAGTGCATTGCTGTAGGCCGAATCGTTGTGGATCACGAAGATCCGTTTCCCTTTCAGCGTGTTGACCACCACCTCGGCCATCGTCGCGCCCACGTCGGCGGTACCGCCGACCACCCGGAACGGCATGCGGTGGCCCTGGCTGGTCCACTGGCTGGTGCCGGCCGTAAAGCCGATCTGCGGGACGCGGGCCGCCTCGTAGAGTTCGGCCGCAGCCATGGCCGCATCGCTGCTCCATGGGCCGATGACGCCGGCGACTTTTTCCTTGATGAAGTAACGGGCGACGTTGACTCCGAAATTGGCGGTCCCCTGATCATCCTGGGCCAGCAGGCGGAAACGATAGGAAGATTTCTTCCTGGCCGCCAGGGCATTGGCATCCTCGATGGCCAGCTCAGCCCCATGCCAGGCACTCTGCACAATGGGTTGCGTCAGCCAGGCACTCAATCCCAGCGTCACCGGCCTGAGCTCTTCGGCGCCAGCGGGCGCAATCGTCCGCGGCAGCAGGAAGACGAGCAAGGCCGCCCTCCTCACGATGTTTCTCCACATCTCATCCCCCTTGGTCCGGCTGGACCGGTAGCGCCCCGTGTTCTTGTGGTGTTCTTGCCTGCCTGCGCAGGTACCAGATCAAAAATATACACATCCCTGTGCACTTGAACCATGCGCCAGCACAGCTTCCTTCCACTATTCCCCTCCGCGCCTTCTCTGGCAGGCCGGCCGCCCGGCTTTGTGGCGTCCCGTCACAGCGGCGTCAATCAGGAAAATCCTTGTTTTTTCAAGCAAAAAACGCCGAGCTCATCATTGAATTTTTCTGAGTCGCCAAATATATTTAAAAAACCGATTTAGGCATTTTGTTGTCATTTTTAATCAAATTAATTGAATTGGGATTTCGTGGCAGCCGACGGCAAGCCGCCGCGCCCCGACAGTAGCCGTAGCGTGCCCCTGCTGGACCTGATGCGCCAGGCCGGCTTCACCGAGGCCGAGCTGGCAAAGCTGGCCGAGGCCAAGGCCAATTCGGACGCCCTGGTCAAGACCGAGACCGTGGCCATGAACATGGTCAAGGGCCTCTACGAAGATGCGCAGGGCAACTTCACCAGGCGCGCTGAACCCGACCTGGCACAGGCGCGCCAGCTCATGCACGACCATGCCTATCACGTCAACAAGGCCAGGATCATGCGCCCGGTCGACCAGTTCTTTGCCATGCTCGATGCACGCACCCTGGCGCAGGTCGAGCAGGCCCAAGCCCATTCGGCAAGGATGGCCATGATCTTCTACACCCTCATCGGCGTGGCGCTGGTGGTGCTGGCCTGTACGCTCATGCTGGTCTACAAGGCCATCCGGGATCCGCTGGCGCATGCCGCCATGGTGGCGCGTCAGGTGGCGCAGGGCGACCTGACCGCCGAGATCCAGGACAACATCCGGGGCGAGACCGGCGAATTGCTGGACGCGCTGCGCAGCATGCAGGCCGGCCTGCAGACCATCGTCACCGATGTGCGCGACGGCGCCTACCGCATCGACAATTCGGCCACCGAGATCGCTGCCGGCACGCTGGACCTGTCCACCCGCACCGAGCAGCAAGCCAGTTCGCTGGAAGAGACCGCCTCCTCGATGGAAGAGATCACCTCGACCGTCAAGCAGAACGCCGGCAATGCCCGGCTGGCCAGTGAACTGGCCAGCGCCGCCTCAGCGGTGGCACAGCGCGGCGGGGTCGTGGTTTCCCAGGTGGTGGAGACGATGGGGGCCATCAATGCCTCGTCGAGGAAGATCGTCGACATCATCGGCGTGATCGATGGCATCGCCTTCCAGACCAACATCCTGGCCCTGAACGCGGCCGTCGAAGCGGCCCGTGCCGGCGAGCAGGGGCGCGGCTTTGCGGTGGTGGCCAGCGAGGTGCGCAGCCTGGCGCAACGCTCGGCGGCGGCCGCCAAGGAAATCAAGGAACTCATCGACAACTCGGTCAGCAAGGTCGATGCCGGCAGCACCCTGGTCAACCAGGCCGGCAGCACCATGGACGAAGTGGTCAGCAGCGTGCAGCGGGTCAACGAGATCATTGCCGACATCAGTTCGGCCAGCCAGGAGCAGTCTGCCGGCGTGGAGCAGGTGCAGCAGGCGATCAGCCAGATGGATGACGTGACCCAGCAGAATGCCGCCCTGGTGGAGCAGGCCTCGGCCGCCGCCGAGTCGATGCAGGGGCAGGCGCACAAGCTCAGCGAACTGGTCGGGGCGTTCAAGACCAGGGCGGTCCCAGGCGCGCTGGCGACGTACTAGCGGGGCCGCGCCCGTGCCCACCGGGAGGGGGCTGGAGGGCGATATGAAGCAGCGTTCAGGCGGGTGCCGACAATGCGGGCAGGTCAGGCGCCCGGTCTGCGCGAGGATGAAGCTTCTGGCGATTTTCCGCGACCGCTCGTTTCATCTCGGCCAGCGCAACCGGAAGCAGGCACCGCCCAGGGAGGAGGCCTGGCAATCGGCCGTGCCGCCATGTGCGCTGGCAATGGCGCGGACCACCGCCAGTCCCAGCCCGCTGCCTTTGGCGGCGACCTGTTCCTCGCGCGGCCCGCGCTGGAAGGCATCGAAGATGCGCTGGGCATCGGCGGCTGCCAGCCCCGGCCCGCTGTCTTCCACCTGCAGGCAGTGCTGGCCATCCAGATCCGAGGTGGTGATGCGCAGGGGGCCAGGGGTGGCATGTTGCAGGGCGTTTTCCAGCAACGCCAGCAGCGCCTGGCGAATGCGCACCGGGTCGCAGAGCGAGGCGTGCGCACGGAGGTCGAGGGTGAGGGTGAAGCCCTTTTCTTGCAGTGCCGACTCGCAGGCCTTGAGTACCGTCATGATTTCCTGGCGCAGATCGGTCTGCTGCAACTGGATGCGCAGGTGACCGCTCTCGGCCAGACCGACGATGCGCAGGTCCTCGATGAGCCGGCCCAGTCCTTCCACCTGCACCAGCAGGCTGGCAAAGAGTGCCGGATCGGGCTGGAACACGCCATCGGCCAGGCCCTGCAGACGACCGCGCAGAATCGTCACCGGGGTGCGCAGCTCGTGCGCGATGGCGGCGTTCCAGAAGATGCGTTCCTGCTGTACCCGCTCCAGGCGTTCGGCCATGGCATTGAAGTCGCTGATGAGTTGCGAGGCTTCATCCAGCGGTTGCCGGTCCGCCGCCGCGCGCGCGGCCAGGTCGCCCTGCGCCACCCGGCGCAGACTGGTGGCCACCGAGTTCAGGGGCGTGAGGATACGACGCGACAGGCGCATCGCTACCCACACTGCGATGGCCACGCCGATGAGCGTGGTCACCACGATCCAGCCCCATTCGACCGGCGAGGGCAGCCAGCTATCCGGCGCCGAAGCCGCCGTGGGCAGGAAGATGAACAGAGTCGAATAGAAGGCGTAGGAGCCCAGCAGCACCATGAGCATGATGCTCAGCGCCAGGATGGCGATGGAGCTGATGATCTGGCGCGCCAGGCCCTTGCCGCGCCAGAGCGTCAGGAGATCGATGCCGGGTTTCATGGCTGGCCTCGTTGCGATGTCACTCAACTGCCCTGCTGGAAGCGGTAGCCGACCCCGCGAATGCTCACCGGAATGCCGCCAATGTTCAGGTCTTCCAGTTTCTTGCGCAACTTGCTGACATGGCTGTCCACGGTGCGTTCCAGGGTATCGCCCTCGGGCAGGCAGGTGGCCAGCAGTTCAGCGCGGCTGAACACGCGGCGCGGGGCGCGCGCCAGTTGCGCCAGCAGCTTGAATTCGGTCAGCGTCAGCACCAGCGTGTGGCGCACACCATCGATCTCGGCCACCACCTCGTGCTGTTCGAAGTCGATCACGAACGGCGGCACCCGCAGGATGCGCCGGTCTTCCCTTTCCTCGCGCGGCAGGCTGCGTCGCAGCACCGCTTCCACGCGCGCCACCACCTCGGCCGGATTGAAGGGCTTGACCACGTAATCATCGGCGCCGATGCGCAGGCCGGTGAGCTTGTCCACGTCCTGGTCGAGCGCGGTGAGCAGGATGACCGGCGTGTTGTCGCGCTGCCGGATCTGCGCCAGCACCTGCCAGCCGTTGACCTGCGGCATCTGGATATCCAGCAGCACCAGGTCCGGCTTGAGCGAAAGATGCAGTTCCAGCGCCCGCGTGCCATCGGCGGCATGCACGCTGCGCATGCCGCTGCGGGCCAGGTAGGCGGCGAGGATGTCGGCGATCTCGGGTGCGTCCTCGGCGATGAGGATCAGCGCGCCCGTGGCCGGTGCGGCCTCGCTGGCTTTCGGTTGGATTGCCGCCATTCTTGCCTTCTCCATCAAAACTCCATCGTTGTACCGCGCAAACCTCACGCGCATGGCCCAGACTCCGCCTTCGCTCGCGATTGTACTGTCGGGCAGCCCGCGCGGCAAAAATGCCAGGGGTGACCGACAGGTGCTGTCCTTCGCGTGTTTCCCCCGATGGAGTTCCTGCATGCCTCGCTTCTTTATCGACCGCCCCGTCTTTGCCTGGGTGGTCGCGCTGTTCATCGTGCTCTTCGGCGTCATCGCCATGAGCCAGTTGCCCATTGCCCGCTATCCCTCCGTGGCCCCGCCCAGCGTGACAATCAATGCCACCTATCCGGGCGCCACGCCGCAGACCATGAACGATGGCGTCATCAGCCTGATCGAGCGCGAGCTCTCGGGCGTGAAGAACCTGCTGTATTTCGAATCCTCGGCCGACACCTCGGGCAGTGCCCAGATCACCGTGACCTTCAAGCCCGGTACCGATCCGGAACTGGCCCAGGTCGACGTACAGAACAAGCTCAAGGCCATCGAAGCCCGCCTGCCACAGGCGGTGCGGCAGAACGGCGTGAGCGTGGAGTCGGCGGCCTCGGGCTTTCTGCTCATGGTCAGCCTGACCTCGACGGATGGCCGCTATGATGAAATTCGTCTCAACGATTATCTGGCCCGCAACATCGTCGAAGAACTGCGCCGCGTGGATGGCGTGGGGCGTGTGCAACTGTTCGGTGCCGAGCAGGCCATGCGCATCTGGATCGATCCCTTCAAGCTCAATGCCTACGGACTGTCCGTAACAGATATCAGTACAGCGATCAGCCAGCAGAACGCACAGATCGCTCCCGGACGCCTGGGCGATACGCCAACTGTACCGGGCCAGCAGATCGCCGTTCCCCTGACAGTACAAGGACAGTTGCAGTCACCGGACCAGTTCGCTGCCATCGTGCTCAAGGCCAAGCCCGATGGTTCGCGCGTACTGCTGGGGGATGTGGCCCGGGTCGAACTTGGGGCGCAATCCTATGCCTTCGCCAACCGTGAAGACGGCAAGCCTGCGGGCGTGGCCGCCGTACAGCTCTCGCCCGGTGCCAACGCGGTACGAACGGCCGCGGCGATCCAGGCACGCATGGAAGAACTGCGCCCCAGCCTGCCGCAGGGCATGCAGTTCTCGTTGCCTTACAACACGGCCCCCTTCGTCAAGATCTCGATCCAGAAAGTGGTGCAGACCCTGATCGAGGCCATGGTGCTGGTGTTCCTGGTGATGTACCTGTTCCTGCAGAACGTGCGCTATACCGTCATCCCGGCCATCGTCGCGCCCATCGCGCTATTGGGCACGCTGGCCGTGATGCTGGTGGCCGGCTACTCGGTCAACGTGCTGACCATGTTCGGCATGGTGCTGGCCATCGGCATCATCGTCGATGACGCCATCGTGGTGGTGGAAAACGTCGAGCGCATCATGGTCGAGGAGGGCCTGGGTCCGCGCGAGGCCACCATCAAGGCGATGGGGGAGATCACCGGTGCCATCATCGGCATCACGCTGGTGCTGACCGCCGTCTTCATTCCCATGGCGCTGGCCGGGGGATCGGTGGGCGTGATCTACCGGCAGTTCTCGCTGGCCATGGCGGTATCGATCCTGTTCTCGGCTTTCCTGGCGCTGAGCCTGACACCGGCCCTTTGCGCCACGCTGTTGAAACCGGTCGCCCCCGGCCATCACGACAAGCGCGGCTTCTTCGGAGCCTTCAACCGTGCCTTTGCACGCCTGACGCGCCGCTATGAATCGCTGCTGGGCCGCGTGATCGCGCGCGGGCTGCGCATGATGCTGCTCTATGGGGCGCTGTCGCTGTTGCTGGTGCTGGGTTTGCGGGCGCTGCCCTCGGCTTTCCTGCCGGAGGAAGATCAGGGCTATTTCATGACCAGCTTCCAACTGCCGGCCGATGCCACCACCGAGCGCACCGCGCGCGCAGTGGATCAGTTCGAACGCTATCTGAAAACGCGCCAGGATATCGGTGCCAACCTGTCAGTGCTGGGTTTCGGTTTCTCCGGTTCCGGTCCCAATGCGGCGATGGCCTTCACCGAACTGAAGGACTGGAAGGCGCGCAAGGGTTCCACCGCAGCGATCGAGGCCCAGCATGCGCAGGCGGCCATGGAGCAGGGCGTGGACGGCATGGTGATGAGCCTGCTGCCACCGGCCATCGAGGAACTGGGCAATTCTTCCGGCTTTGCCATGCGTCTGCAGGATCGTGCCAATCAGGGATATGCCGCGCTCAAGGCGGCCGAGGCGCAACTGCTGGCGCTGGCTGCAAACAGCGACAAGCTCACAGGCGTCTATTCGGATGGCCTGCCTTCGGGCGCCAGCCTGCATCTTGAGGTGGATCGCCAGAAGGCGGCCGCACTCGGGGTGTCGTTCGCCAGCATCAGCGACACGCTCTCGGCGGCGGTGGGTTCTCTTTATGTAAATGATTTCCCCAATGACGGTCGCATGCAGCAGGTCATCATCCAGGCCCAGGCCCGTTCCCGTATGCAGATCGAGGACGTGATGAAGCTGCATGTGCGCAACCAGAGCGGCGGCATGGTGCCGCTGTCCGAGCTGGTGCAGGCGTCCTGGCAGGTGGTGCCTACGCAATTGCAGCGCTACCAGGGCTTCCCGGCGGTGCGCATTTCCGGCAGTGCCGCAGCGGGCGTGGCCAGTGGTGATGCCATGGCCGAAATGGAGCATCTGGCCCGCCAGTTGCCGCCCGGCTTTGCCGTGGCATGGACCGGGCAGTCGCTGCAGGAACGCCTGTCGGCGGCGCAGGCGCCGATGCTCATGGCCTTGTCGATGCTGGTGGTGTTTCTGGTGCTGGCGGCCTTGTATGAGAGCTGGCGCATTCCCCTGTCGGTGATGCTGGCGGTGCCGCTGGGCCTGGTCGGCGCGGTGGCGGCCGTGATGTTGCGGGAGATGCCCGATGACGTCTTCTTCAAGGTCGGCATGATTACCGTCATCGGGCTCTCGGCGAAGAATGCCATCCTGATCGTCGAGTTCGCGCGCCAGCTGCATGTCGAAGGCGCCGGCCTGGTGGAGGCGGCGGTCAAGGCTGCGGTGCTGCGGCTGCGTCCCATCCTCATGACCTCGCTGGCCTTTGCCCTGGGCGTGGTACCGCTGATGCTGGCCTCCGGCGCCAGCGCCGAGACGCAGCGTGCCATCGGCACGGGCGTCTTCGGCGGCATGATCAGCGCCACGCTGCTGGCGGTGCTGTTCGTGCCCTTGCTGTTCGTGCTGGTGGTGGGGGCTGGGCGCCGCCGTAGCGGCTGCGTGTTTCGTGGATGAGCTGCGGAGCCGGTCTGCGTTGCTCGCTCCGTTTCCGACAGCAGAAAACAAAAAAGGGCCCATCTTGCGATGGACCCTTTTTTTACTACATATGGTGCGGCTGGCAGGAATCGAACCCACGACCCCTTGGTTCGTAGCCAAGTACTCTATCCAGCTGAGCTACAGCCGCGAAAGAACGAGATTATAAGGAGCTTTTCAAAAAAGTACAAACATTTTTTCCTCGCCCTGCAAAAAATCTTTTCCGCCGCACTTCAATAGACTTCCCGTGCGGCAAACGGATGGTATTGGAACAACCAGGTTTCACTCAGCGCCTGGCCCTGATGGCGCAGGAACAGGCGCAGTTCGACCGGCTCCTCGCCGCTGGCCGCAAGATCGAATTGCGCGCGCCAGTGGCCGGGCACGCCATTGGGCAGGGCTTCGGTATAGACATAGGAAATGCTGCCGCGCGAGGCCGTGATGACCGCTTCCGGCTTCACGCCAAAGGGCAGGGCAGCCAGCGGCGGGCCCTTGAACTCGACCATGAACTTGCGTACCTGCGGCGGGCGCGGTTGGCCCGGCTGGCCGCCGCGTCCCAGGCGCGTGGCCACGCAGCGCGCCAGCGGGGTCGGGAAGGGTTCGTCGTGCTGCCAGTAGAGACGATAGCGCAGGCGATACGCGTCCCCCGCCCGCGCTGGCGCCTTGGGCACCCACATGGCGACGATGTTGTCGTGGATTTCGTCATCGGTGCGCAGCTCGATCAACTGGACTTCGCCCTCGCCCCAGTCGCCCAGGGGTTCCACCCACAGGCTGGGGCGGCGTTCGTAGTGCACGCCGTCGAGGTAATGATCAAAGTCGCGGTCCCGCTGCAGCAGGCCGAAGCCGCGCAGGTGCCGGTCGCTGAAGGCCGATGACACCGTGCGCGGCGGATTGTTGAGCGGTCGCCACAGGTGTTCGCCCGCGCCATTCCAGATCGCCAGTCCGTCCGAGTCATGCACCTCCGGCCGCCAGTCCGCGCCGGTACCCTTCACGGTCTCCGAAAACCAGTACATCGAGGTGGCCGGTGCCAGGCCCAGTCGCGCCACGTCACGGCGCAGGAACAGGGACTTGTCGATGTCCATGTTCACGCCGCCGCCCTGCTTGCGCTGCATGGCGAAGCGATAGGCGCCGGTGATGCTGGGGCCATCGAGCAGGGCGTACACCACCACCGTATCACTGCCGGCGGTGCCGGGCTCAAAGAAGAATTGCGTGAAGTCGGGAAATTGCTCGGGCCGGTCAGCCTGGGCCACATCGATGGCGATGCCGCGCGCCGACAGACCGTACTGGTACAGATCCCCGATGGCACGGAAATAAGAGGCGCCGAGGAAGGCCACCCAGTCATTGCTGCGCCAGTCCTTGAGCTGCTGGTCGGCCAGGCGACTCTCCTGGAAACGGAAACCGGCAAAGCCGCTGTCGGGCGGCAACTGGTGGGCGGGGCTGTCGGCGGGCATGTCGAAGTAGTCATCGCGGTAAGACACTTCACGGGACTGGACCGGTACAGTGCCATCGCCCTGACCAGCAAGGATGAACATCCGTACCGGTACACGGAAGAACTTGCCGAGATGGAAGAAGGTCACCGGAAACGCGCCGGGCCCCTGGGCGAAGAGCGCATCTGCGGTCTTGAAACGGATCTGGCCATGCGCCTCGTAGTCAATGCGGTCCAGCACCGCAGCCGGTGCGGCGGGCGGGGCTTGATAGGGGGTGCGGGCCATGTCGCGTGCGCGGGCGATGAGCGTGTCGAAGGAAAACGGCTGCGCGCGACCCAGGCGCAAGCCCTGCGCCGCCAGCGCGCGCGGTGAGAGGCCGAGGGCGGCCAGCGCCGAGGCGGCACTGGCGGCGGCGAGGAAATGACGGCGGCTGGGCATGCGGTGTTCTCCTGTGAGGCGCTCGCGGGGTGGGGCGAACTCTACAGAGTCGGTGCGAACCGGCTTGGTTCCGCCCATGAAAAAGCCCGCTGCAGGTGCAGCGGGCTTGAAGGGATACAGGAATACAGGGATACAGGGATACGCATTGCGGCGGGCAGGATCTGCCCGTCCGCGCCGATCAGTATTCCCAGAACATCTTCTGGATTTCCTTGGTGTCGGTGGTCTTGGTCAGGGCCAGCATCAGCAGGATGCGCGCCTTCTGCGGGTTGAGCGTGTCGGAGACCACGAAGTCCAGCTTGTCGTCGTCGGCTTCGCCGTTGCGCGCCACGATGCCCTGGCCGACGCGGCTGGAACGTACGATCACCACGCCCTTCTTGCGGGCTTCGGTCAGCGACGGCACCACGGTGTTGTTCAGGCTGCCGTCACCCACGCCGGCGTGGATGATGCCCTGTGCGCCAGCGGCCACGAAGGCGTTGAGCGCGATCGGATTCATGTTGGCGTAGCCGTAGACGATGTCCACTTGCGGCAGCTTGTCCAGGTTCATGATGTCGAAGGGCGTGTCGACCGTGTTCTTGCGGGTGGACTGGCGATAGAAGTAAGGCTTGCTGCCCTGGATGTAGCCCAGGAAGCCCAGTTCCGGCGTCTTGAAGGTGTCCATGGTGGAGGTGTTGGTCTTGGTCACTTCACGGCCAGCGTTGATCTGGTCGTTCAGGGTCACCAGCACGCCCTTGCCGACGGCTTCCTTGGAGCCGGCCAGCAGCACGGCGTTGTACAGGTTGATCGGGCCGTCGGCGCTGATGGCGGTGGAGGGACGCATCGCGCCCACGATCACCACCGGCTTGCGGCTCTTGACCACCAGGTCCAGGAAGTAGGCGGTCTCTTCGATGGTGTCGGTGCCGTGGGTGATGACGATGCCGTCCACGTCACTCTGCGCCAGCAGGGTGTTGACGCGCTTGGCCAGCTTGAGCCAGGCGTCGTTGTTCATGTTCTCGCTGGCGATCTGCATGACCTGCTCGCCGCGCACATTGGCGACCTTCTTCAGTTCGGGAACGGCGGCGATGAGCGCATCCACGCCGACCTTGGCCGCGGTGTAGCCGACGGTAGTGGTGCTGGTGGCGCCAGTGCCGGCGATGGTGCCGCCGGTGGCCAGGATGACGACGTTGGGGAGTTGTTGTGCTTGCGCGGCAGCGGCTGCGGCCAGGCAGAGCAGGACCAGCATTTGCTGGAAGATTTTTTTGATGAACATGTGTGCCTCTGAACGAGTAGTTGAATTATTTTTTTATTAGTTTTATGGGATGCCCTGCAAAGATGTCTCACGTCTTGCCGCGCGATGTCATCCCCGCAAAAGCGCCGACACGATAGCACCAGCTCGCGTGGCAATCAAAGGTTTTTTTATCGGATGAGAAAGCCGCATGGCTAGCGGCTTTGCGGCAGTGTTTTACGCACATTTGGTGCGTTTTTATGACTTGACAGCAAGCGAAAGAAGAAAATCGACTCGCAACTGACGGCGCGCTGACACCCCTGCCGGGGCGGCGCGGGAAGCAGGCGCGAAGGGCGGCCAGTGCAGAGGAAAAAATAAGTAAATCGCGCGGAAGAAGCTGGACGATATCACCGAATCCGCGAGCGGCAAAGCCGGACAAGCGCGACATTGTCCTGCCTGATCCCGGGATGGGAAGGCCGCATGGAATCCTGCGCTCTCAGGTAAGATGGTGCTGCGCACAAGCAGAACCCATTTCGATGAATGACCGGCCCAACCGGCCGCGCCGCTGCCGCGCATTGGCTTTCAGACCGTTGCGGCGCGCGGCAATGATGGAGAATCATGATGTTTGCCACAGAAAAATTCACCAACCCCGAAGCCGCCTATGCGCGCGTGCTGGCAATCTACGAGCACAACACGGCCATCCTGCGCGATGCCTTCCGCCAGTTTTCCAGTGGCCAGGCAATGCCGCAGCGGGTCCGTGCCTGTTATCCCTTCGTGCGCATCACCACCGAGAAATCCACCCACACCGATACCCGCCAGTCCTTCGGTTTCGTGGCCGGCCCCGGCTGCTACGAGACCACGCTCACGCGCCCCCAGCTGTTTCATCAGTACCTGCTCGCGCAGTTCAAGCTGGTGCTGCAGAACCATGACGTACCGCTGGAAGTGGGCGTAAGCGAGCTGCCGATCCCGGTGCACTTTGCCTTCCCCGAGGGGATCCACGTGGAGGGCAGTCTCGATCCGGAACATCTGCGCACGCTGCCCGACTGGTTCGATCTGCCCGATCTGGCAACCATGGATGACCGCATCGCCAATGGCACCTATGAAGTGGACAACGGCGCCTGGCGCGAAGGACCGCATCCGCTGGCGCTGTTCACCGGTCCGCGCATCGATTACTCGCTGCATCGCCTGCGCCACTATACGGCGACCTCGCCGGATCAGTTCCAGCGCTACGTGCTCTTCACCAACTATGCCTTCTATGTCGATGAATTCGTGCGCCTGGGCCGACGCCTGATGGAGCCGACCGACGATCCGGACGAGCTGGCCTATCGCCGCCAGTACACTGCCTTCGTCGAGCCCGGTAATGTCACCACCTGGAGTGCCAACCAGACCGGTACAGTGACCAGGCCAGTTTCCGGGGTGGCACCGGCACGGCAGCCGCAGATGCCGGCCTATCACCTGCAGCGCGCCGATGGCAGCGGCATCACCCTGGTCAACATCGGCGTGGGTCCGTCCAATGCCAAGACGGTTACCGACCACGTGGCG
This sequence comes from Herbaspirillum sp. C7C8, assembly GCF_022627875.1. NCBI lineage: Bacteria > Pseudomonadati > Pseudomonadota > Betaproteobacteria > Burkholderiales > Oxalobacteraceae > Herbaspirillum > Herbaspirillum sp. C7C8. The sequence continues at coordinate 135,536 of NZ_JABXGG010000011.1, forward strand.
GTGCTGCGTCCGCATGGCTGGCTGATGCTGGGTCACTGCGCCGGGCTGTCGGCTTCGCAGCGCATGGGCGATTACGTGCTGGCCCATGCTTATGTGCGCGATGATCACGTGCTCGATGATGACCTGCCGCTGTGGGTGCCCATCCCCGCCCTGGCCGAAGTGCAGCTGGCCTTGCAGGATGCGGTGGCCAGCATCACGCGGCTGGATGGCTATGAGTTGAAGCGCATCATGCGCACCGGGACGGTGGCTTCGGTCGATGACCGCAACTGGGAGCTGCGCGACCATCGCATGCCGCTGCTGCGCTTCTCGCAGAGCCGCGCCATCGCGCTGGACATGGAAAGCGCCACGGTGGCGGCCAACGGCTTCCGCTTCCGGGTGCCCTATGGCACGCTGCTGTGCGTCTCCGACAAGCCGCTGCATGGCGAAATCAAGTTGCCCGGCATGGCCAATACCTTCTACGAGCAGCGGGTGGCGCAGCACTTGCAGATCGGCATACGGGCACTGGAGCTCTTGCGCAACAACGGCATCGAACAGCTGCATAGCCGCAAGCTGCGCAGTTTTGCGGAGCCGGCGTTCCGCTGATCGCCACGCCGTCGCCAGCGCTTGCGTTACCAGCGACAACGCCCGCGACAGAAGATGTCGCGGGCGTTTTTGCCTGGCGGTACAGGAAGATCAGCGCGGCAGCCGATGCGTGATCGTCAGGCGATAGTAGAGTCCGGCGCCGATCAGCAGGGTCAGCGCCGCCACGCACAGCGAGGGCGTGAAGGAGCCGCTGCCGTGTACCAGAGCCGTAGCCAGTGGCGGACCTGCGATCTGGCCGATGCCATAGGCGGCGGTCATCAGGGCCATCAGGCTGCTGGCCTGCTCGCGGCGCAGGCGGCGTGCCTCGCGCATGCCAAACAGCGTGATGGCCGTGAAGGGCAGGCCCAGCAGCAGGCAGCTCAGCGCAAAGCCGGGTGCGCTGGGGAAGAGGATGGAGACCAGTACCCCTGCGGCCTGCATCAGGTAGGCTCCGGTCAGCAGCAGGCGCTGGTCACCCTGCACCGATAGCCGGGTGGCGCTGAAGGCCCCGGCGGCGACCGACAGCCCGAAGATGGGCCAGAAGTAATCCGGCCACACCGAGCCCGGCAGCGCGTGGCGCGCGATCACCGGCAGGAAGGTCGCGGTGATGATGTAGCCGAATCCGGCGATGCCGTAGGCAATCACCTGGATCAGCACTTCACGCTTCTGGCTGGGCGATTCGGGCGCCGACGCATGGGCCGCAGGGCCGTCATGGGGATGCACATTGAGTCCATGCCCGGCATCGAAGCTGAAGGACTTCCACACCAGTGCCGTGAGACCCAGCGCGATTACGCCGAAGGCGATCCAGCCACCGGCGGCCAGCCAGCCGGCAGCGATCATCGGGCCCGAGAGCAGGCCGGTCAGTGCAATGCCCAGGCCGGGGCCGCAGAAGATCACGCCGCCCAGTTCGGGGCGGCCCAGTTGCGTGAGCTGTTGCAGGCACCAGCCGGCGGTGTAGACGAACACATAGGCGCTGGCCACGCCCGAGAGAAAACGCATCCACAGCCAGGCCCAGTCCTGATGCAGTACACCCATGCCCAGCGTGAGCAGGATGGTCACCACCAGACCGGCACGCAGCATGGCCACGCCGCGCTTGCTGCGATGGAAGGCACACAGCATGGCACCGGCGAAGTAGCCCAGATAGTTGGCCGTGGCCAGCCAGCCGCCCATCTGCAGCGAAAGACTGCCCTCATGCAGCATCATCGGCAGCAGGGGCGTGAAGGCGAAGCGGCCGATGCCCATCGCCACCGATAGCGCCACCATGCCGGACAGGCAGACTTTCCAGGCCAGCGCATGGAGGGAGGTGGCGGGGCGGGTGGCGGCGGGCTGGGTCATGGGCAGGTGCAAAGACATGGAGGTGAACAGGGGTCTATGCTATCGTCTTTCGGTCATTCCAAAAAATGAATAATCGGGATGACTTCATCTTGATTCAAGAACATCCATCGAGAACCTCGCCCGGAGCATCCCATGGAACTGGCCGAACTGGAAATCTTTCGCACCGTCGTCGCCGAGGGCGGCGTGACCCGTGCCGCCGAGCGGCTCAATCGCGTGCAATCCAATGTCACCACGCGCATCAAGCAGCTGGAAGAGTCCGTCGGGGTGCCGCTGTTCGTGCGGGACCGCCGCCGCCTGGTGCTCACGGCGGCCGGGGAAGCATTGCTGGACTACGCCGAACGCATCCTGGGCCTGGTGCAGGAGGCGCGCGAGGTGGTAGCGCCCCAGAATCCGCGCGGACGCCTGCGCATCGGTTCCATGGAAAGCACGGCGGCCAGCCGCCTGCCGGCACCCCTAGCCGAGTTTCACCAGCGCTGGCCGGAGGTGCGGCTGGAGCTCTCCACCGGTCCGACCGATGTGCTCATCGCCGGGGTGCGCGCCTGCAAGCTCGATGCCGCGCTGGTGGCCGGGCCCATCGATGATCCGGCCTTCTCGGCCACCCCGCTCTACAAGGAAGAACTGCTGCTGGTGACGCCGCGCAGCCATCGGCGGGTGCGCTCGCCAGAGGATGTGATGCTCGATACCCTCATCGTCTTCGAGCAAGGCTGCGCCTACCGCCGCCATGCCGAAACCTGGTTCGCCAGCCATGGCCGCAGCCGTGATCTGGCACCGGTGCGCACGCTGGAACTGGCGTCCTATCACGCCATTCTGGCCTGCGTGGCGGCAGGCGCCGGGGTGGCCGTGGTGCCGCGCTCGGTGATCGCCATGCAGATGGAGCCGCACGGTTTTGCCACGCATTCGCTGGGCCGCGATGGTCGCGTCACCACTTACCTGGTCAGTCGGCGGGAACGCGGCTCTGCCGCCTTTCTGGCCTTGCGGGCTTTACTTGCGGCAAGTGTTTGATATATTGGATTCATGCCGCATTGATCTAACATGTAGTTCCTAGCACCAAATATGTTCGCTGATGCAGCATATGAAGAGGGTGTAACGATTTGTAAAAACGGCTGCGACGGCTGGGCTATTTCCCTATATTGAAGTTCCCCCTCCATTCTCCCCCCCGAGAATGGGATTTACCCCACGGCTCGCAAGGGACGTGGGGTTTTTCTTTTGTCCCGGCGCTTTTTCTCCCATTCCGAACACTGCATTTCTCGTCATTTACGACATCGCCAGCCTGAACTTTAGCTCGGCAAGCGGGAGGGTTTTGATATGCACCATGGTGCATATATTTTGCTCTCTGTCCGTCGTCGTATCGTCCGCGATACCGGGCGACATCATGGATCGTTCTTGTGCCTGCCGGTGGGGCGAGGCGGGGTGCTGCCCACGATCAGGTTGCCGCGTGCGGCCGACTGGATCGCCAGCACGGCGGGATGGCTCAGCCTGCGCTCGACCGAGATCGCATAGAACTGTTCGCGGATGGCCTCGGTCTTGCCGATTTCCAGCAGTCCGTACTGCTTGCGGATCTGCCCGGCGATGGCCGTGGGGGCGGCGAAGATGCCCGCACCGGCGTCGCCGAAGGCCAGCAGCAGGGCGCCATCGTCAAATTCACCCGTGATCTGGGGGCGTATGCCTTCCTTTTCGAACCAGCGCAGCAGGCGTGGCCGTACCGCTGCATCTTCGCCCGGCATCAGGAAGGGCGCACCCTCCAGGCTGCGCGGAAAGCCCTTGCGGTAGCGCCGCGCCAGCTCGGGTGTGGCGAAGAAGCTGGTATCGCATTCGCCCAGCAGGTGATGGTAGCCGCGCACGTCCACATTGGGCGGCATGGGACTGTCGGCGATGATGATGTCCAGCTTGTGGATGGCCAGGTCGGCCAGCAGGACGTCGAGCTTGCCTTCGCGGCAGATGATGCGGATCGGATCCTGCATCGCCAGCGCACTTTCCAGCAGCAGGTAGGCGATCGCCTTGGGGACCGCATCGGCCACGCCCACGCGCAATTGCAGGGTGCGTCCACCGGGGCGCAGGCGCAGCGCTTCTTCCAGCTCCTCGCCCAGGCTGAAGATGCGTTCGGCGTAATCGAACACCATGCGGCCTTCGTCATTGAGTTCCAGCCGCCGTCCGACCCGCTTGAAGAGCTTGTAGCCCAGCGATTGCTCGAACAGGCTGATCTGGCCGCTGATGGTCTGCGCCGTCAGGTGCAGGCGCTCGCTGGCGCGCGCTACACCGCCGGTCTTGGCGACGGTCCAGAAGTAGTGGAGATGCTTGTAGTTGAGGCTGGCCATGGGATGCGTCCTGGTTCCGGGGTGTTGTCGATACTTCGGTTTTCCCGAAGGATTATCTCAAAATATTCGAATTTTCATTCATTCCGGTTTGGCCTAAAGTAGCGCCTTGTCAGGTGCGGTTGGGAGTTGTCGCCGTGCCGGGCATCGTTGCCAACACTGGAAGAAGGAGAAGCCTGATGAAATGTCCCGTCTGTACATCTCACAACCTGCTGATTTCGGAACGTCAGGGCATCGAGATCGATTACTGCCCGCAATGCCGGGGCGTGTGGCTGGACCGCGGCGAGCTGGACAAGCTGATCGAGCGTTCCGCTGCCAGCCAGGCCGGCGCAGCGCTTGCCCAGTCGGCTGCGCGGGCGCCGATGCACACGCCGCCGCCCGCCCACGATGCCCGCTTCGGGCACGGCGGGCATGGATATGAATACAAGCGCAAGAAAAAGGGCTTCCTGGGCGAAATCTTCGACTTTGATTGAAGATTTTTTCCCGAAACCGATAACCGAAGCCGCTATCGGGCGGTGAACAAGAAGAGAGAGGTCTGACGTGAACGGTGTAGAAAGTTTCGCAAGCCTGCCCATGTGGATAGGTTTCATCGTCTTCGTGCTGGGGATGCTGGCGGTGGACATGTTCGCCCTGGGCGGGCGCAATGCCCACCGGGTTTCCCCCAGGGAGGCGCTGGGCTGGTCGGTGGTATGGGTGTCGCTGGCCTTCATCTTCGCCGGCCTGATGTGGTGGTATCTCGATGCCAACGTGGGCCGCGAGTTTGCCAACCAGAAGGGCGCCGAGTTCCTCTCCGGCTACCTGATCGAGAAGGCGCTGTCGGTGGACAACATCTTCGTGTTCCTGATGATCTTCAGCTATTTCGCCGTGCCGCCTGAAATGCAGCGTCGCGTGCTGCTCTACGGTGTGATCGGTGCCATCGTCATGCGCGCCGTGATGATCCTGCTGGGTGCCTGGATGATCGCGCAGTTCAGCTGGATCCTGTATGTGTTCGGTGCCTTCCTGGTCTTTACCGGCGTGAAGATGCTCATCTTTGCCGACAAGGAAGCCGACCTGGGCGACAACCCCTTGCTGCGCTGGCTGCGCGGCCACATGAAGATCAGCAACGATTATGACGGCGAGAAGTTCACCACCCGCATCAATGGCGTGCGCTATTTCACCCCGCTGATGCTGGTGCTGCTGCTGATCGAGATTTCCGATGTGATCTTTGCTGTCGACAGTATCCCGGCCATCTTCGCCATCACCAAGGATCCGTTCATCGTCTTCACCTCGAACATGTTCGCCATCATGGGCTTGCGGGCGCTGTACTTCCTGCTGGCCGATTCGGCAGAGCGCTTCCACCTGCTCAAGTACGGCCTGGCCCTGGTGCTGTTGTTCGTCGGCGGCAAGATGCTGGCCTCCTACTGGTTCCACGTGCCGGTGCTGGTGTCGCTGTCCATCGTCGGTGCCATCCTGGTGGTTTCCATCATCGCCAGCCTGGTCCTGAGCAAGGACAAGGGCAAGGAAAAGATCGCGAACTGATTGCGTCTTGCAAGAAATTCAACGTGGGGCTTGACCGGCTGGAGCAATCTGGCCGGTTTTTTTATGCGCGCATGAAGCATTCTTCCATCGATGCCAATTGAGCATCATGCGTTTATTGGGGACGGAGTGAATTAGAATGTCTGCTCCATTCACCGGTTTGCAGCGTCTGCCATGGCCCGCCTTCCCCGACTCGTCGTTCCGCACCAACCCCATCACATCATCCAGCGCGGCCATGATGGCCTGGTGGTCTTCCGCGATGCGGATGACCATGTGGCCTTCCTGGGCTGGCTCAAGGAGGCCGCCAGGCAATTCAAGGTGGCGGTGCACGCCTATGTGCTCATGCCCGACCACCTGCACCTGCTGGCGACGCCCTCCGATGACCAGGGGCTGGCACGGATGATGCAATGGATAGGGCGCCACTACGTCCCGTATTTCAACCAGAAGCATGGACGCAGCGGCACGCTGTGGCAGGGGCGTTACCGCGCCACCGTCATCGATGCCGAGCTCTACCTGCTGGCGGTCTGCCGCTACATCGAGCTCAACCCCGTGCGCAAGGGCCTGGTGGCCAGTCCCGGGGAGTATCCGTGGTCCAGCTACATGCACCATATCGGCGCCAGGCAGGATGGGTTGATCACCGATCATCCTCAGTATTGGTCGATTGGCAATACCCCCTTCGATCGCGAGATCGCCTATCGCCAGCTCACCGAAGAGGGACTGGCGCGCGCCGAAGTGGAGCGCATCACCGATGCCACGCTCAAGGGTTGGGCGCTGGGATCGGAGGATTTCAAGCAGTCCCTGGAGCGCCAGACACACCGGCGCGTCAGCCCGGCCAAGCGGGGACGTCCCGCCACTGTTCGTATTGCGGGTGAGACAGATGAAGTATCCGCACAGCAAGAATCGTGAATTTTAAAAAATAAGTCTTTTAAATCAATGACTTGAATTCGCTTTCCTTTACTATGTCCCCAATTTAAAAATCCTGAAAATATTGTGGATTTAAATTGCACTCAGACCCTAATTATTTTCATTGAACTATTGGGTGCAGTGCACTATTCTTCAAATCCTTACTGTCAATGTGGTGGAGTTCCGTTATGCACGCGCAAGGCCTTTACGACCCAGCAAATGAACATGACGCCTGTGGCGTCGGTTTCATCGCCCACATCAAGGGCAAGAAAACCCATTCCATCGTTGACCAGGGTTTGCTCATTCTGAAGAACCTGGACCACCGGGGTGCTGTCGGTGCCGACCCGTTGATGGGTGACGGTGCCGGTATCCTGATCCAGATCCCCGACCAGTATTACCGTGAAGAGATGGCCAGGCAGGGCGTGGACCTGCCGCCGCCCGGTGAATACGGCGTGGGCATGATCTTCCTGCCCAAGGAAAACGCTTCCCGCATTGCCTGTGAACAGGAAATCGAACGCGCGGTGCTGGCCGAAGGCCAGATCGTGCTGGGCTGGCGCGACGTGCCGGTGGACCGCGACATGCCGATGTCGCCCACCGTGCGTGAAAAAGAACCGGTGATCCGCCAGATCTTCATCGGTCGTGGTCCGGACGTGATGGTCACCGATGCGCTGGAACGCAAGCTCTATGTGATCCGCAAGTCCTCCGGCCACGCCATCCAGGCGCTGAACCTCTTGCACGGCAAGGAATTCTTCGTGCCCTCGATGTCGGCACGCACCGTGGTCTACAAGGGCCTGCTGCTGGCCGACCAGGTCGGCGTGTACTACAAGGACCTGCAGGACGAGCGCTGCGTCTCGGCCCTGGCCCTGGTGCACCAGCGCTTCTCCACCAACACCTTCCCGGAATGGCCGCTGGCCCACCCGTACCGCCTGATCGCCCACAACGGTGAAATCAACACCGTCAAGGGCAACTTCAACTGGATGCGCGCCCGCGAAGGCGTGATGCAGTCGGCCGTGCTGGGTTCGGACCTGAAAAAGCTGTTCCCGCTGATCTATGAAGGCCAGTCCGATACCGCCAGCTTCGACAACGCGTTGGAACTGCTGGTCATGGCCGGCTATCCGCTGCCGCAGGCGATGATGATGATGGTCCCCGAAGCCTGGGAAAATCACACTTCGATGGACGACAACCGCCGCGCCTTCTACGAATACCACGCCGCCATGATGGAGCCGTGGGACGGCCCCGCTGCGCTGGCCTTCACCGACGGCCGCCACATCGGCGGCACGCTGGACCGCAACGGCCTGCGTCCGGCACGCTACATCGTCACCGATGACGACCTGGTGGTGATGGCTTCCGAATCCGGCGTGCTGCCGATTCCCGAATCCAAGATCATCCAGAAGTGGCGCCTGCAGCCGGGCAAGATGTTCCTGATCGACCTGGACGCCGGCCGCATCATCGACGACAAGGAACTGAAGGACACCTACGCCAACGCCAAGCCCTACAAGCAGTGGATCAACTCGGTGCGCGTCAAGCTGGACGAGTTGAAGGAAGAGCCGCGTCAGCCTTCTTCGCCGTTGAAGCTGCTGGACCTGCAGCAGGTCTTCGGCTACACCCAGGAAGACGTCAAGTTCCTGATGGCCCCCATGGCCAGCGGTGGCGAGGAAGCCATCGGCTCCATGGGCAATGACTCGCCGCTGGCGGTCATGTCCAACAAGAACAAGCCGCTCTACAACTACTTCCGCCAGCTGTTCGCGCAAGTGACCAACCCGCCCATCGATCCGATCCGCGAAGCGCTGGTCATGTCGCTGGTGTCCTTCATCGGTCCCAAGCCCAACCTGCTGGACACCAACAACATCAACCCGCCGATGCGCCTGGAAGTGTCGCAGCCGGTGCTGGACTATGACGACATCGCCAAGCTGCGCAACATCAGCGCGCACAGCGGCGGCAAGTTCAAGTCCTACGAACTGAACATCTGCTACCCCGTCGCCTGGGGCAAGGAAGGCATCGAAGCCCGCCTGGCCTCGCTGTGCGCCAAGGCCGTCGATGCGGTCAAGTCGGGCCACAACATCCTGATCATCTCGGACCGCAAGGTCGATGCCGACCAGTTGCCGATCCCGGCACTGCTGGCCACTTCGGCCATCCACCAGCACCTGGTCAGCAAGGGCCTGCGCACCTCCACCGGCCTGGTGGTGGAAACCGGCTCGGCCCGCGAAACGCACCACTTCGCCCTGCTGGCAGGCTATGGCGCCGAAGCGATCCACCCGTACCTGGCGATGGATACGCTGGCCGATCTGGCCAAGGGTCTGCCGGGCGACCTCTCGCCCGAGAAGGCCATCTACAACTTCCAGAAGGCAGTCGGCAAGGGCTTGCTGAAGGTCATGTCCAAGATGGGCATCTCGACCTACATGTCCTACTGCGGCGCGCAGATCTTCGAAGCCATCGGCCTGTCCAAGGCCCTGGTGGACAAGTACTTCAAGGGTACCGCCTCCAACGTCGAAGGCATCGGCGTGTTCGAAGTGGCCGAAGAAGCGCTGCGCCTGCATACCGCTGCCTTCAGCGCCGACCCGGTGCTGGCCAACGCACTGGATGCCGGTGGCGAATACGCCTTCCGTATCCGTGGCGAAGAGCACATGTGGACGCCGGACGCGATCGCCAAACTGCAGCACTCGACCCGTTCGAACAGCTACAACACCTACAAGGAATACGCCCAGATCATCAACGACCAGTCCAAGCGCCACATGACGCTGCGCGGCCTGTTCGAGTTCAAGATCGACCCGTCCAAGGCGATCTCGATCGATGAAGTGGAACCGGCCAAGGAAATCGTCAAGCGTTTTGCCACCGGTGCCATGTCGCTGGGCTCGATCTCGACCGAAGCCCACGCCACGCTGGCCATCGCCATGAACCGTATCGGTGGCAAGTCCAACACCGGCGAAGGTGGTGAAGACGTCAACCGTTATCGCAACGAGTTGAAGGGCATCCCCATCAAGCAAGGTGCGACCCTGGCGTCGGAAATCGGCAAGGAACACATCGAAGTCGACATTCCCCTGCTGGAAGGCGACTCGCTGCGTTCGCGCATCAAGCAGGTGGCGTCGGGCCGTTTCGGCGTCTCCGCCGAATACCTGATCTCGGCCGACCAGATCCAGATCAAGATGGCCCAGGGCGCCAAGCCCGGTGAAGGCGGCCAGCTGCCCGGCCACAAGGTCTCGGAATACATCGCCAAGCTGCGCGTGTCGGTGCCGGGCGTGGGTCTGATCTCGCCGCCGCCGCACCATGACATCTACTCCATCGAGGATCTGGCCCAGCTGATCCACGACCTGAAGAACGTCAACCCGCGCGCATCCATCTCGGTCAAGCTGGTCTCCGAAGTGGGTGTCGGTACCGTCGCTGCCGGCGTGGCCAAGGCCAAGTCGGATCACGTGGTCATCGCCGGTCACGATGGCGGTACCGGTGCTTCGCCGCTGTCCTCGATCAAGCACGCCGGTTCCCCGTGGGAACTGGGCCTGGCTGAAACCCAGCAGACCCTGGTCCTGAATGGCCTGCGCAACCGTATCCGCGTGCAGGCTGACGGCCAGATGAAGACCGGCCGCGACGTCGTCATCGGCGCCATGCTGGGCGCGGACGAATTCGGTTTCGCCACCGCACCGCTGGTGGTCGAAGGCTGCATCATGATGCGCAAGTGCCACCTGAACACCTGCCCGGTGGGCGTGGCCACGCAAGATCCGGTGCTGCGCGCCAAGTTCTCCGGCAAGCCGGAACACGTGGTCAACTTCTTCTTCTTCATCGCCGAAGAAGCACGCCAGATCATGGCGCAACTGGGCATCCGCAAGTTCGATGACCTGATCGGCCGTGCCGACCTGCTGGACCGTTCCAAGGCAATCGCGCACTGGAAGGCCAAGGGCTTGGACTTCAGCCGCATCTTCCATCAGCCCGAGTCGAAGCTGCCGGTGTACCACACCGACGTGCAAGACCACGGCCTGGACAAGGCGCTGGACCACAAGCTGATCGCACAAGCGAAGATCGCGCTGGAGAAGGGCGAGAAGGTCTCCTTCATCTCCCCGATCAAGAACCTCAACCGCACCGTCGGCGCCATGCTCTCGGGTGAAGTGGCCAAGCGTTACGGCGACGAAGGCCTGCCGGACGACACCATCCACATCCAGCTGCAAGGCACCGCAGGCCAGTCCGCTGGCGCCTTCCTGGCCAAGGGCGTGACCCTGGACCTGGTCGGCGAAGGCAACGACTACGTCGGCAAGGGCTTGTCGGGCGGCCGCATCATCGTGCGCCCCAACACCGAGTTCCGTGGCCGTGCCGTGGACAACATGATCTCCGGCAATACCGTCCTGTACGGTGCCATCAGCGGCGAAGCCTTCATCAACGGCGTGGCCGGCGAGCGTTTCGCCGTGCGCAACTCCGGCGCCACTGCGGTGGTGGAAGGCACGGGCGACCACGGTTGCGAATACATGACCGGTGGCACCGTGGTGGTGCTGGGCAATACCGGCCGCAACTTCGCTGCCGGTATGTCGGGTGGTATCGCCTACGTGTATGACCCGGAAGGTGATTTCGCCGGCAAGTGCAATACCTCGATGGTCAGCCTGGAGAAGGTCTTGTCCGACACCGAACAGGAGCAGACCCTGGGCCGCAACATCTGGCACAGCCTGCTGCGTGGTGGCGAACGCCAGACCGACGAAGCCATCCTGCGCGGCTTGATTGAACGCCACTTCAAGTACACCGGCAGCACGCGTGCGCGCTACCTGCTGGATAACTGGGCGGCGTCGCGCGCCAAGTTCGTCAAGGTGTTCCCGACCGAGTACAAGCGTGCGCTGGCCGAACTGGCCGCCGCTGCCGAAACGAAGAAGGAAAAGGTCGCCGCCTGATTTTCAGCCAGGCATCGATCGGACTAATCAATCAAGCACGCCGGCGGGCGTGGCGCCAGCCAGAGTGAGAGCGCAGCCCGCCGCATCCTTAGCGAGAATGTGAGAGGAAAATGGGAAAAGCAACCGGTTTCATGGAGTACCAGCGCCTGAAAGAGGCCAGCGAGGCACCTGCCGCGCGTACCAAGCATTACAAGGAATTCGTCCTGCACCTCAGCGACGCCGACGCCAAGATTCAGGGCGCGCGCTGCATGGACTGCGGCATCCCCTTCTGCAACAACGGCTGCCCGGTCAACAACATCATTCCCGACTGGAATGATCTGGTCTATCGCGGCAACTACAAGGAAGCCCTGGACACCCTGCACCAGACCAACAACTTCCCCGAGTTCACCGGTCGCATCTGCCCGGCACCCTGCGAAGCTGCCTGCACCCTGGGCATCAACAATGACGCCGTGGGCATCAAGTCGATCGAGCACTTCATCATCGACAAGGGCTGGGAAAACGGCTGGGTCGTGCCGCAACCTGCTGCGGTCAAGACCGGCAAGAAGGTCGCCGTGGTCGGCTCCGGTCCTGCCGGCCTGGCCGCTGCCCAGCAGCTGGCGCGCGCCGGTCACGACGTGACCGTGTTCGAGAAGAATGACCGCGTCGGCGGCCTGCTGCGTTATGGCATCCCCGACTTCAAGATGGAAAAGTCGCACATCGACCTGCGCGTGGAACAGATGAAGGCCGAAGGCGTGAGCTTCCGCACCGGCGTTTTCGTCGGCAAGGAATTCCCCGAGACCGTCAACAACTGGTCCAAGGAAACCGTCACTCCCGAAGAACTGAAGAAGGAATTCGATGCCGTCGTCATCGCCGGTGGTGCAGAGTCCCCGCGTGACCTGCCGGTGCCGGGCCGCGAGCTGAAGGGCGTGCATTTCGCCATGGATTTCCTGCCGCTGCAGAACAAGGTCAATGCCGGCGACAAGCTCAAGAACCAGATCATGGCCACCGGCAAGAACGTGGTCGTCATCGGCGGTGGCGACACCGGCTCCGACTGCGTCGGTACCTCCAACCGTCATGGTGCGGCTTCGGTGACCCAGTTCGAACTGATGCCGCAACCGCCGGAGTCCGAAAACAAGCCGCTGGTCTGGCCATACTGGCCGATCAAGCTGCGCACCTCTTCCTCCCACGAGGAGGGTTGCGCACGTGACTTCGCAGTGACCACCAAGCGACTGGAAGGCAAGGGCGGCAAGGTCGAGAAGCTCATCGCTGCGCGCGTCGAGTTCAAGGACGGCAAGATGGTCGAAGTGCCCGATTCGGAATTCGAGATCAAGGCTGACCTGGTGCTGCTGGCCATGGGCTTCGTCTCGCCGGTGCAGCAGGTACTGGATGCCTTCGGCGTCGAGAAGGATGCGCGCGGCAATGCCAAGGCCACTACCGATGGCGAAGGCTGCTACAAGACTTCGGTGGACAAGGTCTTTGCGGCCGGTGACATGCGTCGTGGCCAGTCGCTGGTGGTGTGGGCGATCCGCGAAGGTCGCCAGTGCGCACGTGCAGTCGATGAGTTCCTGATGGGTTCTTCGCTGCTGCCGCGCTGATGCACTTGGCTGCCCCGGCGATGTGCGCCGGATGTTTCATATGATTTATATGTTTTATATGATTTATATGGTTTAAAAAGTAGTGCAGAAAGTTTGTGTGACTCTGGACCCGGAACGACGCAAGTCGGTCCGGGTTTTTTTTCGTCCCCCGGCCAGCGTCCCATGCGGTGCGGCGGCGCGTGTAAAATGGCCCATCGCCGCACGTCGGCACCACTCCTACGCACATCGCAATGGCAACTCCGATCCGTTATAGCATCACGTCCCTCGATCCAGCTTCCCACCTTTACGACGTCAGCATCACGGTCGATGCGCCGGCCGCCGACGGGCAGGTGTTCTCGCTGCCGGCCTGGATTCCGGGCAGCTACATGATCCGCGAGTTCGGCAAGAACATTGTGCAACTGCGTGGTCAATCCAATGGCCGCAAGGTGGCAGTGAAGAAGCTGGACAAGCACACCTGGCAAGCCGCGCCCTGCAAGGGCGCGCTCACGCTGCACTATCAGGTGTATGCCTGGGACTTGTCGGTGCGCACGGCCCACCTGGACCGTACGCATGGCTTCTTCAATGGCACCAGCGTCTTCCTGGCCGCGCATGGTTTCGAGGATGGTGAGCAGGTGGTCGATATCGTCCGTCCGGAAGGGGAGGACTTCAAGCGCTGGCGCGTGGCCACGGCCATGCCGGAACTCAAGGCCAAGCGCTATGGTTTCGGGACTTACGTCGCACCGAACTACGATGCACTGATCGATCATCCGGTAGAAATCGGTGACTTCGCATTGGCCACCTTCCAGGCCCATGGCGTGCCACATGATGTGGTCATCACGGGCCGCGTCCCCAATCTCGACATGGCTCGCCTGTGCGACGACCTCAAGAAGATCTGCGAGGCCCAGATCGCCTTCTTCGAGCCGCGCAGCAAGCGTGCGCCCATGGATCGCTACGTCTTCATGACGCTGGCCGTGGGCGATGGCTACGGCGGTCTTGAGCACCGTGCATCGACCGCACTGATCTGCTCGCGCGCCGACCTGCCGGTCAAGGGCAAGCCGGAGCAGACCGATGGCTACCGCACTTACCTCGGCCTGTGCAGCCATGAGTATTTCCACACCTGGAACGTCAAGCGCATCAAGCCCGCAGTGTTCGCTCCCTACGACCTGCGCCAGGAAAACTATACTTCGCTGCTGTGGCTCTTCGAGGGTTTCACCAGTTATTACGACGATCTGTTCCTGGTGCGCACCGGTGTCATCGATATCGACAATTACCTCAAGCTGCTCGGCAAGACCGTCACCGGCGTGTTGCGCGGGACCGGGCGCAAGAAGCAGAGCGTGGCCGAGTCCAGTTTCGATGCCTGGGTGAAGTATTACCGCCAGGATGAGAATGCCAGCAATGCCATCGTCAGCTACTACACCAAGGGTTCGCTGGTGGCGCTGGGACTGGACCTGACCATCCGCGCCCAGACCCGTGGCCGCCGCTCGCTCGATGATGTGATGCGCGGACTGTGGGTACGCTATGGCCGCGACTTCTACGACGGCAAGCAGCAGGGCGTGCCGGAAGACGAGATCCTGGCCATCATGGAAGAGTTGAGCGGCGCTGACCTCAAGCGTTTCCATGACCGTCACATCCGTGGCACCGAGGACGTGCCGCTGGAGGATCTGCTGCCTGCCTTCGGCGTGGCCTATGAAGCCAGCCTGCCGGCCGATGCCAGACCGTGGCTGGGTGCGCGTATCGGCAAGGAAGGGGGCGATGCCAAGCTGGCCGCCGTGTATGAAGGCGGGCCGGCGATGCAGGCCGGGCTGTCGGCGGGCGACCGGCTGGTGGCCATCGATGGCCTGCGCGTACCGGCCTCGGGACCGGACGGTTTGCTGGCCCGTTATCGCCTGAACGACACCGTGCGTGTCCACGCCTTCCGTCGTGATGAACTCATGGAGTTCGGCGTCAAGCTCAAGTCCGATAGCGCGCCGCAGGTCAGCCTCAAGACGCTGGCCAAGCCGGTGGCGGTGCTGCGTCTGCGCAAGGCCTGGCTCAACAGTAGTAAATAATTTGCTGATGTTGCGCCGGTCCGCATCGGGCGGCGCACTTTTGGCGTCCTGCCATTTCCGCTTGTTTTGAAAAGTTGCGGTGAGGAAAATCTCCTGTAAGATGAGAATACC
Organism: Herbaspirillum sp. C7C8; assembly: GCF_022627875.1. Classification (NCBI taxonomy): domain Bacteria; kingdom Pseudomonadati; phylum Pseudomonadota; class Betaproteobacteria; order Burkholderiales; family Oxalobacteraceae; genus Herbaspirillum; species Herbaspirillum sp. C7C8. Next base: position 150,739 of record NZ_JABXGG010000011.1, read on the forward strand.
GCAGAGCTTGCGTTGCGCATAAGACCACTGGCCAATCAGGCACAGGCTGCACGCCTTCTCTGTTTTTCGGGCTGACCCACGACGGCCCGTCATTTCATCCACAAGGAGAGGTATGAGTATCCTGGAGTTAAGTCTGATCGTGGCCGTCGCGGCCATTCTGCTGCTGGTTCTGATCATCGCCATCACGCTGCGCCGCGTGGTGCCGACCAACATGGTCCACATCGTGCAGACCTCGCATTCAAGCACCCCCTACGGACGCGGCAAGCCCGCCGGCAATACCTACTACGCTTGGCCTAGTTGGGTGCCCAAACTAGGCATCACGGTGACCGAATTCCCCGAGAGCATTTTCCAGGTCGCGCTGAACAACTACGAAGCCTATGACAAGGAGCGTCTGCCCTTCGTCATCGATGCCGTGGCCTTCTTCCGCGTCGACAATGCCGAGACGGCGGCGCAACGCGTAGCTACCTTCGATGCCTTGCACACCGATCTCAAGGCTGTGCTGCAGGGCGCGGTGCGTCGCGTGCTGGCCACCAATGCGCTGGAAGACATCATGCAGTCGCGCGCCGAACTGGGCGCGCAATTCACGATGGAGGTACAGGAGCAAATCTCGCAATGGGGCGTGCTGCCGGTGAAGACCATTGAATTCATGGACCTGCGCGACGCCAATGGCAGCACCGTCATCAACAACGTGATGGCCAAGGAAAAGTCGCGCATCGAGATGGAAAGCCGGGTCAAGGTCGCCGAAAACCAGCGTCAGGCAGAGCTGGCCGAGATTGATGCCAAGCGGACCGTGGAAGTGCAGCGTCAGGATGCGGCCCAGCAGATTGGCTTGCGTACGGCGGAAAAGGAAAAGCAGGTCGGTATCGCCAACGAGCAGGCCCAGCAGGAAATCAAGGCCGCTGCCAAGACCACCACCGAGCGCGACATGGATGTGAAGAAGGTGCAGGAAGTACGCGGCGCCGAAATCGCACGCGATGTGGCGGCGGTGCGGGCCGAGCAGGAGAAGCAGGTGGCGGTGGTCAATGCGGATGCCCAGAAGCAGGTGCAGGTCATCAATGCTGACGCCCAGAAGCAGGCGGTCACCACCCGGGCCGAGGGTGACCTCGCCGCTGCGCTCAAGGAAGCCGATGGTGTGCGCGCACGTGGTGAGGCCGCCGCCGCCGCCGAGCAGGCCATGCTGATGGCGCCCGTGACCACGCAGATCCAGCTGGCCAAGGAGATCGGTGCCAATGCCGGTTACCAGCAATACCTGATCACTATCAAGCAGGTCGAAGTGGGACGTGACGTCGGTATCGAAATGGCACGCGCCATGCAGCATGCGGACCTGAAGGTGATCGCCAATGCCGGCGACATGCAGCAGGGCGTGGCCAAGTTGGGCGACCTCTTTACGCCTGCCGGCGGCACCAAGCTGACCGGTATGCTCGCCGCCCTGAGCCAGACGCCGGAGGGCAAGCAGTTCCTCGATCACGTGGCGCCGCTGCTGGCCAAGGGGGGCACTACCGGCGCGCTGGTCGGGGCCGCGACCCGGAATCCTGCGGCGGCAGCATTGGCCGGTGAGGCCGCAGAAAAATGAAGGGAAAGAAGTGGAGAGAAGAGAAGCTTGATATCGAGTCAGCTCATCTCCCCGCATCTAGAACGCATCTCACGCCTATTTATGAAATGGGTTCTAGCATCAGAGCCCGTTAACGAAAAAACCCGCCAACGCAAATTGGCGGGTTTTTTCTTGCAGCGGAAAAAGCGAATTACTTGGCTTCTTCAGCGCCGCCTGCAGCAGCTTCACCTTCAGCAGCCACTTGACCAGCCGGCACGGTGGCGGTGGCGATGGTCAGGTTTTCCTGGGTCACGGCGGTCACGCCGTTGGGCAGCTTCAGATCAGCCAGGTGGATCGATTGACCGACATCCAGCTTGGCCAGGTCGACTTCGATGAACTCAGGCAGGTTCTTCGGCAGGCAGGTCACGTCCAGTTCAGCAGCCACGTGGCTGATGATGCCGCCGTGCAGCTTGACGGCCGGCGAGACTTCAGCGTTCACGAAGTGCAGGGGCACCTTGGTGTGCAGCTTCTGGGAAGCATCCACGCGTTGGAAGTCAACGTGCAGGACCAGTTGCTTGAACGCGTGGACTTGGAAGTCACGCAGCAGCACTTGCTCGACCTTGCCGTCGATTTCCAGGTCCAGGATGGACGAGTGGAAGGTTTCCTTCTTCAGGGCGTGGTACAGCGCGTTGTGGTCAACAGCGATGTTGGTCGGTGCAGCGGTGCCACCGTAGACGATACCCGGGGTTTGACCCGCGCGACGCAGGCGGCGGCTCGCTCCGGTGCCCTGTTCATTACGCGGAAAGGCGATGACTTTCATTTGATAACTCCAATGTTGGCGGAGCTCGTCGTGGAATCATTCCATGGACGGTTGCCCCGTGAGATAAATATTCCCCGCGACCAGGGAATACGAAAAAACCTCGCTACGAAAAAACGCAGCGAGGCGAATGCAAAATCTTATTCAGCAAACAGCGACATCACCGAGTCACCCTTGGTGATGCGCTTGAAGGTCTCGGCCAGCAGGTCGGCGCAGGTCAGCTGACGCACCTTCGGGCAGCCGCGTGCAGCTGGCGACAGCGGAATGGTGTCGGTAACGACCAGTTCATCCAGCGGCGAATTGGCGATGCGATCGATGGCCGGACCCGACAGCACGGGGTGCGTACAGTAAGCCACGACCTTCTTGGCGCCACGTTCCTTCAACACTTCAGCTGCCTTGGTCAGGGTGCCGGCGGTATCGACCATGTCATCCATGATGACGCAGTTGCGGCCTTCGACTTCACCGATGATGTTCATCACTTCGGAGACGTTGGCCTTCGGACGGCGCTTGTCGATGATGGCCAGGTCGCAGTTCAGGCGCTTGGCCAGCGCACGGGCGCGCACCACGCCGCCGACGTCGGGCGAAACGACCAGCAGGTCGTCGTAGTTCTTGTTGACCAGGTCACCCAGCAGGATAGGCGAGGCGTAGATGTTGTCCACCGGGATATCGAAGAAGCCCTGGATCTGGTCTGCGTGCAGATCCATGATCAGGACGCGCTCGACGCCGGCTTCCTGCAGCATGTTGGCCACGACCTTGGCCGAGATGGCAACCCGTGCCGAACGCGGGCGGCGGTCCTGGCGGGCATAGCCGAAGTAGGGGATGGCGGCGGTGATGCGACCGGCCGATGCGCGCTTCAAGGCGTCGACCATGATCATGATTTCCATCAGGTTGTCATTGGTCGGTGCGCAGGTGGACTGCAGCACGAAGACGTCCTTGCCGCGAACGTTTTCATTGATCTCGACCATGACTTCGCCGTCGGAGAACTTGGAAACGTTGGCCTTGCCCAGCGGGATACCGAGTTTCTCAGCGACGCCGCGCGCCAGTTCGGGGTTGGCGTTGCCCGTAAAAACCATCAGGTTCTCAAGTGCCATGTGGGTATCCCTGAATGCAATCGTTAAAAAGTCGAAAAGCCGACAATGCTTGACTTGTTCGGTCTCACATTGACGGCTTATTTTTCTGACTGGACCCGGGCCTCAATGAAAGGCCTGTCCGAATTAAATGGCAGGGGAACAAGGATTCGAACCTTGGAATGCCGGAATCAAAATCCGGTGCCTTAACCAGCTTGGCGATTCCCCTACGCAACTTGCTGTTTGCCGTGCCGGCGCGCTCATCATCAGGCGCTGCGTCTTCGTCAAACCAATTCTCAATTTCAATTCTTTATCACGACTGCACTAAATGGGCGAGAGGATGTTCCTGCATCGCTTTGGCTTTCCAGCCGATCCAGCGCGAAGGCAACTGCTTGAGCACTTCGTCTGCCTCATGTTCGTGTTCGAATGCACAAAACACACAGGCGCCAGATCCGGTCATCCTTGCACTCCCGAATTTGCCCAGCCACTCGACTGCCGCTGCCACTTCGGGGAAATGCGCACTTGCCACCATTTCCAGATCGTTCTTCCCGAAGCTGGAAGCAACTTGTTTCGTCGCATCAGGAAAGTCCGTTATTCTGACGGGTTGCGTATCCCTTGTCAACAACTTTGAAGAAAAAATTATCGAAGTTGGAACAGATACGCCCGGTTCGATCACCACATACCAGCAATCTGCCGTACGCAGTGCCGACAATTCTTCGCCCACACCTTCGGCGAAAGCATTGCGACCGAACAGGAAGAAGGGAACATCGGCACCCAGCTTCAAGCCCATCTCCATCAGCGAGGCGCGATTGTAGCCGCATTTCCATAGATGATTCAAGACCAGCAGCGTCGTGGCCGCATCGGAAGAACCGCCACCGACACCGCCGCCCATGGGCAGCAGCTTGTGCACCGTGATGTCGGCGCCCAGGTGCTGCTGGCCGCTGGCCTGGCGCAGCAGGTGCGCGGCGCGGATGACCAGGTCGGATTGCTCGGGCACGCCGGCGACCTCATTGGTACGGCGGATCTGCCCATCCTCACGCAGACTGAAGTCGAGCGTGTCGCAACGGTCGATGAGCTGGAAGGCCGATTGCAGCAGGTGATAGCCGTCCGCACGACGACCGGTCACGTGCAGGAACAGGTTGAGCTTGGCCGGCGCCGGGCAGGCGGTGAGGGTGGTGGTCATGCTTGGTACGGATTCTTCAGTTGAGGAGCGGGCTGGATGAAGGGCTGGGGCTCGGGGCTCTCAGGGTTTCTTCCAGCCGTCTATGGCGATGCGGATCGCCACCTTGCCGGCCTGCGTGGTATTGCGGGTCAGGTCGATGCGCTTGGGCCGCGTCTGGCCGCTGGCGGCATCGCTTTCCCAATTGGCATAGGTGACGCGCCAGCCATCACGGGTGGTGAAGCTGGCGTCGTTCTCGCCCGCCCTGGCCACGAAGGGCTTGCCGTTGGCATCGATGCCGCTGCCCTGCAGCCACTGGCGCATGCCGGAGACCGGCAGCGGCCAGCCCAGCGATTGCGCGGCCAGCGCATCCACATCGGCGGCCACCTGCGGTGCTCGGCCCGACTGCACCAGCGTGGCGATGCCGGGCTTGACGTTGATGGTGGCCACCGTCTGGCCCAGCGGCGAGAACATCTCCAGGTTCAGCTCCTGTGGGGTCTGCTTCCAGAAGAAGCTGCCATGCAGGGATTGCGGACGCTCATCCTGTTCGTACTGTACCGAGATACGGCCATCGATCTCGATGCTGCTCTGGTAGGCCGGTGCGGTCGCGCCAGGGGAGACCGCATCCCGTGATGCCGTGGCGCAACCGCCCAGCAGAGCGACCAGACAGAGGGCTGCCCCCCTCTGGAAAGCGCGTGTTTTGCTCATAACTTCACATTCAGACGCGCCAGCGTGCTTTTCAGGACTTCATTGCCAGGTTCCTTGAGGCTGACTTCGCGCCAAATCTTGCGCGCTTCGTCCTGCTTGCCATTGGTCCACAGGACTTCACCCAGGTGCACGCCGATCTCCACATCCGCCCGCAAGGCATAGGCGTGGCGCATCTGGGTCTCGGCCTCCTGCATGCGGCCCAGGCGGAACAGCACCCAGCCCAGGCTGTCGGCGATGAAGGCATCGTCCGGTGCCAGGTCGGCGGCCTTCTGGATCAGCTCCAGCGCTTCGGGCAGACGGATGTTGCGATCGGCCAGCGAGTAGCCCAGGGCATTGTAGGCATGCTGGTTGCCCGGTGCCAGCTGCATGACGCGGCGCAGCTGCTTTTCCATCTCGTCGTACCGGCCCAGCTTTTCCAGGACCATGGAATAGTCATAGAGCAGGTCGGTATTGTTGGGGAAGCGCTGCAGGCCGGCCTTGAGCACGTCGGCCGCTTCCTGGTTGCGGTTGGCATCGCGCAAGAGGCTGGACTCGGCCAGCATCAGCTGCAATTGCTCGCCGTCGTTGGTCGATTCGGCCTGGGCATCTTCCAGCGCCTTGCGGGCGCCTTCGATGTCGTTCTTGCGGGCCAGCAACTGGGCGCGTCGCACCTGGATGTTGACATAGCCATCGGTTCCCGGCTCGGCCTGGTCCAGATAGCGCAGGGCCGAATCCAGGTCACGCCGCTCCTCGGCGATGCGCGAGAGCAGCAGCAGCGCCTGGCTGGGGTCGCGGTCTTCCTCGGGCTGGGCCGAGAGTACCTGCAGGTAGCGCTGCAGATAGTATTCGGCATCCTTCAACTGATCGGTCTGGGCCGAGAGCACACCCAGGGCGAACAGGGTGGTGGCGTCTTCGCTGTCTTCCTTCAACAGGGTCTCGAACTGGCTGCGGGCCTTCTTGTAGTCCTTCTGCTCGACCAGGCTGCGCGCATAGGCGACCCGCACTTCGCGGGCATCGGGATACTTGCGCAGGAAGTCCGTCACCAGCCTGGTCGCATCCTTGTTGTTGGAGGCGACCTGGGCGGCGGTGAGCACGGCCAGTTCCGAATCGGGCTTGATCTTCATGGCGGCAGCGGCTTCGCGCTGGGCGGTGCTGCCATCGCCCATGCTGAAGGCGCCCTGGGCCAGGGCCAGGTGGGTTTCCATCAGATCGCCGTAGGGCTTGCTGATATTTTGCAGGATGGTGTAACCGGCCTGTTTGTCCTTGGCGCGGGACAGCAGGCGCTGGATCTGTAGCAGCATCGGGCCGCGCGCCTGCGGGGCGGCGTCGGCCAGGCGCTGGTTCAGCAGCGGCTCGATCTCGTCGATGCTGTCCGAGAGCATGATCAGACCCAGGTAATTCTGCAGGGCTTCATCCGAATGCGGGGCCAGTTCGGTCCACAGGCGCACGGCCACCAGGGCTTCGCTGGGCTGGCGCGCGGCCACGGCCATTTCGGCGGCGCGCTTGGCCAGGCGCGGGTCGCGCGTCTGCTGGGCAGCCGCCAGCATGGTCACGTAGGCCGATTGCCACTGACCGCGCTGGAAGGCGATCTCGGCGGTCAGCACTTTGTAGAGAATGTCCTCGCTCAGCGCTACGGCGGGCAGCGCGTCTTCCTGCGGCTGGACCTTGGCCTTGGCCGCCTTCTTGCGATGGGCAGCCTTGGCCGAAGCCGTCTTCTGGTCCTGGGCCGCCTGGGGGTTCTCCTTGTCGCCGGGCTGCTGGAAGCTTGAACAGGCAGTCAGCAGCAGGGAACTGGTGAGGAGGGCGATGGTTTTTTTCAAGATGTCATCCTGACGATTCGAAGAGGTTCGATTTTACGCGCAACAACCGTGGCGTTGCTGACCGCGCCGATAGCGCAGTGTAATCCATCTTTGACATCCATCTTTGACAAGCTTCTGCACACAGGTTGCACGCAGATTGCACAGGAGGCTTCAGGTCTTGATTTCGACAAGTGCATTATCATATGCAGCTTCCTGCTCGTCCTCGGGATCACCGCGATCCGCAAGCCCATGCCTGAATTACCAGAAGTCGAAGTCACCCGCCGCGGGGTCGCCCCCCATCTGGAGGGGCGGACCGTCAGCGGCGTCGTGCTGCGCCATACCGGCCTGCGCTGGCCCTTCCCTGCGGGACTGCATGCGCTCCTGGCCGGGCGCGTGATCCGCAGCACCGGCCGGCGCGGCAAGTATCTGCTGATCCATTTCGACCATGGCACGCTCATCGTGCATCTGGGCATGTCCGGCCATCTGCGCATCCTGCCGCCGGGCATCGCACCGCAAAAGCATGACCACTTCGATCTCGAAGTCGGCGGCCAGGTCATGCGCATGACCGATCCGCGCCGCTTCGGCGCCATCCTCTGGCACGACCTGGCCGATGGCGACATCGAGGAGCACCTGCTGCTGCGCGGCCTGGGTGTGGAGCCGCTGGAAGAGCAGTTCAGCGCCCGCGCACTGTTCAATCAGACGCGCGCACGCAGCGCCCCCATCAAGCAGGTGCTGCTGGCCGGCGACATCGTGGTCGGCGTGGGCAATATCTACGCCTCCGAAAGTCTCTTCAAGGCGCGCATCCATCCCAAGACGCCTGCCGGCAAGATCAGCCTGGTGCGCTACGAACGTCTGGCCGAGGCCATCCGCGAGACGCTGGCGGCGGCCATCGAGCAGGGCGGCAGCACGCTGCGCGACTTCATCGCGGTCAACGGGCAGTCGGGTTACTTCCAGCAGAATTATTTCGTCTACAACCGTACCGGCGAACCCTGCCGCATCTGCGCTGCGCCGATCCGCCAGATCAAGCAGGGCCAGCGCTCCACCTTTTATTGCGTGAGTTGCCAGAAATGAAGGGACTCGTCCAACCGCGCGGCAAGCAGGCGGCTGCCGGCCAATCCGCCGCCGCAGAATATGAAGACCCCTCCTTTTCGGCGGCAGTCATCGCCTGGCAGAAGCAGCATGGCCGTCACAAGCTGCCCTGGCAGAACACGCGCGATGCCTATCGCGTGTGGCTCTCCGAGATCATGTTGCAGCAGACCCAGGTGGCTGCCGTCATTGCCTATTACCAGCGGTTCCTGGAACGCTGCCCGGATGTCTTCACACTGGCTGCCGCACCGTCCGAAGACGTGATGGCGCTCTGGAGCGGCCTGGGCTACTACACCCGCGCGCGCAACTTGCACAAGTGTGCGCAGCGCGTGGTGGCCGAATACGGTGGACGCTTTCCCGACGATCCCGACCTGCTGGCCGACCTGCCCGGCATCGGTCGCTCGACGGCGGCGGCCATCGCTGCCTTTTCCTATGGTCGGCGCGCGGCCATCCTCGATGGCAACGTCAAGCGCGTCTTTGCGCGGGTGTTCGGCATCGATGGCTATCCCGGTGCCAAGCCCATCGAAGACCAGCTCTGGCTGCGTGCCGTGGCACTGCTGCCCGATGAGCATATCGAGTCCTATACCCAGGGTCTGATGGACCTGGGCGCGACCCTGTGCGTGCGCGGCAAGCCGGCCTGCCCGCGCTGCCCGCTGGCCACACGCTGCGTGGCGCTGGCCGAGGACCGCGTGAGCGAACTGCCGGTGAGCAAACCGAAGAAGGCCGTGCCGGAAAAGGAAACGGTGATGCTGGTCATCACCCAGGGAGAAGACGTGTTGCTGGAGCAGCGCCCCGACAGCGGTATCTGGGGCGGTCTGCTGTCCCTGCCGGAAATCGGCGTGGGCAATGCCGAACACTTCGACACCGCCGTGCGCACGCTGGTGGCGCCCTATGGTGAACTGGACGGCTGCCGCAAGCTGCAACCGTTCTCGCACGTCTTCACGCACTTCAAGCTGCATGTCGCACCCTTCCAGGTGGCGCTGAAGCACCGTAGCCATGGCATCGCCGAGCGCGGCCTGGTGTGGTACCCGGCGCGCAAGCTGGCCGGTGCGCCCTTGCCGGCGCCGGTCAAGAAACTCTTGCTGGGGGTCTTGCGGTCGGATGATCTCCTGGCCACTACCTGAACAGTTCACCTGACAGTCGTGCTCCCGCTACCTGACACTTCAGTGTCGAGCTGCTGACAGTTCAGCAGCGCGCGCCTGTCAGTTCAGTTGCCGATGCCTGCACACCACCTGTTCAGTGGCGCGGAAGTGACTGGCCAGTTGTTCGGCCAGATAGACCGAGCGATGCTGGCCACCGGTACAGCCGATGGCGACCGTGAGATAGCTGCGGTTGTCATTCTTGAAGGAGGGCAGCCACTTTTCGACGAAGCCGCGGATGTCGTTGAACATGTCGGCCACCTCCGGGTCGGCGGCCAGGAAGTCGATCACCGGTGCATCGCGCCCGGTCAGCGGGCGCAGCTCGGCGTCGTAGTGCGGGTTGGGCAGCATGCGCACGTCGAAGACCAGGTCGGCATCCAGCGGCAGGCCATGCTTGAAGGCGAAGGATTCGATCAACAGCGTCAGCGGCGAGCGTTCCAGATCCACCAGTTCCTTGATCCAGCGGCGCAGCTTGTTGGAACTGAGCTGCGAGGTATCCATTACCAGGCCGATGTTTTGCAGGTCGCCCAGCATTTCCTTTTCCACCGCAATGCACTCGGTCAGAGTCAGGCGATCGGCCGGATTGCGGCCCGGCAGCAGGCGATGCGACAGCGGATGGCTGCGGCGGGTCTCGGAGAAGCGGGTGATGAGGGTTTCGTCGGAGGCGGTCAGGAAGACCACCTTGACATCGTGACCATCGGCGCGCAACTGCTCGATGTCAGTGCGCAGGGTGGCCAGGGAGTCGGCACTGCGCGCATCGGTGGCCACGGCCAGCATGCTGGCGCCTTCCCGGATGCGGGTGCGCACCAGGTCGCACAGCAGCGAGGGCGGCAGGTTGTCGACGCAGAAATAGCCGGCGTCTTCCAGCACGTGCAGTGCTACCGATTTGCCGGAGCCGGAAATGCCGGTGATAAGAACGATTCGCATGGCGCCCATCATAACGCATCGTCCGTGCATGCGTGGCGACAGGAAGATGACAAACGCGCCGGACAATTTTTCTCGGTTGGCGGGAAATGCCCGTCGGGCGGGCATTTCCGGGGGGCGGCTTATTCGCCGTTCATGGCGCGGCGCTGGCGTTCGATGAATTCCTTCAAGGTATCGATGCCGCGCAGTTGCAGGATGGTATTGCGCACGGCAGCTTCCAGCAGCACCGCGATGTTGCGGCCGGCCGCAACCGGAATGACCACCTTGCGGATGGGCAGGCCCAGCACTTCTTCGTATTGCGCATCCAGCGGCAGGCGTTCGTAGTTTTCTTCCAGCGTGCTGCGGCGGACCAGGTGCACGATCAACTTCAGGCGCATCTTGCGACGCACGGCGGTCTCGCCAAAGATGGCCTTGATGTCCAGGAGGCCCAGACCGCGCACTTCAAGCAGATTGGCCAGCAGCGGCGGACAACGACCCTCGATCATGTTGGGGGCGATGCGGGCGAACTCCACCGCATCATCGGCCACCAGGCCATGGCTGCGTGAAATCAGTTCCAGCCCCAGTTCGCTCTTGCCCAGGCCGGATTCCCCGGTGATGAGCACGCCCACACCGAGCACATCCATGAACACGCCGTGCATGGTGATCTGCTGCGCCAGTTTCTTGGACAGATACACGCGCAGGTAGTCGATCACCTGTGCCGCGGGCAGCGGCGTGGAAAACAGCGGGATGCTCTTTTCGTCGCATACCGCCAGGATATCGGGCGGGGTCGACAGGCCCTGCGCGATGATGAAGGCAGGCGGTTCACCGGCCACCAGCTCGGCCGTCTGGTAGGCGCGCGAGGTGTTGGACAGACGGTTGTAGTACTCGATTTCCTGATGGCCGAAGACTTGCAGGCGACCCGGGTGGATCAGGTTCAGGTGGCCGACCTGGTCCGAGGCCGAGACGGCATCGCCCGAGATCAGCCGTTCGCCGCCGGGGAAACCAGCAAACCAGCCCAGTTGCAGGGACTCTCGGTTTTCTTCGTACAACTGCTGAATCGACAACGCGGAATAGTTGGGCATGGAGATCCGGATCTGCAGACAGGGTGGGATGCGGCAAGGCCGCCGGGGGGATGCAGCGGGGCTGCGTCGACCTCAGCCGGCTTTTTCCATCGAAGTCTGCCAGGTCACGATGCGGGCATGCACCACGGCGGGATCGGACTCGATGGTCAGTTCGTTGCGGAAGGCATCATCGGAAAACATCTCAGCGATTTCCGAGAGGATTTCCAGATGTTGTTGCGTCACATTGTCAGGAATGAGCAGGAACACCAGCAGCTTGACCGGTTGGCCATCGGGCGACTCGAAGGGAATCGGCGCGGCCAGGCGCATGAACAACGCCAGCGGTGCCTTCAGGCCCTTGATGCGACCGTGCGGCACGGCCACGCCATGACCCAGTCCGGTCGAACCGAGACGCTCTCGTGCGAACAGGTTTTCGGAAACGGTGGAGCGGGCGATGCCGCTGTTGTTTTCGAAGGTCAGGCCGGCTTGTTCGAAAGCTCTTTTTTTGCTGGAGACTTCCAGATCCAGAACCACGTTTTCTGGAGACAGGATTTTTGCGAGATTAGTCATGACGCTCAAGGAATTGCTACGGACTGAAGCTTTGAGCAGGATTATAGGCTTCTTTGCCGATGGCGTAAGGCTTTGAAAGCGCTGAACAGGAGGGGATTTCGGGCAGAGAACCGTGAATTGCCGCGAGTTGTTGACTGAAGGTCGATGATTGTTGGCAACACCTGCCTCAATGGACAGGATGCCGTGATGCTTGGTGACAAAGTGCGCGCCGGGGCTGCGATGAGGCGGTCCGGCGCGCAGGTGGCACATGCTGGCTTTACATTTCGATGCGGCCGAAGATCAGCAGCACATCGCCGTTGTTCTTGTTGGCCGACAGGCGCGGCACGTAGGCGAACATGATCTTGCCCTTGCGGGTGCCGATGGAAGCCAGCGGCAGCGGCACCGGGAAGGGCACGCTGTGGAAGTAATCCTGGCGGCTCATCAGCATGGCGGTACCGCCCAGGCCCAGTTCCAGCCCGGTCTTGGCGATCGGAAACACCCATTCATAGGCGTAGCCGGCCATGTATTGCGGATGACGGTGCGAATCCTTGAGGACGAAGCCGTACAGGGATTCATCATTGCCCTGCTCGTTGCGCAGGGTCTTGCCATAGCCCAGGCCCCAGGCGTGCTCGTTGAGCTCATTGAGCTTCTCGCGGGTATAGGTGCTGCGGCCATGATGGGCCACGCCGGACAGGTAGATGGCGCCATCGCCCTGGTCCCAGATGTTGGCGGCGTGGTCCTTGGTTTGTTGCCAGAGGCTGTCCTGGTTGCCTTCGGCGTGGGCGGCAGGCGCCACGGCCAGGGTGGCGGCACACAGGAGCGTCGCTTGACGCAGCATCGCGCCAAAAGTGAAGGAGGCGGCCTGGCGCCGGGGCTGGGGGGTGATTTTCATGATTGTGATGAACGGAAATGCAAAAAAACGCGGCGACCGGGAAATGACGCAGGAACGGATGAAGACGAGTCTGGGCGACCGGAAAGGCGAGTCGCTCACCAGCTCATCCGCAAAGGATGGACAGACAGGATGGCAAAAATATCCCGCAAAATGCGTCTTGCTGAAAAGCAAAATGTTACCAAATCACAAGAGCCATCGCTATCGCCGAAAGACGACGATCTGGCCTCCGGTAGGATCTGGTAACAATTTGCTGACGCTGTGCGGCGTGCGGGCCGCTGCGAGCAGGGGCCTTACTGGCGCGCGTTGCGCAATTGCGAAGGCTGCTTGGCGCTGGAGAAATTGCTGCGCCAGGGGTTGATGTCCAGTCCGCCGCGCCGGGTGTAGCGGGCATAGACGGCCAGCTTCTGCGGTTTGCAGTAGCGCAGGATGTCGGTGAAGATGCGTTCCACGCATTGCTCGTGGAATTCATTGTGTTCACGGAAGCCGATGATGTATTTCAGCAGCCGCTCCTGGTCGATGGGTGCGCCCACATACTGGATCTGCACGCTGCCCCAGTCGGGCTGGCTGGTCACCGGACAGTTGGACTTGAGCAGGTGCGACACCAGGGTCTCTTCCACCGTGGCTTCCTCCGTATTGGCGCGCAGCAGGCTGCCATCGGGATGGGCGCCCGTAGTGGTCGGTTCGATTTCCACATCGAGGCGGTCCAGCAGCAGGCCCGAGAGTTCGCCGAACTGCAACTGGCCGAACTGCGACGATTCCGTCAGCGTCACCTGCACGCTGGCACCCGCGGCGGCCGAGAGATCGGTGCGCAGCTTTTCAACCAGCTGCTGGGCACTTTCCAGACGTTCCTGATTGAATGAATTCAGATAGAGCTTGAAGGACTTCGATTCGATGATGTTGGGCGAATCGGCCGGCACCATGAAAGTGGCGATGGCAATCTGGGGTTTGCCGCGCAGGTTCAGCCAGGAGATTTCATAGGCGGTCCAGAAGTCGGCACCGAAGAAGGGCAGGGTACCGCTGATCTGCAATTCGGCGCGCTTGGGCGCGCGCGCAATCGGGAACAGCAGGCTGGGGTCGTAATGGGTCGGATATGCCGAGCTCTTGCCCAGGGGCGAGCTTTCCGGCGTATGGCCGACGATGGATGCGGACGGGGTGGTATGGTCCATGTGAATACTCCTGCGGTGCTGCGGGTGACGTTCTGTGATGTTGCCGCCGCGCGCCGTTGACAGGGCGCGCGGCGTCGGCGTTGATCAGCCGAGGAAGAGCTTGTACAGCGGGTTCTTGGTTTCGTCCCAGTGGCGATAGCCCAACTGGGCCAGGAAGGCGCGGAATTCCTTCATTTCCTTCTTGGGCACTTGCAGGCCGATCAGGATGCGGCCGACATCGCCGCCCTGGTTGCGGTAGTGGAACAGGCTGATGTTCCAGCCGGGGTTCATGCTGGAGAGGAACTTCATCAGCGCGCCCGGACGCTCCGGGAATTCGAAGCGATAAAGCAACTCATCGCCCGCCAGTTCACTCTTGCCACCGACCAGGTGACGGATGTGGACCTTGGCCAGCTCATCATGGGTCAGATCGAGCACGCCAAAACCGGCCTTCTCGAAATTGCGCGCGATCTTGCCGGCCTCGTCCGCTGCCGAGACCTGGATACCGACGAAGACGTGCGCTGCCCTGGCATCGCTGATGCGGTAGTTGAACTCGGTGACGTTGCGCGGTCCCACGGTTTCGCAGAAGCGGCGGAAGCTGCCGCGTTCTTCCGGAATGGTGACGGCGAAGACGGCTTCACGGGCCTCGCCGTTGTCGGCCATTTCGGCCACGAAGCGCAGGCGGTCGAAGTTCATGTTGGCGCCGCAGGCGATGGTGATCAAGGATTCGCCCTTGATCGGCTTCTTGCTGGCCTTTGCGCGCTCCACGTACGCCTTGGCACCGGCCACGGCCAGTGCACCGGCGGGTTCGACGATGCTGCGGGTATCCTGGAAGATGTCCTTGATGGCGGTGCAGACGGCATCGGTGTCGACGATGATGATCTCGTCCACCAGCTCCCTGGCGATGCGGAAGGTTTCTTCACCCACCAGCTTGACGGCCGTGCCGTCCGAGAACAGGCCCACGTCCGGCAGCGCCACCCGGCGGCCGGCCTTGAGGCTGCGGGCCATGGCGTCGGAGTCGGTGGTCTGCACGCCGATGATCTTGATGTCCGGGCGCACCGCCTTGACGTAGGAGGCCACGCCCGCGATCAGACCGCCCCCGCCGATGGCCACGAAGATGGCGTGGATCGGTTCCGGGTGCTGGCGCAGGATTTCCATGCCCACCGTGCCCTGACCGGCGATCACGTAGGGATCGTCGAAGGGGTGCACGAAGGTCAGTTTCTGTTTCTTTTCCAGCGTCAGCGCGTGTTCGTAGGCATCCGTGAAGGAATCACCGAAGAGCACCACTTCGCCGCCGCGCGCCTTGACGGCATCGATCTTCACCTGCGGGGTGGTGGTGGGCATGACGATCACCGCCCGGCAACCCAGGCGCGCTGCGGAAAGGGCCACACCCTGGGCGTGGTTGCCGGCCGAGGCGCAGATGACGCCGCGCTTCAGTTGCGGCGGACTCAGGTGGGCCATCTTGTTGTAGGCGCCGCGCAGCTTGAAGCTGAACACGCTCTGCATGTCTTCACGCTTGAAGTAAATTCGATTATCAATCCTTTGCGACAGCGTATTCGCCAGTTCCAGCGGGGTTTCTTGGGCGACGTCGTAGACGCGGGCGGTCAGGATCTTTTTCAGATAATCGTTACTCATGTTGGTCATCAGTGAAGTGAAGTCAGGCGAGCAGCAGCGGGTTCAGGCGCGGTCATATCGCAATCAGGTAAAGGAAATAAAGGCTGGGTAAGCCGCTTGGGGTTCCCCGTGGGCCAGGCTGGCTGGTCGCCGGTCCGGGCCAGGGGAACTGGGCATTATAAGGGAGCCGGGCCAGGCAAGGCCAAGCGCGCAAGGTCAAGGGGATATTCGAGGAGAGATATGAATGTTTCTCCCATTCTTGAAATCAAGCACTGCGGCACCAGCTAGAATGCACCCTGCGCCATTCAACCGGGCTTGACGGATGGCAAGTTTCCTCCCTGGCTGCGGCCAGTTCTCCACCTACCTGCCATCTGCATGATCGAATCCGCCGTTCTCTGGCTGCTCAACATCCTCGCCATTCCCACTGTGGGCCTGACCTCGGTATTCCTGATCAGCTTCATTTCGGCCACCTTGCTGCCACTGGGTTCGGAACCGGCGGTCTTTGCCGTCATCAAGGCCAGTCCGGAGATGTTCTGGCCGGTGATTCTGGTGGCAACCTTCGGCAATACCCTGGGCGGCATCGTCGATTACTGGATGGGGTATGGGGCCAAGCAGGCTTTCGCCAAGGAGCGCGCCTCGCGCTGGTTCCACTGGCTGGAACGCTTCGGCGCCAAGACCATGCTGCTGGCCTGGCTGCCCGGCATCGGCGACCCCATCTGCACCCTGGCCGGCTGGCTGCGCCTGCCATTCTGGCCTTCGGTGTTCTATATGGCCATCGGCAAGTTCATCCGCTATGTGCTCATGACCTGGCTGCTGCTGAACGTGCCGGACGGGTTCTGGCACAAGCTGGGGGCCTGGTTGGCGTAGATTTTCGAGAAAGATGAAGGAAAAGGTGCCGCAAGGGCGCCCCGGCCGGTTTTCAGACAGGCAGGTGAATCATCCTGCCAAAGTCGGGACCAGGCTCTCGACCAGGCGAATGGCCAGGAAGGTCGCCGTCACGCCCAGCACGGCCAGGTGGCGGGTCTTGAGCTTCACGGCCAGGCCGGTATCTTCGTTGAGAATGGCAGTGTGCATGGTGATCTCCTTGCTAAGTCGTCCAGGCCCGGGTCAGGCCTTGCATTGGGCATAGTCGGCCAGGGTGAGGGCCAGGTTTTCCAGGAATTCGGTCATCAGGGTCTGCAACATGGGGTCCTCCTTGAGGGGATGGGGTCAGGGCATGTCCCTGATGGCTGTGTGGATGAGATGAATTATAGATTTTTACAATCAAATTATAGAAATTGATTGTATTTATAAATTCAATTGGGGGAGCCTATCGCCGCCCGGGGCTTTGCAGACCTGGCCGAAACCCGGGGCCGGGCATCGCGAGTTTTGCCAATAGGCTAAAATGCACCTCCGGCAGCAGATTTACCTCATACATCGATGAACGCCCCCGCACAGATCCAGGCTTTGCTTACAGACGCGCCGCATGGCGCCGCGACCCCGCGCTTGCGCGAAATCCCTTACAACTACACTTCCTTCTCCGATCGCGAGATCGTGATCCGGTTGTTGGGCGAAGCCTCCTGGTCCCTGCTGGACGAGCTGCGCGGCAAGCGCCAGACCGGCCGTTCGGCGCGCATGCTGTATGAAGTATTGGGCGATATCTGGGTGGTCCGCCGCAATCCCTACCTGCAGGACGACCTGCTGGACAACCCCAAGCGCCGCGCCGCCCTGATCGAGGCGCTGAACCATCGCATCAACGAAGTCGACAAGCGCCGCCTGGCCACCGATCTGGCCGAATCCGGCGACGCCGAGGCCCAGCGCCGCAGCGCCAGCGTGGAAGCCTTGCTCAAGGCGGCCAAGAAGGCCATTGGCGACTTCGCCGAAGAATTCCGCCAGACCTACGATTTGCGCCGCCGCGCCACCAAGGTGCTGGGCCGCTATACCGCCCGCGACAACATCAAGTTCGACGGCCTCTCGCGCGTCTCGCACGTGACCGACGCCACCGACTGGCGCGTCGAGTACCCCTTCGTGGTGCTGACCCCGGACAGCGAAGACGAGATGGCCGGCCTGGTCAAGGCCTGTATCGAACTGGGCCTGACCATCATCCCGCGCGGCGGCGGCACCGGTTATACCGGCGGCGCCATTCCGCTCACGCCCCTGTCGGCTGTCATCAATACCGAAAAGCTGGAACAGCTGGGCGCGGTCGAAATGACCATGCTGCCCGGCGTGGACAAGCCCTACGCCACGATCTATTCGGGCGCGGGCGTGGTCACCAAGCGCGTCTCGGATGCGGCTGAAAAGGCCGGTTTCGTGTTCGCCGTGGACCCGACGTCTGCTGAAGCCTCGTGCATCGGCGGCAACGTCGCCATGAACGCCGGCGGCAAGAAGGCCGTGCTGTGGGGCACCGCCCTGGACAACCTGGCCAGCTGGCGCATGGTCGATCCGCAAGGCGACTGGCTGGAAGTGACCCGCCTGGACCACAACCTGGGCAAGATCCACGACGTGGAAGTGGCGCGCTTCAAGCTGGAGTGGTCGCATCCCGGCGAAAAGGGCCAGAAGACCGAAGTCTTCAAGACCGAAATTCTGGAAATCTCCGGCAAGAAATTCCGCAAGGAAGGCCTGGGCAAGGACGTCACCGACAAGTTCCTCTCGGGCCTGCCGGGCGTGCAGAAGGAAGGCTGCGATGGCCTGATCACCTCGGCCCGCTGGATCCTGCACAAGATGCCCAAGCAGACCCGCACGGTCTGCCTGGAATTCTTTGGCCAGGCGCGCGATGCGATTCCCTCGATCGTCGAGATCAAGGATTACCTGGACGCCGAAACCAAAAAGGGCGGCGCCATCCTGGCCGGCCTGGAACATCTGGACGAGCGCTACCTGCGCGCGGTCGGCTATGCCACCAAGTCCAAGCGCGGCGTGCTGCCCAAGATGGTGCTCATCGGCGACATCGTAGGTGACGACGAAAACGCCGTCGCGGCCGCCGCCTCGGAAGTGATCCGCATGGCCAACAACCGCGTGGGCGAAGGCTTCGTGGCCGTGAGCCCGGAAGCGCGCA
The DNA here is from genome assembly GCF_022627875.1 of Herbaspirillum sp. C7C8. NCBI lineage: Bacteria > Pseudomonadati > Pseudomonadota > Betaproteobacteria > Burkholderiales > Oxalobacteraceae > Herbaspirillum > Herbaspirillum sp. C7C8. The sequence goes on from NZ_JABXGG010000011.1 coordinate 169,213, forward strand.
AGAAATTCTGGCTGGACCGCTCGCGTACCGCCGCCATCGCCAAGCACACCAACGCCTTCAAGATCAACGAAGACGTGGTGATTCCGCTGAACCGCATGGGCGAATACACCGACGGCATCGAGCGCATCAACATCGAACTGTCGATCAAGAACAAGCTGCAACTGCTGGCCGAACTGGACAGCTTCTTCGTCAAGGGCAACCTGCCGCTGGGCAAGAGCGATGACGCCGAGGGTGACGACATCCCCGCCGCCGAAATGCTGGAAGACCGCGTCCACCAGGCCGAAAGCCTGCTGGAACAGACCCACGCACGCTGGTCCTACCTGCTGGCCAACCTGGACAAGCCGCTGGGCGACGCCAAGGGCGAACTGGCCGCGCTGGGCCTGGAAAAGATGCTGCCGGTGTTCGAGCAGCGCCTCATCGACCAGCCCGAAGCCGCTGTCTTCCACGTGGTGCAGGATCGCACCGTGCGCATTTCCTGGAAGCAGGAAGTGCGTGCGCAACTGCGCCAGATCTTCTCGGGCGCGGCCTTCAAGCTGATCCTGGAAGAATGCCAGGCCATCCACAAGCGCGTGCTGCGCGGCCGCGTCTTCGTGGCGCTGCACATGCACGCGGGGGATGGCAACGTGCACACCAACATCCCGGTCAATTCCGACCACTACGAAATGCTGCAGGATGCCCACGTCGCCGTGGCGCGCATCATGAAGCTGGCCCGTTCGCTCAATGGCGTGATCTCGGGCGAGCACGGCATCGGCATCACCAAGCTGGAATTCCTGACCGAAGACGAGATCGGCGAATTCCGCGAATACAAGAAGCGCGTGGACCCCGAAGGCCGCTTCAACAAGGGCAAGCTCCTGAACCTGCCCGGCATGGAAGCCGACCTGTCCAACGCCTATACGCCGTCGTTCGGCCTGATGGGCCACGAGTCGCTGATCATGCAGCAGAGCGACATTGGCGCGATTGCCAGCAGCGTCAAGGACTGCCTGCGCTGCGGCAAGTGCAAGCCGGTCTGTTCGACCCACGTGCCGCGTGCCAACCTGCTGTACTCGCCGCGCAACAAGATCCTGGCGACTTCGCTGCTGGTGGAAGCCTTCCTTTATGAAGAGCAGACCCGCCGTGGTGTCTCCATCAGGCATTGGGAAGAATTCGAGGACGTGGCCGACCACTGCACGGTGTGCCACAAGTGCGTCACGCCTTGCCCGGTCGATATCGACTTCGGCGATGTCTCGATGAACATGCGCAACCTCTTGCGCAAGATGGGCAAGAAGTCCTTCAATGCCGGCACCAATGCGGCCATGTTCTTCTTGAACGCCACCGACCCGGCCACCATCAACGCCACCCGCAAGGTGATGACGCAGTGGGGCTTCAAGGCGCAGCGCCTGGGCAACGACCTGATGAAGAAGTTTGCGAAAAAGCAGACCCAGAAACCGCCCGCCACCGTCGGCAAGCCGCCGGTGAAGGAACAGGTGATCCACTTCATCAACAAGAAGATGCCGGGCAACCTGCCCAAGAAGACCGCGCGCGCCTTGCTGGATATCGAGGATGACAAGATCGTCCCCATCATCCGCAATCCCAAGACCACCACGGCCGATACGGAAGCGGTGTTCTACTTCCCGGGTTGCGGTTCGGAGCGTTTGTTCTCGCAGGTCGGTCTGGCCACGCAAGCGATGTTGTGGAACGTGGGCGTGCAGACGGTGCTGCCGCCGGGCTACCTGTGCTGCGGCTATCCGCAGCGTGGTACTGGCGACTTCGAAAAGGGCGAGAAGATCATCACCGACAACCGTGTGCTGTTCCATCGCATGGCCAATACGCTGAACTACCTCGACATCAAGACCGTCGTGGTCTCCTGCGGCACCTGCTACGACCAGTTGCAGGGCTATGAATTCGAAAAGATCTTCCCCGGCTGCCGCATCATCGACATCCACGAATATCTGCTGGAGAAGGGCGTCAAGCTCGAAGGTGTGACCGGTACCCGCTACATGTACCACGACCCCTGCCACAGCCCGATGAAACAGCAGGATCCGCTGAAGACCGTCAACTCGCTCATCACCACGGTGGACGCGCAGAAGATCGAGAAGAACGATCGCTGCTGCGGCGAGTCGGGCACCTTCGGTGTCTCGCGTCCGGATGTTTCGACCCAGGTCCGCTTCCGCAAGGAAGAGGAAATGAAGAAGGGCAGCGACAAGGTCCGCGCCGATGGCTTCACCGGCGACGTCAAGATTTTGACCTCCTGCCCGTCCTGCTTCCAGGGTCTGTCGCGCTACAACGAGGATGCCGGCACCACAGCCGACTACATCGTGGTCGAGATGGCGCGTCATCTGCTGGGCGAGAACTGGATGCCGGAATACGTCGAGCGCGCCAACAATGGCGGCATCGAACGCATCCTGGTGTAAGCGGAGGCGCTGACGATGAGCCAGATTCCTGCCTGCGAATTGTGTGCCGGTGACGGCGGCGAAGTGCTGTGGCGCCATCCCGAGTTCCGGGTGGTGCTGGTCGATGAGCCGGATTACCCGGGCTTCTGCCGTGTGATCTGCAATGCGCACGTCAAGGAAATGACCGACCTCGCCCCGGCGCAGCGCACCCGCATGGCCAATGCGGTGTGGGCGGTCGAGGCCGCACAGCGCGAAGTGATGCAGCCCGAGAAGGTCAACCTGGCCACGCTGGGCAACATGACGCCGCACGTGCACTGGCACGTGATTCCGCGCTTTACCGATGATCGTCATTTCCCCAGCCCGGTCTGGGCCGAGCCACGCCGTGCGGCCGATGCTGCCAGCCTCGACGCGCGTCGCGCGCTGCTGCCGCAATTGCGCGAAGCGGTGCGCCAGCAGCTCGATGCAGCAGGTCTGACGGCCTGATCTGCAAGCTACTGCGCAAGCCCGGCCTGGACAGCTCCGGCCGGGTTTGCATTTCTTCTTACGAATTTCAAGGGAGAGCCCATGAGCGCCCCGTCTTCTCCGGTTCCGGTGTCCTTCAAGGTGCGCAAGCGCTCGCGCGTGGTCGAAGTCGAGTTCGATGATGGTGTGATGTTTTCCTTGCCCTTCGAACTGATGCGCGTCTATTCGCCTTCGGCCGAAGTGCGCGGCCACGGGCCGGGTCAGGAAGTGCTGCAGACCGGCAAGCGCGATGTCGAGATCCACGGCATCGAACCGGTCGGCAACTACGGCGTCAAACCGCTGTTCTCGGACGGCCATGCCAGCGGCATCTTCACCTGGGATTACCTCTACCAGCTCGGCCGTGACCAGGCCGCGATGTGGGAAGCCTATCTGCAAAAGCTGGAAGCGGCCGGCTTCACGCGCGACAGCGGGCGCGATCATCAGCCCGAGGCCAGCGGTGGCCATGCTTGTGGCCATGCGCACTGAACTGCGCTGATCCGTAGCGCCTCCTGCTGATCCAGGGCAAGCTCTGCGCGGGCCCGTCTCTTATAATGTCGTCTTCATTGTTACAGGCCCAGCCATGACCAACACCACCCATTTCGGTTACGAAACCGTCAAAGAAGAAGAGAAGGTCCGCAAGGTCGCGGAAGTGTTCCACTCCGTCGCTGCCAAGTACGATGTGATGAACGACTTCATGTCGGCGGGCCTGCACCGCATCTGGAAAGCCTTCACCATCGCCCAGGCCGGCGTGCGTCCGGGCTTCAAGGTGCTCGACATCGCCGGTGGCACCGGTGACCTCTCCAAGGTCTTCGCCAGGCAGGCCGGTCCGAGCGGCGAAGTCTGGCTCACCGACATCAATGAATCCATGTTGCGCGTGGGCCGTGATCGCCTGCTCAACAAGGGCATCGTCACGCCCACCATGCTGTGCGATGCGGAGAAGCTGCCCTTCCCGGACAATTATTTCGACCGCGTCTCGGTGGCCTTCGGCCTGCGCAACATGACCCACAAGGATGCCGCCCTGGCTGAAATGCGCCGCGTACTGAAACCTGGCGGCAAGCTGCTGGTGCTGGAATTCTCCAAGGTCTGGGAGCCGCTCAAGAAACCCTATGACGTCTATTCCTTCTCGGTCCTGCCGTGGCTGGGCAAGAAGGTCGCCAACGATGCCGACAGCTATCGCTACCTGGCTGAATCGATCCGCATGCACCCCGACCAGGAAACCCTGAAGCAGATGATGGAACAGGCCGGACTGGACCGCGTGCAGTACTTCAACCTGACTGCCGGTGTGGCCGCGCTGCATACGGGCATTAAGATGTAATGAATGCTGGGCGCAGCAGCATTAAGGCTGGCTTAATTCTGCCCGGCGACAATGATTGCTCCGGATCTGCGGATACGTTCTCCCTCGACGGCCCGTTGCTCCGGCATCATCCACAAGAGGCAAGGCCATGAAAAAAATACTGCTCGCACTGCTGTTGTCGATCACATCGCTGTCGCTCATCATGTCGCCCGCCGAGGCGCGGCGCCTGGGCGGTGGCGGTTCCTTCGGCAAGCAATCCTCCCATTACTCGCGCCAGGCGGCGCCGTCCTCTCCCTCCTACAACCAGCCGTCAGCCACACCCTATCGTCCCTCGGCGCCTGCCGCCACACCGCAAAGCGCGCCCATGCCCAGGCCCGCCAGTCCCTGGCGCAACATGCTGGGCGGTGCGTTGCTGGGCTTCGGCCTCGGTGCGCTGATGTCGCACTTCGGTATTGGTGGTGCGCTCGGCGGCATGTTGGGCTCGCTCTTGACGATCGCGCTGCTGTGCGCGGCGGTGATCTTCCTGATCCGCCTGTTCGCCCGTGGTCGTGAGGCGCAGAACAACAATCCGGCTTATGCCGCACCGATGCCGCGCGTCAGTCCCATCGGCAGCGCCGCCGGGGCCACCCCGGAAATCGGTTCCGGCCTGCGCGACATCAACCCGCCGCCCACCGCCCTGCAAGGCAGCGGCTACGGCGCGACGGCCCAGCCGGTACAGATCCAGCAGTGGGGTATTCCGGAAGGCTTCGATACGGCCGGCTTCGTGCGCAATGCCAAGACCTATTTCATTCGCCTGCAGGCCGCCTGGGACCGCGCCGATGTCAACGATATCCGCGAGTTCACCACGCCCGAGATGTTCGCCGAACTGCGCATGCAGTTGACCGAACGGGGGGCCGCGCCCAATGCCACCGATGTCGTGCAGCTCGATGCGCAACTGCTGGGCATCGAGACCATGGCCTTCGATTACCTGGCCACGGTCCGCTTCCAGGGCCTCATCAAGGAAGCGCCGGATGCCTCGGCCGAACCCTTCGCCGAGATCTGGAACCTCTCCAAGCCGCTCAACGGCAGCGGTGGTTGGGTGCTGGCCGGTATCCAGCAGGTTTGAGGCGTGCCGAAGGCGCGCTGGATCAAGCAAGCTGCAGTGCCCGGACCTTGCCGGGGCGCCAAGCTGGTACACTTGAAACCGCCCGGTTTTTGCGGGCGGTTTTGTTTTTGTGGAGGGGAATTGCTTGCCCTCCAACGCAGTCAACCGGGTCAGTCCGACCCGCTCTGATCCACCCCGATTCTGGAATCCATGTCCGTGCTGCCCGATCCGTCCACTCTTGCCTCCGGCCTCGATCCGATGAAACCTGCCGCGGCAGTGATCAACCACCTGCTGGCACAGGAGCCGTGGGCGCGCGAGACGCTCATCACCCATGCCGGCAAGGTGGCCTGCATCGATACCGGTGTCATGCAGCTGCGCTTGAGCGTCACCGCTGACGGCTACCTGCAGGAGGTGCCGGCTGCTGCCGTGGCCGATGTCACCATCCGCCTGAAGCTCTCCGACCTGCCGCTCATTGCCGCCAACCGCGAGCGCGCGGTTTCCTACGTCAAGCTGGAAGGCGATGCCGACTTCGCCAATGCGATTTCTCAACTGAGCCAGAAGCTGCGCTGGGATGCCGAGGATGATCTCTCCCGCGTGCTCGGCGATGTCGCCGCCACCCGCATCGTCTCCGGTGCGCGCGACCTGTTCGAGACCGCCCGCACCAGCGGCCGCAAGCTGACCGAAAACCTTGCCGAGTATTTCCTGGAAGAACAACCGATGCTGATCCGCCCCCGCCAGTTGCAGGACTTTTCCGCCGATGTCGTGCGCCTGCGTGACGACCTGGAACGCTTGTCCAAGCGCATCGAGAAACTGGAGCGTCGTTAAATGCTGCTGCGTTCCCTGCGTCTGCTCAAGATCATCCGTGTGGCCATTCTCTATGGTCTGGATGAAATCATCGCCTCCGAATTCGCGCCGCCGCGCATCGCCCGCATCACCAACCGCATCTTCTTCTGGCGCGATCTGTCTGCGCCGCGCGGTGAGCGTTTGCGCCGTGCGCTGGAAGACCTCGGCCCCATCTTCATCAAGTTCGGCCAGGTGCTCTCGACCCGGCGCGACCTGATGCCCCCCGACATCGCCAATGAGCTGACCCTGTTGCAGGACCGCGTGCCGCCCTTCGATTCGGAACTGGCGATCAAGCAGATCGAGAAGTCGCTGGGTGCGCATCCGGACCAGCTCTTCGCCAGCTTCGAGCGCACTCCGGTGGCCTCGGCCTCGATTGCCCAGGTCCACTTCGCCACCTTGAAGGATGGCAAGCATGTGGCCGTCAAGGTGCTGCGCCCCGGCATGCGCGACATCATCGATCATGACATCGGCCTGATGCACGTGGCCGCCGACTGGCTGGAGCGCCTGTGGGCCGATGGCCGCCGCCTGAAGGCCAAGGAAGTGGTGGGTGAGTTCGACAAGTACCTGCACGATGAACTGGACCTCATGCGTGAGGCCGCCAACGCCAGCCAGCTGCGCCGCAACTTCGCCGAGTCGACGTTGTTGATGGTGCCGGAGATGTATTGGGATTATTGTTCACCTTCGGTCATCGTCATGGAGCGCATGGTTGGCATCCCCATTTCGCAGACCGAGCGCCTGCGCGCCGAAGGGGTCGATCTGTCCAAGCTCTCGCGCGATGGCGTGGAGATTTTCTTCACCCAGGTGTTTCGCGATGGCTTCTTCCATGCCGACATGCACCCCGGCAACATCCTGGTGTCGGTGGCCCCGGAGAGCTTTGGTCGCTATATCGCGCTGGACTTCGGCATCGTCGGCACGCTCAATGATTTCGACAAGGATTACCTGTCGCAGAATTTCCTGGCCTTCTTCCGTCGCGACTACAAGCGCGTGGCCGAGGCCCACATCGAATCCGGCTGGGCCCCCAAGGATACCCGCGTCGATGAGCTGGAAGCGGCAGTACGTGCTTGCTGCGAACCGATCTTCGATCGTCCCCTGAAGGACATTTCCTTCGGCCAGGTGTTGTTGCGCCTGTTCCAGACCTCGCGCCGTTTCAACGTGGAAGTGCAGCCGCAACTGGTGCTGTTGCAGAAGACCCTGCTCAATGTCGAAGGACTGGGGCGCCAGCTCGATCCCGACCTGGATCTGTGGAAGACCGCCAAGCCGTATCTCGAACGCTGGATGAGCGAGCAGATCGGCTGGCGCGGGTTCGTCGAACAGCTCAAGGTGGAAGTGCCGCGCTACAGCCGCCTGCTGCCCGAACTGCCGCGCCTGGCGCACCAGGCACTGACGCGCTATACCGAAGGCGAAGGCCAGTCGCACAATACCGAACTGATCCGCAAGCTCCTGACTGAACAGCGCCGCACTAACATGCTGCTGGGCGTGATCGTGTATTTCGGTGGCGGGCTGATCGGCGGCATCATCGTGGTGCAGTTGTTGATGCACCTGCTCAGATTCTATTGATATAAATGGGTCAAATCATTTCTCCAAGCAAAGCGCCGGCACATGCCGGCGTTTCGCATGGGTGACCAGAAAAGCAGAGGCAGAGAACGTGGGAACCAACGACAACAAGCTGTCCGACGCACGTGTGCGCATGCTGCCCTATATCGTGGCGGCGACCTTCTTCATGGAGTATCTCGATACCACCATCATCGCCACTGCCTTGCCGCAGATGGCGCAATCCTTCGGGGTCGGACCCAATGAACTGAGCCTGGGCATGACGGCTTACATGCTGACCCTGGCCGTCTTCATTCCCATCAGTGGCTGGGTGGCCGATCGCTTCGGTTCGCGCACCGTATTCGGCATGGCCATTGCCATCTTCACGCTGGCATCCGTGCTGTGCGGTTACTCGCAGAATGTGTGGCAGTTCACCGCCGCGCGTGTGCTGCAAGGGTTGGGTGGAGCAATGATGGTGCCGGTCGGGCGCATGATCGTGGTGCGCAGCACCGGCAAGGACAGGCTGATGAAAGCCATCGCCACCATCACCTGGCCGGCCATCGTGGCACCGGTAGTGGGGCCTTCCATCGGTGGCTTCATCACCACCTATGCGTCGTGGCACTGGATCTTCCTGATGAACGTCCCGTTCGGGATTGCTGCCTTCATTGCCGTGATGCGGGTGGTGCGCAATGAACATGGTCACAGCAAGCGGCCGCTGGATGTGATCGGTTTCCTGCTCTCGGGGGCGGCGCTGACTTCGCTGCTGTATGGTACCGAGATCGCCAGCCATATGGAATCCAACATCAAGGTGGCGCTCGGCTTCGTGGCGCTGGGCGTGGTGCTCGGCTACTGTGCGTGGCGCCACATGCAGCGCATCGAACATCCGCTGCTGGATTTTTCCAGTCTGCGTATCCCGACCTATTCGGTGACGGTGCTGACCGGTTCGCTCACGCGTATCGGCGTGGATGCGGTGCCTTACCTGATGCCGCTGATGTTCCAGATCGGTTTCGGCCTGACCGCCTTCCAGTCGGGTTTGCTGCTGCTGGCCACTGCGCTCGGCAACCTTGGCATGAAGGCGTTCACCACGCGCATCCTGCAGCGCTTCGGTTTCCGCAGCGTGGCGGTCAATAACGCAGCGATGGCGGGTTGCCTCATCATCGCCTGCGGACTGCTCACGCCAGGCACACCGCTGCCGGTGATCCTGGGGGTGATCTTCTGTTATGGGCTGTCGCGGTCGATGCAGTTCTCTACCTTGGCCACGCTGGCCTATGCGGATATCAGCGATGCCCGCAAATCCTCGGCCAGTACGCTCTGGAGCGTGGCGCAGCAGATGACCATCGGGATGGGCATCGCCTTCGGTGCGCTGGCCTTGCGGATCGCGGCGGCGCTGCGGGGCGAGGAGATCGATGCCAGCGGCGCGCATTTCACGTTGGGCGATTTCCAGTGGGCCTTTGCGATGGCCGGTGTAGTGACATTGATCTCGGTGATGGGCTATCGCGGCTTGGCACGGGACGCCGGCAGCAATATCGGTGGCGGCATGCGCGCTGCGCAAGGCAAGCGTTAAGCGCCGGGCCCGCATGAAAAAAACCTCGCGCCGGCACATGCCGGGCGAGGTTTTTTCTTGAGCGATGCAATCAGGCGAACAGCCGCGCCAGTTCCACCCCCGGTTCGGGGGCGCGCATGAAAGCTTCACCAACCAGGAAAGCATGGACGTCGGCATCGCGCATGCGCTTGACGTCATCCGGGGTGGCGATGGCCGATTCGGTCACCACCAGCTTTTCCGGCGGGATGCGCGGCAGCAGGTTCAGGGTGGTGTCCAGCGTGGTCTCGAAGGTGCGCAGGTTGCGGTTGTTGATGCCCAACAGACGTGTCTTCAGTTTCAAGGCGGCTTCCAGTTCGGCCTGGTCATGGACTTCCACCAGCACGCTCATGCCCAGTTCATGGGCACAGGCTTCCAGGTCGGCCATCAGGCCATGGTCCAGTGCGGCCACGATCAGCAGGATGGCGTCCGCCCCCCAGGAGCGGGCCTGATAGATCTGGTAATGATCCATCATGAAATCCTTGCGCAGCACCGGCAGGGCACACGCGGCGCGCGCCGCCTTGAGGTAGTCCGGCGAGCCCTGGAAGAATTGTTCATCGGTCAGTACCGACAGGCAGGCCGCGCCATGTTCGGCATAGCTCACGGCGATCTCGGCCGGCTTGAAGTCGGGACGGATCACACCCTTGGAGGGCGAGGCCTTCTTGACTTCGGCAATCACGCCGGCCTGACCGCTGGCGATCTTGCCGCGCAGGCTCTCTTCGAAATTGCGCAGTTCGGAGCGCAATTCGCTGTCGGTTTCCACATCGCGGCGCAGGCTGGCGAGGTCGCGCTGCTTCTTGGCCAGGCGCACTTCCTCGGCCTTGACGTCGAGGATCTTGTTGAGAATGTCGGACATGGGGCTCCTTGTCGGTTTCAGTGTTTGCCGCCGAGCTGGCGCGTGACCTGCACGAACTGGTCCAGCTTGGCACGGGCAGCGCCCGAGGCGATGGTGGCGCGCGCAGTGGCCAGCCCCTCGGCAATCGAGGTTGCCACACCTGCCGCGTACAGGGCCGTGGCAGCATTGATGACTACGATGTCGTGCACCGGACCGGGTTCCCCGCGCAGGGCTTCGAAGATCTTCTCCTTCGATTCGGTGGCATTGCCGACCTGCAAGTTGCGGCTGGCAAACATGGACAGGCCAAAGTCTTCCGGATGGATCTCATATTCGCGGATCTCGCCGTTGACCAGTTCGCCCACCATGGTGGCGCCGCCCAGCGTGACTTCGTCGAGGTTGTCGCGACCCCAGACCACGATGGCATGCTGTGCGCCCAGGCGTTGCAGCACGCGTACCTGGATGCCCACCAGATCGGGGTGGAACACGCCCATGAGGATATTGGGTGCGCCGGCCGGATTGGTCAGCGGACCGAGGATGTTGAAGATGGTGCGCACGCCCAGCTCCTTGCGCACCGGCGCGGCGTGCTTCATGGCGGCGTGGTGGTTGGGGGCGAACATGAAGCCGATACCGGACTGGGCGATCGATTGCGCCACCTGCTCGGGTTGCAGGTTGATGTCTGCTCCCAGGGCTTCGAGCACGTCGGCGCTGCCGGACGAGGACGATACGCTGCGCCCGCCATGCTTGGCCACGCGCGCACCGGCGGCAGCGGCCACGAACATGGAAGCCGTGGAGATATTGAAGGTATGCGCGCCATCGCCGCCGGTGCCGACGATGTCGAGCAGGCCGGTGGTGTCGGCCATCGGCACCTTGGTAGCGAATTCGCGCATGACTTGCGCGGCGGCGGCGATCTCGCCGATGCTTTCCTTCTTCACGCGCAGGCCCATGGTGAGAGCCGCGATCATCACCGGCGACATCTCGCCGCTCATGATCTGGCGGAACAGGGTCAGCATTTCATCGTGGAAGATTTCGCGATGTTCGATACAGCGCAGCAGCGCTTCTTGCGGAGTGATGGGCATATTGTGTCTCGTCTTGTGTGATGGTCTCAGCCGTGGGCGCTGCCGCTCAGGAAGTTCTTGAGCAGGGCGTGGCCGTGCTCGGAGAGGATGGACTCGGGGTGGAACTGCACGCCTTGCAGATCGAACTCCTTGTGGCGCACGCCCATGATCTCGCCATCGTCAGTCCAGGCGGTCACTTCCAGACAATCCGGCAGAGTGGCGCGTTCGATGGCCAGCGAGTGGTAGCGGATCACCGTGTAAGGCGTGGGCAGGTCCTTGAAGACGCCCACACCAGTGTGCGCGATCCTGGAAGTCTTGCCGTGCATGACCTGCTTGGCGCGGATGATGTTGCCGCCGAAGGCTTCACCGATGGCCTGGTGGCCCAGGCAGACGCCCAGGATGGGCAGCTTGCCCGAGAATTCCTTGAGCAGATCCACGCAGATGCCGGCTTCCTTCGGGCTGCAGGGGCCGGGGGAGAGGCAGATGCGCTCGGGGTTCAGTGTCTTGATGTCATCCAGCGTGATCTCGTCATTGCGGATGGTCAGCACCTCTTCGCCCAGCTCGCCAAAATATTGCACCAGGTTGTAGGTGAAGGAGTCGTAGTTGTCGATCATCAGCAGCATTTAGATTTCTCCGTCCAGGCCATCTTGCACTTGTTCAGCAGCGCGCAGTACGGCGCGCGCCTTGTTTTCGGTTTCTTCCCATTCCATTTCCGGCACCGAGTCGGCCACGATGCCGGCAGCGGCCTGCACATACAGCGTGCCATCCTTGATGACGCCGGTACGGATGGCAATGGCCACATCCATCTCGCCGCCGAAGGAGAGATAGCCGCAGGCGCCACCATAGATGCCGCGCTTGGTCGGTTCCAGTTCATCGATGATTTCCATCGCGCGCACCTTGGGGGCGCCCGAGAGCGTGCCGGCGGGGAAGGTGGCCTTCAATACATCGAGGTTGGACATGCCGGGTTTCAGGATGCCCTCGACGTTGGAGACGATGTGCTGCACGTGGGAATATTTTTCGATCACCATCTGGTCGGTGACCTTGACGCTGCCGGTGGTAGCGATGCGGCCGATGTCGTTGCGGGCCAGGTCGATGAGCATCACGTGTTCGGCGATTTCCTTGGGATCGGCCAGCAGTTCGCGGGCCAGCTGTTCATCGCGCTCGATGGTGGAGCCGCGCGGGCGGGTGCCGGCCAGCGGGCGGATGGTGATCTTCTTCTGGCCTTCGCCGATGGATTCGTTGCGCACCAGAATTTCGGGCGAGGCGCCGACGATCTGCATGTCGCCGAAGTTGTAGAAGTACATGTAAGGCGAGGGGTTCAGCGAGCGCAGTGCGCGGTACAGCATCAGCGGCGAATCCACATAGGATTTCTTCAGACGCTGGCCGATCTGCACCTGCATCAGGTCGCCGGCCATCACGTATTCCTTGGCGCGGGCCACGGCTTTCAGATATTCGTCCTTGGGGAATTCGCGGATGGTCTCGGTACGCACCGAACCGGTGGTGACGGGCGCATCGGCCGGTCGTCGCAGCATGGCGCGCAGGTCGCGCAGGCGCTGGCGGCCACGGGAGAAGGCTTCCGGCTGGCTGGGGTCGGCGTAGACGATCAGGTAGAGCTTGCCCGAGAGATTGTCGATGACGGCCAGCTCTTCGGTCAGCAGCAGCTGGATGTCGGGCAGGCCCAGGGTGTCCTTGGGCGCGCTGTCTTCCAGGCGCTTTTCGATGTAGCGCACGGCGTCATAGCCGAAGTAGCCGGCCAGGCCGCCGCAGAAGCGCGGCATGCCGGGGCGGATGGCGACCTTGAAGCGGGACTGGTACTGGGCGATGAATTCCAGCGCATTGCCTTCGGCAGTTTCGATCACCACGTCATTCTTCAGCACTTCGATCTGCTTGCCGCTGCAGCGGATCTTGGTCGAGGCAGGCAGGCCGATGAAGGAATAGCGGCCGAAGCGCTCGCCCCCCACCACGGACTCCAGCAGGAAGGTGTTCTTGCCGGTGTTGTGGCTCTGGGCCAGCTTGAGATAGAGCGTGAGCGGCGTTTCCAGGTCGGCGAAGGCTTCGGCGATCAGGGGGATGCGGTTATAGCCTTCGGCGGCCAGCGATTTGAATTCGAGTTCGGTCATGTTTCACTCCAGACCGCCATTGTAGGGTACGCAGGCCTGCCCACCGGCGGTGCGCAGGCGCAATGCGCGATGCACACGATGACCGTGGACAGCTGCGGACTCTCGTCAGCGGTGTCGTTAAGGGAAATACGGGGGATGCGGGTACTACAACAAACGACCCGGCACGCAGGGGCGGCCAGGTCCAGGCGTCATTTACAGAGCCTGGAATTGCCAGCGTCGCCACAGCCAGGCCTCAGGGGCGGCTGTCGGTTGAGCGGTACGTTTGTTGTTGCGAAACATTGATGTGGGGTCGCGGTTGGATCTTCGGTCTATCGACCGGTGAGCTGACAGGGTGTCAGTCCACCGAGATTTGCTGCGCTGCTTCTACAAGCGTCGAAACTATACCATCCGAATCGACGTCGTGTATAGATTCACCGTGGTTGTATCCATACGGAACATTCAGGACACGGCATCCCGCCGCGCGGGCGGCCTGGGCATCGTTGCTGGAGTCGCCGATGGCCACCACCTGGGCCGCTTCCAGGGCGAAATCCTGGCAGACCTGCAGCAGGGGCATGGGATCGGGCTTCTTCTTGGGGAAGGAATCGCCGCCATAGACGATCTCGAAGAAGTCGCGCAGGCCCTTCTTCTGCAGCAGCGGCAAGGCGAAGGCCAGCGGTTTGTTGGTCACGCAGGCCAGGCGTAGGCCCTTGCCGCGCAGGGCTTGCAGGCCCTCGACCACGCCCGGGTAGAGCGAGGAATAGTCACCGTTGATGGCCAGGTAGTGCTCGGTATAGCTATCAAGCGCCTGCTGGAAGTACTGCGCCGCCTCATCCTCGGCATAATCCACGGCCAGCACGCGGCGGATCAGGTTCTCGGTGCCCTTGCCGACGAAGTTGACGATGGTTTCCTGGGACAGGGGCGTCAGTCCCAATTCTTCACGCATGCGGTTGACCGCTACATGGAAGTCGGCCGCCGTATCCAGCATGGTACCGTCGAGGTCGATGATGGCGGCCTTGATATTGGTCAGATTCTTCATATGCCCTGGAAACCTCGTAGTTTGTGCGTCTGGCGAAGGGGTGGGAGATCAGACTTGGGCCAGTTCGGCGCGCATGGCGTCGATGACGGCCTTGTAGTCCGGTTTGCCGAAGATGGCCGAACCGGCGACAAAGGTGTCTGCACCGGCGCGGGCGGCGGCGGCGATGTTCTCGACCTTGATGCCGCCATCGACTTCCAGCAGGATGTCGCGGCCGGATTCATCGATGCGACGGCGCACTTCGGCGATCTTCTTCAAGGCTTCCGGAATGAAGGACTGGCCGCCGAAACCGGGGTTGACGGACATGATCAGGACCATGTCCAGCTTGTCCATCACGTGGTCCAGGTAGTGCAGCGGTGTGCCGGGGTTGAACACCAGGCCGGCCTTGCAGCCGTTGTCGCGGATCAGTTGCAGGGAGCGGTCGATGTGCTCGGAGGCTTCCGGGTGGAAGGTGATGAGGTTGGCGCCGGCCTTGGCGAAGTCGGGGATGATGCGGTCCACGGGCTTGACCATCAGGTGCACGTCGATGGGCACCTGCACGTGCGGGCGGATGGCTTCGCACACCAGCGGGCCGATGGTCAGGTTGGGGACGTAGTGGTTGTCCATCACGTCGAAGTGGATGAAATCGGCGCCGGCGGCGACGACATTGCGCACTTCTTCACCCAGGCGGGCAAAATCGGCGGAGAGAATGCTGGGAGCGATACGGTAGGTCGGCATGGCTGTAAAGAAAGGATGGCTGAATCGACGCTTGCCCTCCGGGCACAGGCGCGGAGGCGGCAAAACCGCTATTCTACCTTGCTGTGCTGCGCACCGGACCGGCCGATGAGCTGGCGATCCAGTCCCCGGGGATCACACGAAACGCATCGGCTTGCGCTGCTTGCTGAATTCGTGTGCAATCCGGGGTGGTCGCGCGGATGCCCCAGGGGCAGGCACGGCGGCAGCTCCCTTCACAACACGGCAACAACACAGGAAATCCCATGGCAGCGTATGAGTTCACGGTGACGGTCAAGACCCAGTACCTGGAGGAACAATCCGATCCATCGCGTTCGCACTACGTGTTCGCCTATGCGATCAGCATCGTCAACAGCGGTACCGTCCCGGCACAACTGATCTCGCGCCACTGGGTCATCACCGACGCCAACAACCACGTGCAGGAAGTGCGCGGGCTGGGCGTGGTCGGGCACCAGCCCTTCCTGCAGCCGGGGGAGCAGTTCGAATACACCAGCGGGACCTCGCTCAAGACCCCCCAGGGCAGCATGTATGGTGAATATTTTTGCGTGGCCGAGGACGGCGAGCAGTTCGACGTGCGCATTCCCGAGTTCGTGCTGTCGCTGCCGCGCACTTTGCACTGAATTTTCCTTCCTGAAACCGGGCGGCGGATTTTTCAGCGCGGGTCGTTGTCTGTCGTCTCTCGCGCTTGCTGTCGTTTCTGCTGCTCTTTTTGTCTGGCGCTGACGGGGCGGCCATTGTGTTCCTTGCGACCTGAGAACATGGTCCACCAGACGATGAAAACCAGGGCGAAGAAGGCGGCGCAAGCCTCCAGGATCAACCACAACATGAATTTGTCTCCGATGTCATTGAATCGTTTTGCCAAACTTTCGGCGCTGCGGCGCCTCAGTGTACCCGCAATGGCGGTCTCGGTCGCCGTCCTGCTGGCAGCCTGCCAGACTACCCCGCTGACCACGCCACCCCCCGGCCAGCCTGCGCCCAGGCCGGTCGCTCAGCCAGGTCCCGCCATGCGCGCCGCGACCTTCGAACAATTGCCCGGCTGGAACAACGACGACCTGCGCGAAGCCTGGCCGGCGGTGCAGTCCTCCTGCTCGGTGATGATCCGCAAGCCTGAGTGGCGTGCAGCCTGTGCCGCAGCCCAGCAGGTCAATGCCAATGACCTGGGTTTCCTGCGCCAGTATTTCGAGACCTATTTCACCCCCTGGCAACTGTTCAATCCCGATGGCACCGATACCGGACTGGTGACCGGCTATTACGAGCCGCTGCTGCGTGGTTCGCGTCGTCGTAGCGGACCTTATCAGACCCCGCTGTACCAGGCGCCGGACGACCTGCTGACCATCGACATGGCCGGTGTCTATCCCGAACTGAAGAACCTGCGGCTGCGCGGCAAGGTGGTCGGACGCAAGGTCGTGCCTTACCCGACCCGCGCCGAGTTGATGCAGGGCAATAGTCTGGCCGGCAAGGAAATCGTCTGGGTGGATGACCCGGTAGAGGCCTTCTTCCTGCAGGTGCAAGGTTCCGGCCGCGTCTATCTGCCGGAGTCGCGCGAGACCATCCGCCTGGCTTACGCGGACCAGAATGGCCGTCCCTACAAGTCGATCGGACGCTATCTGGTGGACAAGGGCGAGATGGAGCTGTCGCAGGCATCGGCCCAGAACATCAAGGCCTGGGTGCGCGCCAATCCCTCGCGCAAGGAAGAGTTGCTCAATGCCAACCCCAGCTACGTTTTCTTCAAGGAAGAGAAGTTGCCGGACCCCTCCAAGGGGCCCAAGGGCGCGCAAGGCATCCCGCTGACGCCGCAGCGCTCGATTGCGATCGATCCGCAGCATGTACCGCTGGGTGCGCCGGTATTCCTCTCGACCACCTTGCCCAACAGTGACCGTCCGTTGCAGCGCCTGGTGGTGGCCCAGGATACGGGCGGTGCCATCCGTGGCGTGGTGCGGGCCGACTATTTCTGGGGCTTTGGCGACGAAGCCGAGGATCGCGCCGGCGCCATGAAGCAGCGCGGCATGATGTGGGTGTTGCTGCCCAAGGGCATGGTGCCGCGCGGGGGTAACTGATTTTTCTGGTTTCTCTTCGGCAAGAAAGCAAAAGAAAAGCCTGATCCTGTCGAGGGATCAGGCTTTTCTTGCTGAGGGAGGCCGGATCAGCGCAGCACCAGCACCGGAATGGTCGAGTGGGTCAGTACCTTTTGGGTCTTGCTGCCCAAGAAGATGCGCGACAGTCCGCTGCGACCATGGGAGGCCATGAAGATGGCGTCGCAGCCATGGAGCTGCGCGGCCTTGATGATCTCTTCATCGGGATTGAAGGACATCACGATCTCGGTCTGGCAGGGTACGCCGGCGGCCGCTGCGGCGTCCTCGATGCGCTTGATGTGCTGTGCGGCCAGGGTCTTGACGTTTTCTTCATACAAGGCGGGATCGATGGCCATCGAGCTTTCGGCCAGCGGCGAGAAGGGGTAGGGCTCGGCCACCGAGATGCCGATGATGCGGGCACCGCTGTTCCTGGCGTAGTCGATGGCGGTGGCAATGGCCTTTTCCGAGCGGTCCGAGCCGTCGGTGGGCACGAGTATGGTCTTGAACATGAAGGCCTCCTTTTATAGACATAGGGAAGGCGCCGGTGGCGCCAAGGGGATGACTCCAATATAGCCCCGTGGTGCCTTGCCCGCATGAAATTCTTGCCAGTCATTGCGCCAGGTCGGACCGACACATTATTTTTGGCTTATTCTTGCGCTTTGCCGTGCCGTGGTTGCCACGCCCGGACGGATTGCCGATTCATTCATAAGAAGGAGACCCACTATGAGCTTTGAGAACATCCTGGTCGAGACCCATGACAAGGTTGGCCTGATTCGCCTGAACCGTCCCAAGGCGCTCAATGCGCTCAGCGACGACCTGATGAGCGAGCTCGGTACGGCCTTGCTGGCCTTTGATGCTCAGGACGAGATCGGCTGCATCATCGTGACCGGCAGCGAAAAGGCCTTTGCGGCAGGGGCCGATATCAGCGTGATGGCCGGGTTTGACTATATGGATGTCTTCAACGGCGAATTCATCACCCGCAACTGGGAAACCCTGCGTCGCATCCGCAAGCCGGTCATTGCGGCGGTGGCGGGTTATGCGCTGGGTGGCGGCTGCGAGCTGGCGATGATGTGCGACTTCATCATCGCTGCCGACAATGCCAAGTTCGGCCAACCGGAGATCAAGCTGGGGATCATCCCGGGGGCGGGCGGTACGCAGCGTCTGCCGCGGGCGGTGTCCAAGTCCAAGGCCATGGACCTGGCGCTGACTGCCCGGATGATGGATGCCCAGGAGGCTGAGCGCGCCGGGCTGGTTTCGCGCATCGTCCCGGCCGACAAGCTGATGGATGAAGCCATGGCCGCAGCGGTGACCATTACCGAAATGCCGCGGCAGGTGGCCATGATGGTGAAGGACTCGGTCAACCGGGCCTATGAGACCACCTTGTCGGAGGGGATGAAGTATGAAAGGGCGCTCTTCTATAGTTGCTTTGCGACCGAAGATCAGAAGGAGGGCATGAAAGCCTTCCTGGAAAAGCGACCAGCGGTGTTCAAGAACGCTTGATCACTTCTCTTTTGAGGTTGTAAAAAGGGCCGCCCGTCAGGGCGGCCCTTTTTTCTGAATGATTTCGCATTTCTTCATATCGGCTGGAAACCTGCGCCGGTAAAGGGCCTTGAGCGAATCTTGAAAGCGCGTGGAGCGCTCTTGCTAAATTATTTTCAATTATTTTTCAAAAAGTGCTTGCGTGGTGTGGAGGGCATTGCTATAGTTCGCCCCCTGCTGACGCGACACACGAAGCGAAGTTGAAAAACAAAGCGACGAAGGTGGGCGAAGCAAGGAGGTGTGAAGCAGGTTGTAGGGCGTTTTAAATTGGAAGTAGTCAAAGCGGAAGTTAAGCGAGACGAAAAAATTTAAAACGAATCGCAAAAAAGTAGTTGACGCGATAAACAAACTGCTACATAATCTCGTTTCTCTGCTGC